>JANPBY010000205.1:0-9996 GCA_031430645.1 Actinomycetes bacterium
CGTCCCAAACGAGGGCTAACTCTTCACAGAACTCCACCTCGACCCCGGCAAGGACTACCACCCACACGCCAAAACGTCAAGGTGGGCGGGGGACACCGGGGACCGGTTTCCGGCGACGTCACACGGGTGCCCCCGGTGGGAATCGAACCCACACCGGTATCCCTTTTAAGGGGACTGCCTCTGCCGTTGGGCTACGGGGGCTGCCCCAGCGTAGGGCGCCACGACCTGGACTCCGCTGTCGCCGCGCGCCCGGTGCCGCGCGAGGACGATGAGCGCGAACACCCCGACGGCCAGCGAGGTGGCGCCTCCGAGGACGAGCCCGGCCCTCGGGCCGTAGGACTCGGCTAGCCACCCGATGATCGGCGCACCGATCGGGGTACCCCCGAGGAATACCGTCAGATAGATCGCCATGACGCGTCCACGGAACTCCGGGGCGACACCCAACTGGACCGTGGCGTTCGCAGCCGTCATGACGGTGAGGGCTGCGAACCCGCACGGCACAAGGGCGACAGCAAACAGGGCGTAGGTCGGCATCGCCGCGGCCACGAGCTCGAGAAACCCGAAGGCGACGGCAGACCCAGCGACTAGGGACACCCTCGGGTCACGCCGCCGAGTGGCGACTAGGGCGCCGAGCAGCGAGCCGACGCCGAGCATGGTGGCCAGCAAGGCGAATCCCTGCGCGCCGCGTTCGAAGACCTGGGTGGCCATCAACGCCATGGTGATCGAGAAGTTCAGACCGAAGGTCGCCACGACTCCGACGATGACCAGAATCAGCACCAAGTCACGACGGGTGCGCAGATAGCTGAGCCCAGCTCGGATCTGCCCACGACCGGCTGGCACGCGCGGTGCAGGATTGAGCAGTCTTGGGTCCATCGCGAACAGACTGCCGATCACGGCCAGGAACGTGGCGGCATTGATGAGGAACACCGGGGCGGTCCCATAGGCAGCGATCAGGAGGCCGGCGATCGCCGGGCCGATGATGCGGGCGCCGTGAAAAGCAGTCGAGTTCAGGCCGACGGCATTGGGCAAGTCCTCGCGGCCCACCATCTCGATCAGGAACGCCTGTCGGGTCGGACCATCTACTGCCGTCACCACACCGAGCAGAAACGCTAAGACGTAGACGCCGCCGAGGGTGATGACGTCGAGGGCGTCCAGCACACCCAGGGTGAGAGCCAGCAGGCCGAAACTGACTTGAGCAAGCACGAGCACGCGACGGTTCGGGTAGCGGTCGGCAAGCACGCCACCCCACGGGCCAAAGAGCAGCAGGGGAAGGAACTGCAGGGCCGTGGTGACCCCGAGCGCAACCCCGCTCCCACCAGAGAGCTCCAGGACCAGCCAGTCCTGGGCGATGCGTTGCATCCAGGTGCCTACATTGGAAACCAGCGCACCAGCAAGGAAGAACCGGTAGTTGCGGTTGCGCAGGGCCTGGAACGTCGGGCTCACGAGCGGCTGATCCGGTCCAGGATCTCCGTCGCGGCCCCGAGCGTGGCGCGCTCCTCCTGCGTCAAGGCGGTGAGCCGACGGGCCAGCCACTCGTCACGTCGCCGGCGATCAGCCTTCAACATCGCGCGGGCCTGCGGGGTCGTCGTAACGAGCACCTGACGGCCGTCGGTGGGGTGCGGGGAACGGCTGACCAGGCCGGCCGCCTCGAGCGCCGCGACCGTACGCGTCATCGACGGGGGCTTGACCCGCTCGTGATCGGCGAGCTCACCCGGCGTCTGAGGACCGTGGCGGTCGAGGGCCCCGAGCGCGGCAAGTGCGCCCAGCGACAACGACGAGTCTGAGCGCTCGGCCCGCAGCCGGCGGGCCGTCCGCATGACGGCGATCCGCAACTCACTCGTCAGCTCGGCAGTCCGTGCAGTGGTCGACATGAACCTTAGTCTAGGTCATTACCTTTGCTAAGGATAGTCGGCGGAAGTTCCTTCGCCGCTGACTGAAACTCCTGGAACGGCTCGTGCATCCCCCACAACGACACGATCTCGCGCCGGAAGAAGAAGGCCTGAGTCCAGTCCACGAGCACCTGAGCCTTGCGAGCAAACGTGGGCATCCGGCTCATGTGGTAAGTCCGGTGCATGAACCAGGCCGGGAAGCCCTTCAGCTTGATCCCATAGACTTGGGCCACGCCCTTGTAGAGCCCGAGCGAGGCCACCGAGCCGACGTGCTTGTGGTGGTAGTCCTCGACCGGAAAGCCGCGCAAGGCTGCGATCAGGTTGTCGGCCAAAGTCTTGGCTTGGCGGACCGCATGCTGCGCAGACGGCGAGGTCCAGGTGCCTGGTCCATTGGCGAGGTCAGGGATCGCCCCTGCGTCACCGGCGATCCAGGCGTCGTCGTAGTCGGCCACCTGAAGGGTCGCGCGCCCCAGAAGTCGCCCGCGTTCATCAAGCTGGAAACCCGTTTGGGCGACCAGTGGGTTGGGCTTGACCCCTGCGGTCCACACGAGAGTCTCAGTGTCCATCTCCTCGCCGTTGGACAACACGACATGGCCACCGACAGTCGAGACGAGCCGGGTGTCCAGATAGCAAGCGATTCCCCGATCCTTCAGCTGCTCGAGGGCGTAGAGCCCCATCTCGGGACCGACTTCGGGAAGGATCCGGTCGGAGGCTTCGACCAGCACCCAATGCATGTCTTCGGGAGTAATGGTCCGGTAGTAGCGGGTGGCGTAGCGCGACATGTCCTCGAGCTCACCGAGCGCCTCGATGCCGGCGTAGCCGCCACCCACGACGACGAAGGTGAGGTTTCGGGCGCGGATCTCGGCATCCTGGGTGGACTCGGCGATGTCCATGCACTCGATCACCCGGTTGCGCAGCTGGATGGCTTCCTCGACAGTCTTGAACCCTGTACCCACCTCGGCCAGGCCGGGGATCGGCAGGGTCTTGGACACCGAACCGACGGCAACGACGACGTGCTCGTAGGTGATCTCGTACGAGGCTCCCTCCAGCGGCTGAAGGGTCGCGGTCTTTCTCGCGTGGTCGATACCGGTGATGCGCCCGGTCACCACCTCGGCACCGTTGAGCACCCGGCGCAGCGGAACCACCACGTGCCGCGGCTGGATCGACCCGGCTGCGGCCTCCGGGAGGAACGGCTGGTAGGTCATATAGGAGCGTGGATCGACGACTGTCACCACGGCTTCGTCCTTGCGCAGCTTCTTCAGCAGGCGCATCGCTGTGTACATCCCGACGTACCCGCCGCCGATCACGAGGATGCGCGGGGGGTGTCGTCGAGGGGTGGTGGTCATGGCTCAACCGTACGACCGCTCGCCGGCCCGCATCTCCGCCGCAGCGGCGTACGGCACGGGTGACCTCTGCCGCGGCGGTGCGGGCGTCCTAGCTCGCGTCCTAGCTCGCGTCCTAGCTCGCGCGGAGCCGGGGGGTTGGGGGGCCGGGCAGCCATCCGGCCTCACTTCGTTCGGCCTCCCGCCAGGCCCGTCCACGCCCGGCCCCCCAACCCCCCGACTCCGCTTGGCAGTGGGCGACTTGCTCAGCCTTGGGCAAGTGCGGCTGCTCTCGTGAAGACGGCGTCGAGCATGGGTTTGGTGAGGCGGCCGGTGAAGGTGTTCTGTTGGCTCGGGTGGTAGGTACCGAGCAGGGTGAGGTCAGCACCTACCGCTATCTCTGCGCCATGGCCGAAGCGGGGCCTCGGGCTCGGCGCTTGTTCACCGGCTCGGGTCAGCGCCGCGAGGGACGCTGCCCAGGCGAACCCGCCCAAGGCCACGATGACGCGTAGGCCGGGGCGAATCAGGTCGAGCTCCCGGTCGAGCCAGGGCGCACAGGTGTCACGCTCCTCGGGAGAGGGCTTGTTCGCCGGTGGGGCGCAGCGCACCGCGGCCACGACGCGGGTCCCCACCAGCTCGAGCCCGTCCCCCGCACGTGTTGACTCGGGCTGGTTGGCGAGCCCGGCCCGGTGAAGTGCGGCGAACAGCCAGTCTCCGCTGCGGTCCCCAGTGAAGACGCGCCCAGTTCGGTTGGCCCCGTGGGCAGCCGGTGCGAGCCCGACCACCAGGATCGAAGGGGTCGTAGCTCCGAACCCCGGGGCGGGCCGCCCCCAATAGTCCTTGTCGGCATAGGCCGCGCGCTTCGTGACCGCGACCTCTTCACGCCAGGTCACCAGGCGAGGACACGCCCCGCAGACCGACACCCGCGCGGCGAGGGTCAAGAGGTCGGCAGAGCCCAGCGCCAGCCGTACGACGTCGTCCGCGTCGTGAGCCACCGGCGTCCGAGGCGTGGCTACGTCGCCCGGCCACCCAGACCCGGGTGCAGCTCCAGCAGACACGCTCAGAGCGCTGAACGGAACAGGTCGAGAGTTCGTGACCAGGCCAGGTCGCTGGCCGCCGCGTCGTGGACCTCGGATCGCTCGTCGTTGAAGAACGCGTGCAGGGTGCCCGGATAGTCGTACGTGGTGACCGAGCCACCAGCTGCTTCGATCGCGCGGACAGCAGTCTGGATCCCCTCGGCGGCTGACGTGCCGTCCTCTTCTGAGCAGCGGATGACGACCTGCTTGCCTGCGTAGTCGTCCCAAGTCGGGCTCATCCGATCCCACGGGACCGCTGGATAGAACCCAGCCACGGCAACGACTTCCGGCGCCAGGGTTCCGGACCACAGAGCCAGCGATCCACCCATGCAGAAGCCGACCGCCCCGATGCCGGCACCTTTCACGTCAGGGCGAGCACTGAGATAAGTGGCCGCGCCGGCGATGTCCTTGGCGGCGGTATCCATGGCGAGAGACATCAACAGGCGCATGGCTTCGTCGGGCTCGGTCGTGCTAGCGCCGTGGTAGAAATCCGGCGCCAGAGCCACGAAGCCCTCAGCAGCCAGCCGGTCCGCGACCGTGGTGATGTGACCGACCAGGCCCCACCACTCCTGGATGAGCACCACGCCCGGGCCGGATCCCGATGCAGGGAGCGCGAGGTAGCCCGCACAGGTTCCGCCGTTGCTCGCAAACGTGACGCTCTCGCCCATAAAACGACTCCTCGTTCGTGACCTCTGGCGCAGCCCGCGGCCGGCTCGGCCTGACCCTAGTCAGGCACCATCGACCACGCGATTCCGTCCAGGATGTCGTGCTCGCTCACGACCACAGTGTCGACATCGGTGAGGGCTCCGACCCGATCGAGGATCACGTCGAGGACCAGGGCGCCGCCCCCGATCACGTCGACACGGCCGGGATGCATGACGGGGAGGACTGCCCGTTCGGCCCGGGTCATGGCTAGCAACCGGTCGGTGACCTCGTGGACGTCAGCGCTGCGGATACGGGACCGGTGGATGGCTTCGGAGTCGTACTCGGGCAACCCCAGCGCCAGGGCAGCCACCGTCGTCACAGACCCGGCAAGTCCCACGACGGTACGGGCTTCGCCCAACGGCACCGTCTCTGCCGCACGGTCGATGAGGGACTCGATGTCGGCCCGAGCCGCAGCGATCTCCTGACGGGTTGGAGGGTCGCCGCGCAAGTGCCGTTCGGTCAGCCGGACGCACCCCATGTCCACCGACTGCGCCGCGTCGGGACTGGTCTGGCCGAGGACGAACTCCGTCGAGCCTCCACCGATGTCCAGCACCAGGAAGGGTCCGTCCCCTGCGGCACCAAGCTCGCGGGTCGCCCCGTCGAAGGACAGCCGAGCCTCTTCATCTCCACTCACGACTTCGGGCTCGACCCCGATCCGTTCGAGGACGCCACCAACGAACACCTCACGATTCTCGGCGTCCCGCGAGGCGGAGGTGGCAACGAAGCGCACCCGCTGCACCCCGTGGGTGGCGATGATGGAGGCGTACCGCCCGCAGGCCGCGAAGGTCCGCTCCAGCGCGGCCTCGGACAACCTCCCCGTACGGTCCACTCCCTCACCGAGCCGGACGACCTCCATCAGCCGTACGACGTCGGTAAGCGTGCCGGCCAGGGGATCGACGTCGGCGATGAGGAGCCGGATGGAGTTGGTCCCGCAATCGATCGCGGCGACTCGACTCACCGTCATGGACCGGCGGCCACGTCAGCCGACCCTTCGCGCGGCACGCACGGCCCGCCGACCCACCAGTCCGGGAGTGCCGCCAGCGCCTCATCACCTAAGGGGTTCACGCCAGGACCTGCGGCCAGCGCATGCCCGACGAGGACGTGCAGACATTTCACCCGGTGCGGCATCCCGCCAGCTGAGATGCCGTCGATCTCGGGTACGGCTCCGGCGCGGGCTCGCTCGCCGAGATAAGCCTCATGCGCTTCACGGTAGGCCTCGGCCAACTCGGGGTCGGTGCGCAGCCTCTCCAGCATCGTCTTCATCAGCCCGGACGCCTCGAGCGTGGACACTGCGCCGGTGGCTCGCGGGCACGTCAGGTAGTAGAACGTCGGAAACGGCGTCCCGTCCGGGAGTCGTGGCTCGGTCTCGACCACATCGGGAAGCCCACAAGGGCAGCGGTGCGCCACTCGCCGGACCGCCCGAGGGGTCCTGTTCAGTTGCGCAGCCACGGCCTCGAGGTCGGCCGGCTCAACCGGCATCCGCGGCCGCACCCTCAACCGACTGCCACAGGGAGTCGAACCAGGCGACTCGGACCGGTTCCGCGACTCGGGGGGTCACCGCGGCGGGGGCGGAGTCCGGGGAGATGACGACATAAGCGGTCTCGCCCGGCCGTACGAAGTGCAGCCTGGCCCGAGCCTGCGCCTCGACGTAAGCCGGGTCCCGCCACTTGCCCAGGGACTCGGTCAGGTCAATCACCCGCTGCTCGGCTGAGGCGTTCTCGGCGCGCAAGGCAGCTGCCGTACGCCGTTGGTCCACAAGGGCGCGGGCTGGCCAGGCCAGAGTCACCGCCAGCGCGGCCACGACGAGCAGGAGTACCGCGGCTCGGCCGGTGAGGTGGGGGCGAACGGGGACCCGACGTACAACCTGAGGGCGGGTCGCCTGGTCGGCGACGGCTGTGCCCGAACTACGGGTACGAACCGCGGTGGACGTTCTTGCCCCTCGGTGCGGGGCCTTGGTCCGCGCAGAAGAGGGCGACGAAGGGCGCCGGCCCGCGCGCGAATCGCCCGAAGTCATACGACAGAGGATGCCTGGGTCAGGAGGCGAAGCGCGGGAAGGCAGAGCGACCGGCGTAGCGCGCCGCGTCGTCGAGCAGCTCCTCGATCCGCAGCAGCTGGTTGTATTTTGCGACCCGCTCGGAGCGCGCAGGGGCGCCAGTCTTGATCTGCCCACAGTCGGTGGCGACCGCAAGATCGGCAATCGTGGTGTCTTCGGTCTCGCCAGATCGGTGGCTCATCATGCAGCGGAATCCGTTGCGGTGAGCCAAGGAGACAGCATCGAGGGTCTCGGTCAGGGTGCCGATCTGGTTGACCTTGACCAACAGGGCGTTGGCCGCAGCCGAGTCGATCCCGCGCTGCAGGCGCACCGGGTTGGTGACAAACAGATCGTCCCCGACGATCTGCACCCGCGAGCCGAGCTCGGCCGTGAGCGTCTGCCAGCCCTCCCAGTCGTCCTCGGAGAGCGGATCCTCAATGGAGACCAACGGGTAGTCCGCCACAAGCGTTGCGTAGTAGGCGGACATCTCAGCCGCGGACTTGTTTCCTTCGAAGGCATAGACCCCGTTGTTGTGGAACTCGGTCGCCGCGACGTCGAGCGCCAGCGCGATGTCATCGCCGAGTCGGAAGCCGGCGCGGTCCACGGCCACGGCGATCAGGTCGAGTGCGGCCCTGTTGCTCGACAGGGACGGGGCGAAGCCGCCCTCATCACCCAGGCCGGTGGCGAGCCCCTGTTCTTGGAGCACGGATTTCAGCGAGTGATAGACCTCAGCGCCCCAGCGCAACGCCTCGGCGAAGGTCGCTGCGCCGATCGGCGCCACCATGAACTCCTGGATGTCGACGTTGCTGTCCGCGTGCGCGCCGCCGTTGAGGATGTTCATCATGGGCACGGGCAAAACGTGCGCGTTGGGTCCACCCACGTAGCGAAACAGCGGGAGGTCAGCCGACTCGGCGGCCGCTCGGGCGACGGCCAGAGAGACTCCGAGCAGGGCGTTAGCCCCCAGGCGGGACTTGTCCGGGGTCCCGTCCAGGTCAATGAGAGCCTGGTCGATGAGTCGTTGTTCGCTGGCGTCGAACCCGAGGAGCTCGGGTCCGATCTCGTCCAGCACCGCCAGCACCGCCGTCTCGACCCCTTTGCCGCCGTAGCGGGAGGTGTCCCCGTCACGCAGCTCGACCGCCTCGTACGCCCCAGTGGAGGCGCCGCTGGGCACTGCTGCACGAGCAAAGGTCCCGTCGTCGAGACCGACCTCGACCTCCACCGTGGGATTGCCGCGGGAGTCGAGGATCTCGCGGGCGCCGACGGCTTCAATGCTGGCCACAGGTGCGCTCCAGGGGTGGTGAGGAGGGGCGGGCGAACGTGGACAAGTCTATCGGGCGGCTCTATACGGACCCGCTATCCGGGCGCTGACCAGCAAGTGTCCGAAAGGGAGGCCATTCCGGCTGTGTGATGTCTCGGGTTGGTCCGGACAGTTCTCGCGGCGACGAGTCAGGATGAGGATTCAGCGGCCCTGATGGCGTCGGCATAGCGGCGGGCAGCCAAACGCAAGGCAGCCTCAGGATCGACGCCGGAGCAACGCGCAAGGTGCACGACGGCGAGGAGGAGGTCCCCAATCTCGCCCTCGCTGCGCCTTTGGAGGTTCAGAGGTTCGCCCTCGCTGCGCCTTTGGAGGTTGAGAGGTTCGCCCTCGCGGCGCAGTTGGGGGTTCAGCTCTTCGACGGCCGGCAGCGGAACATCCAGCCCAGCCTTCTCGGCGCGCGACATCAACTTGGCCGCTAGCGCGAGCGCCGGCTGGGCAAGCGGCACCCCATCCACAGCAGACGTACGCCCCTTCTGGGCCCGCTTGATCGTCTCCCAGTTCGCCTCGACCGCAGCCGCGGAGTCGGCATCGGAATGGGCCGAACCAGCGGCGCCGAACACGTGCGGGTGACGGCTGATGAGCTTGATGACGATGTCCGCGGCTACGTCGTCGACATCCCACGGATCGGTAGGGTGCTCCTCGGCCAGCCGGGCATGGAAGGCCACCTGGAGGAGCACGTCACCTAGCTCCTCCCGCAGAGCGGGGCGGTCGCCGGTCTCCACGGCCTCGGCCGTCTCATAGGCCTCTTCGAGCAGGTAGGGCAGCAGCGAAGTGTGCGTCTGGGCGGCATCCCAGGGACAGCCACCAGGGGACCGCAGCCGGTCCATCACGGCCACCAGGTCGAGGATCCGGGCGCCGGGGACGTCCACGGAGCCGTCCTCAACCGATGCCCCGGTTCTCAGCTCAAGCACGAGTTCCGGGTCCCCACTCGCGCCGCAGAGCCACACGGTCGTGCCCCCCGCACCGGCAAGCTGCCTCAGGCGTACGGCCAACGCCGCCGGGGTGGTCTCCTGCTCCACCCCGACCAGGATCCCTTCGGCTGCCAGCGCCGGCAGCTGCGGGTGATCAGGCTCCGAGGCCACCACCGATGCCTCGCGCAACAGCCGCCACGCAGCGGCGTTCAACTGACCGGGGGCGACCCTGGGCGAGGTGCGCAACAGAACGAGGCGGGCCACTGCGACCGCTACTGAACCTCGGGGGACGCCGCGGGAGTTGCCGGCACCGACAAGTCGTTGAGGTCTGCGTTGATCCCCCCGTTGGTGGCGTCCCAGGCTCCGTACCGCGGGCTGACCGTCACGCCGACCTCAGCCGCTTCCTGAGCGAGCCGAGCCTGAACCGCGGCTGCCTGCGCGGCCTGATCGGCCCCAGGCGCCAGTTTCTGGCCCAGCTTCTGTTGGACCAAGAAGTCACGGGCGAAGGACTCGAGGTCCGTCGGAGGGACGCCGGTTTGGGAGGCGATCTGGGCTTCGAAGTCCGCGCGGGTAGCCCCGGCCGCGGCTTGTACGAGCAGCGCGTCGACCTCGGCCGGCGTCACGTTGATCCCCTCCTCAATCGCGACCCGGGCCAGCAGCTCCGCACTGATGAGTCGGTTCAAGTTCTGCCGAAGCAGGGTGGTGGGGTCGATGCCCTGGGACTGACCCGGCGGGATGGTTGC
>JANPBY010000206.1:0-4875 GCA_031430645.1 Actinomycetes bacterium
GTGGCCGTCGGTCATCCGGATCTGGCAGCCACAGTCGTTGGACGCTACGACGCCACGACGGGAGGCACGACGGTCACCGACAAGGTCGGGCACGGCACGATGGTGGCCTCGATGGCCGCGGCGAGCACCAACAACGGAGAGGGCATGGCCGGGTCAGGTTGGAACTCCAGGATCCTCGCAGTCAAGGTTGCAGATGAGGACGAGCAGATCACGAATGCCGCTCTGGCCGACGGCATTGACTGGGCTGTGCAGAACGGCGCAGACGTCATCAACCTCAGCCTCGGCAGTGAAACCAATGACCTTGCCGTCCAGTTCGCTGTTGCGGACGCCGTGGCCCAAGACGTTGTGGTCGTCGCAGCAGCAGGCAACTCCGGGGGGAGCTCGAAGTTTTACCCAGCGGCCCTGCCCGACGTTCTCGCCGTCGGCGCCACCACCATTGGAGGAGGCAGCCGCGCGACCTTCTCGCAGTACGGCAGCTGGGTCGACGTCGGAGCCCCCGGTGTCTCGATCGTGGGCGCAAACACGCTCTACTCGACGGCAACCGACTATGTGAGTGGTGATGGCACGTCCTTCGCATCCCCTCTCGTGGCCGGAGTGGCGGCCCTGGTACGCGCCTCGCGACCTGAGCTCACCCAGGCCCAGGTCCGACTCGCGATCAGCGAAACAACCAAGGCCAAGGCTTACGGCTTCCGCACGGGATTGGTCGACGCCTATGCGGCGCTGGGCTACGAGCTCGAGATCCCCGGCCCAGCGGTGCTCTCGCCGTTGCCGGACGCCATTGTCAGTGAGGTGTTGACGGTCTCTGTCGATGCCGCTGCCGAGGATGCAGACTACGTCCAAGCCTCGCTCGTCGGTGGCGTTCCCAGCGTGCGGGTGCCGTTGGTGGCGGGCGCAGCAACCCTTGAGCTTCCGAGCGATGGCTTTGCGGGCACCGAGACTCTCCGAGTCGTCCTGTGCCGCCAGTCACTGTGCTCGACGTCCGGAACAGACGTCTCTGTCAACGTTGTCAACCCGGCCCCAACCGTTACCAGCCCGCCGACCGGGACGCGAGTGACGTCGGACTTCGTCGTTGAAGGGGCCTCGGGCAGCCCCGCTGTACGTTTCGTCGCCGATCTGACCACAGTCTTGGGCACGGACCTCTCCTCGCCGTTCTCGCTGGCTGTGGCGGTGAGCAGACTCGCGCCGGGCACCCACAGCATCACGGTGCTCTCCTGTGATTCCAGGGGGACCGTGTGCGCCACTGACCGGCCGTCGACCCCGATCGAACTGACGGTTGCTCGGCTTTCACCAACCATCACCGCACTCACACCAAACCCGTTCTCGCCCGACGGAGACGGAAGGAAGGACGACACGACCGTCACGTATCGCCTGGATGTTGCCTCGACCGTGAAGATCCAGGTCAAGCGCTCGGACGGGACGACGTTCACGACGAAGAACCTCGGGACGCAGGCAGCTGGGGCGCATAGCTGGACCTGGTACGGCCACGACCCGGCAGGGGTCCTCGTCACCTCGGGGGCGTATTCGATGGTCGTGAACACCTCGGCTGTCGTCGCAGGCGAGAGCCTGGTGGGCCAGGCCGTTCGCGGCTTGGCCATCGACAAGGTGAATCCGACCCTCACGTCGAAGGCCACGACCTATCCCACGGTCTACCCGTACAGGGACGGCTACCGGGACTCGACAAAGGTGTCGGTGACCGTCAGTGAGAAGACCTCGGCTCTCGTCGCTCGGGTCTACAACTCACAAGGCAAGGCGGTCTGGTCATCGACGAGGAGCGCTGCTTCAAGCGGTCGGTTGAGCTTCGTCTTTGGCGGTCGTTCGACCTCTGGGGCGCTACTTGCCCCAGGGACGTACTCCTATGCCTTCATCGCCACAGACCCAGCTGGCAATGTGACCACCTCGCCCAAGAGCACGGTGAAGGTTTCTGCGAAGCGGCTCTCCGCGGCTCGCACGACCAGCCGGACGCTGACGGCTCGGACGTCTTTCGACAGTTGGGGGACCCCCTCAGGCGATGACTGCTCCGGGCTCTACTCGAGCTCGTGGGCGAACGGCGCGATCTATTGGGATGCCTGCCCTGGTGGCGCCGTGGTCAGTTTCCACCACCTGACGATCCCGTCGGCTGTGAAGTACGGCACCGTCCGGGTGGGCAGCTATGCGCGCGGGAGCTCAGGTGCTGTCGCCTCGATTCTCTTCATCGACGACTCAGATGTGGTGGTCGCAGAGTCGCACTTTGATTCCGACTCCGAGACGCACACGTCCAGGGCCATCCCACTTGACACGCGTCTGCTCGAGGGCCAACAGGTCCGTTGGGGCGTGTCCTTGGAGGACGGCGACTCCTACGAGGCGAAGACGTTCACGATCACCTGGACGTACTACATCTTGGTCTGAGCCACTCAGGGCCGACGGCCCAGGGCCAGTCGTTCATGGGCCCGGCGGTGTCGGAGCCGGTCCCTAGAATGGTCCGGCGATGAGCAGCCTCTTCCCCGACCTCGACCCGGCAGGGGCTGTTGCCCCGGCGGTCGTACGGCTGAGCCGAGCCGATCAGCTTCTTGAGGGACTCAATCCACAACAGCGAGCCGCTGTCGTGCACGAGGGCTCTCCTTTGCTCATCGTCGCCGGTGCCGGGTCGGGCAAGACGCGTGTTCTCGCCCACCGCATCGCTTATCTGTTGGCGGCGCGCAATGTCCAGCCCGGAGCCGTCCTCGCGATCACGTTCACCAATAAGGCCGCCGGCGAGATGAAGGAGCGCGTTGCCGCTTTGATCGGTGGCCGCTCACGGGTCATGTGGGTGTCGACCTTCCACTCTGCCTGCGTACGCATCTTGCGCGCCGAAGCCAAGACGCTCAAGCGCGCCACCACCTTCTCCATCTATGACTCGGCTGACTCCCAGCGGCTCATGACCCTCGTGTGTCGGGACCTGGATCTTGATCCCAAGCGCTACAACCCGCGGGCTTTCCTGGCTCAGGTCAGCAACCTCAAGAACGAGCTGATCGACCCGGCCACCTTCGCCGCCGGCACGGCCAACCACATCGAGCAGATGCTGGCTGAGGCCTACACGCGCTATCAGCAGCGCCTGCGCGAGGCCAATGCCTTCGACTTCGATGACTTGATCATGCAGACCGTCCGGCTGCTCCAGCAGCACCCCGAGGTTGCGGAGCACTACCGGCGGCGGTTCCGGCACGTCCTGGTTGACGAATACCAGGACACCAATCATGCGCAATACGTCCTCGTGCGTGAGCTCACCCAGGGGACACCGGGTGTCGAACCGGCCGAGCTGTGTGTCGTCGGCGACGCCGACCAGTCGATCTATGCCTTCCGCGGCGCCACGATCCGCAACATCCTCGATTTCGAGGAGGACTACGCCAACGCCACCACCATCCTGCTGGAGCAGAACTACCGGTCCACCCAGACCATCCTGAGCGCCGCCAATGCGGTCATTGCTCGCAATCCCCGGCCGAAGCCGAAGCGTCTGTGGACCGACGCCGACGACGGTGAGCCGCTGACCGCCTACGTCGCCGACAACGAGCACGACGAGGCAGCCTTTGTGGCACGCACCATCGATTCGTTGCATGACGCGGGGACGTTTGTCCCCTCCGAGATGGCGGTCTTCTATCGCACCAATGCTCAGTCCCGGGTGTTCGAAGAGGTGTTCATCCGGGTCGGGCTCCCCTACCGCGTCGTGGGGGGCGTTCGGTTCTATGAGCGCAAGGAGGTGCGAGACGCCCTGGCCTACCTCCGGTTGTTGGCAAACCCCGATGACACAGTCTCGCTTCGCCGGATTCTCAACACCCCTCGACGGGGGATCGGCGATCGGGCTGAGGCGTGCCTGGCGGCTCTGTCCGACCGCGAGCGGATCCCGTTTGCGGCCGCCATCGATCGGGCGCACCAGGCGCCAGGCATCAACCCGCGCTCGCTGGCCGCTGTTGAAGGCTTCCGGTCGATGATTGAGGTACTCCGCACGCTGGTGGAAGCCGGGAGTGGCCCGGCGACGGTGCTCGAGGCGGTCTATGAGCAGACCGGGCTGCTCTCCGAGCTGCAGGCGAGCAGCGACCCTCAGGACGAGACGCGGGTCGAGAATCTCCGTGAGCTCGAGGCTGTGGCGCGCGAGTACGAAGAGGCCAACGTCGCGGGCACGCTGGGAGATTTCCTTGAGACCGTGGCCCTGGTGGCTGACGCCGACGACATCCCCGACGCGGATGCACAGGGTGGCATGGTCACCTTGATGACCCTGCACACGGCCAAGGGCCTGGAGTTTCCGGTCGTCTTTCTGACCGGGCTCGAGGATGGCGTCTTCCCCCATCAACGTTCGCTCGGCGATGAGTTGGAGCTTGAGGAGGAGCGCAGGCTCGCCTACGTCGGTATCACCCGCGCCCGGCAGCGGCTCTACATCTCGCGCGCCTTGGTGCGCTCGGCGTACGGTCAGCCGTCGTGGAATCCCGCGTCCAGGTTCCTCGACGAGGTACCGGCGGAATTGCTCGCGTGGGAACGCGCGGAACCGAAATCAGGTTCGGGGCGCGGCACCTCCGCCCCGGCTCTGGCCCATGTTGCTGCGCGGCCAAGTGCCAAGTCCCCGGGCAACCGTGAGGTGGTCAACCTCACGGCCGGCGACCGGGTCACGCACGACACCTTCGGTCTGGGCACGGTCGTCTCGACGGCCGGAGCCGCCGAGAAGGCTGAGGCTACGGTCGACTTCGGTGACTACGGAGTCAAGCGCTTGTTGTTGCGGTACGCCCCTGTCGACAAACTCTGAACCGAATCCAAACTCTGAACCGAATCTCCTGTGAACCCCTGCGTGTCACACTTAAGAGGTGCAAACCGCCGGGACCACGAGGTCGATCCGCCCCGACCGGGGAGCGCGCGCCTTGGCCCTCGTCAGTC
>JANPBY010000207.1:0-7892 GCA_031430645.1 Actinomycetes bacterium
AATCGACGACCGCCTCGACCAGCACGCTGCCGGCTGCGCTGCTCATAGTGTTGTCGACCTGGAACCACCTCCTCACCCGGTCCGAACCGCTCGAACTGATGAAGCAATCATCGCACGGGGCACCGACAGTCAACAGAGTAGAACCCGTATCTGTGGATAGAGAATCGGTGGTTCCGCTGCGGACCTTCCTCGTTTGCTTCGCTAGCATCGAGGCGTGAAGTTGTTCGTCGGAGTAACCGACGCTCGGTGGTACCGGCACCTCGCGGCGAGGCCCGAGATCACGGAGGTCAATTTCTGGTCACCGGGAAACATCGTGTTTCGGGTCCTTGCCCCTGGTGAGCCGTTTGCGTTCAAGACTCACTTCCCGGACAACCGCATCGTCGGGGGTGGGTTCTTCGACGGTTTCGTCTCCCTTCCCATCTCAGATGCGTGGCGGATCTTCGGGCCGGCAAACGGTGTCGACTCCCCGGAGGAACTCCGCGGCCAGATCGGCCGATACCGTAAGGCCGCCCTCGTGCCGCTCGACGATCCCGAGATCGGATGCGTGATGCTCAGCGATGTCACCTTCTTCGAGGATCTTGCAACGCCACCTACACCAACGGACTGGAGCAGCAACATCGTTCGTGGCAAGGCGTATGACGCAGCCGACCCTCAGGCGGAGTCGATAGTCGAGGCGCTACTCAGGCGAGACCTGTTGACGTCACTCCAGTTGCCATCGGCGGTTCCTGGTGGGGTTTTCGGTCCGCCGCGACTCGTTGCGGGTCGGTTGGGTCAACGCCCCTTCCAAGCCCTTGTGCTGGACGCATACAAGCGCAGGTGTGCCGTGACTGGAGAGAAGATCCGCCCTGTTCTTCAAGCAGCTCACATCAAACCTGTTGCCAGCGGTGGGGAGAACCGGCTCGACAACGGGCTGTTGCTGAGGTCTGACGTACACACACTCTTCGACAGCGGATATCTCGGGCTCACCCGGGACCACAAGCTTCTAGTGAGCCCCCGCATTCGATCTGAGTTCTCCAACGGAGAAGAGTTCTACGGCCGTGCCGGGTCGCCGATCGGCCTTCCCGATCGGCGGGCGGACAGACCCAACCGTGAATTCTTGGAGTGGCACGCAGACACAGTGTTTAGGGCAAGTTGATGCCTGCGGCTGGCTGCTCCGATGCTCGTGCTGGCTACCGAGCACCAGGGGCGGTCTGGTCCGCGGCCTCCCCGCCCAGTCTCGTCAGTCGTGCCAAGACCCATAGCAGGGCGGCCATTCCGAGGGCGAGCACGAGACAGGTGACCAGGACGGTGGGGTAGCCCTCGACCCGGACGTCGAGGAAGGGATAGGCGTACCAGTCGGCAATCGGTCCGCGGATCAGGCTGTAGGCGACCCACGCGAGGGGATAGGCCAGGACGAGCACGGCTCGGCGGAACGCGAGGGGCGGCCGAGGGCGGTCGATCAGCCAGTCCAGGAAGAGGACGCAGGGCATGACGTAGTGCAGGACCGTGTTGATCCACGGCACGGGAGTCTGCAGGGAGTCTTCGAGTCCTCGGAGCAACGCGACGTAGACGAGGCCGGTGGTCACCATGCAGAACGTGGCCAACGCCCGCAGCATGATCGGCTGCCCTGGGTCGGTGGACCCCTGACCGCGCAGCGCCCGTACGCCGGTCACCGTGAGGGCTAGGACCGCGATCAGATTGCTCTGGATCGTGAAGAAGCTCAGGAAGTTGACGACCGAGAAACCCTCGCGGTCGAGGCCGAGGAGGAGCTGGGCGGTGATCGCGACGACGGCGAGCCCAGCGAAGGCGAGGCGGAACAGCGCGAGGGCGAAGTGTCGGTTCACGGTGGGAACGTATCGGGGTACCACGGAATTGGCCCGTTGGGCGTACATCAGGTCCGGTTCTCTCACGTTTTCCGCACGCGAGCAGCCGAGGTCTTGACGGACTGTCAGGGGGCTGGTCTACAGTGCAAGTCGAACACATGTTTGGAACAAGTGTTCGATCTTCTGAAGAGTCTCGCGGCTCGTCAGGAGTGGACCCACCCGAGGGGTCGTGCGACTCGACCCCGCACGACCCCTCCGGGTGGGAGACCGCCAGTCCAGACCACACGATCCGTCACTAGCCGAGGGAGGGCCGATGCGCCGCTACGACGATCCGGTCGAGGTGCGCCTCGCCTCGGAGAGCCCGCACCAGTTCGTCTGGCGGGGGCGGCTCTACGTCGTGGGAGCGGTGCTCGCGCACTGGGTCGAGGTTGGGGCTTGGTGGCGGATCCGTGACACCGAGGGGCTACCGGTGGCCGCACACGCCACCGGGCGTCAGGTGTGGCGGGTCGAGGCCCGGGCCGGTCGGTCGAGCACCGACGGCGTCTATGACCTCTCACACGACCTCGCGCATGACGATGCGTTCGATCGGGCTGGCCACGCCCGGTCCCGTAAGACCTGGAGCCTGGCCCGTGCCCTCGACTAGCGACATCCTCAACCGACCGAAAGGAGGTCGCGTGATGCGTCACGCGCCCGTCCCGCAAGCATCCTTCGACCTGCTCCACCTGGCCTCCCGTGGTCTGGCGGCAGCCGCCCTGCACACCGGCCCGGACCTCGCCACGGTGGGCGAACGCTACGCCGAGGCCCACCTTGCTGCCTTGCGGGCGGCCTCCGCCGTACTCGCTGCGCGGGCTCGACCGGCCCGGGTCCGCCGTGGGCCGAGCAGCGTGTGGGCTCTGCTCCCCGAGGTCGCCCCCGAGCTCGTCGAGTGGTCAGCGTTCTTCGCGGCAGGGGCCGGCAAGCGGGCGGCCGCTGAGGCGGGGCTGCCCGTGGTGAGCGCCCGTGAAGCCGACGACCTGCTCCGTGATGCCACCCACTTCCTCGCCCTGGTCGAGACCACGCTCGGTCTCGACCACCAAGTCACCCTGCCGCTCACCGGCTGACCAGCAGCTCCTGCCAACGACCGCCCGCGCTGGTTCATCGCTCACCTGACTGCCGAACCCATGGCCACCGACTCCTTCATCCATCTTCACGTTGCCTCTGGCTATTCGCTGCGGCACGGCGCCTCCCACCCGGGTGCCCTCGTCGCCCGGGCCGCTGAGCTCGGCATGACAGCACTCGCCCTCACTGACCGGGACGGGGTGCGGGGGGCGGTGAAGTTCGCCAAAGCCGGGATCGTCCACGGCGTGGCACCGATCCTCGGCGTCGACCTCGCAGTACAGCCCGATGAGGCCGGCAACAGCAGTGCGCCCACCGCGCCCCGCAAAGGGGCGCGCACACCGGCCCGTGGTGGCGCCGAGGTCGACCTTCGCCACCCCCGGATCACGGTGCTCGCGCGCACCGGACGGATGACGCAGCTGGCTCAGGACAACCCCGGGGGGACGCTGACCGGCGCTGGTTGGGCTGCGCTCAACCGGCTGGTGTCCAGCACCCACCTCGGCACCGCCGAGGCTCCTGGAGACCGCGGTCGGCCGGTGAGCAGTCGCCGGCTCATCGCTAACTACGCTGCCGCCGGCGAGCTCGTCGTGCTGCTGGGGCCTGACTCCGAGGTCGGGCGAGCCCTGGCCGTACGCCGTCCCGACCTGGCCCGGATCGCGCTGGACCGCTGGCGTGAGGTCGTCGATCCCGCCCTGCTGCGGATCGAGGTCGTCTCCCATCAGGGTCCCGGGTCCGGTCTCGGCTCGAGTACCCTCGCGGCCCGGCTGCTCGGCTTCGCCCACGACCACGGCCTCACTGCAGTCCTCACCAACACCGTCCGTTATGCCGAGCCGTCCGGGGCCGCCACTGCCGACCTGCTCGACTCCGCCCGGCGGCTCGTGGCCCTCGACCTGCGGCACGTCGACCGGGTCAATGCCGAGGGATACCTCAAGCCTGGTGCGGCGATGGCTGCGGTCGCTGCCGAGGTGGCCCGCAAGGCCGGCGGAGCGGGTGACACTGAGGCGGGGTGCGTCCGGCGACTGCTCGCCGCAACCCGAGCGCTCGCCGTCGACTGCATCGTGGACCCCGCACGTGACCTCGGGCTCGGCGCTGTCCACCTGCCCGAACTGTCCATCATCGATTCCAGTGGCCGACCTGGTCCAGTCGTCCTGCGTGAACGTTGCGAGGGGGCGCTGCCTCGACGGTACGGCAGTAGCCAGATGATGCGCGCCGCCCAAGCACGGCTGGATGACGAGCTCGCGGTGATCGGCGCGCTCGGCTACGAGACGTACTTCCTCACCGTCGCTGAGGTCACCGATCTGACCAAGGCACTCGGCGTGCGGGTGGCTGCCCGAGGGTCGGGTGCCGGCAGCCTGGTCCTGCACCTGCTCGGAGTTTCCGGCGTCGAGCCCTTGCGGCACGGACTGTTGATGGAGCGCTTCCTCACCCCCCTGCGCCAGGCACTGCCCGATGTCGACGTCGATGTCGAGTCCGCGCGGCGCGGTGAGGTCTACGACGCGGTGCTCCAACGTTTCGGGGGTGAGCGATGCGTGTGCGTGTCGATGATGGACACCTACCGGGTGCGGCACGCCGTACGCGACGCCGGTGCGGCCCTCGGCCTGCCACCCGGTGAGGTCGACGCCATCGCCAAGGCGTTCCCGCACATCCGGGCTCGCGATGCGCGGGCGGCTCTCAACGACCTGCCCGAGCTGCGGGCCAGCCGCATTGGCGCTGCCGGGGGAGGCCTCGACACCTTCTTCAGCCTGGTCGAGAGCCTCGACGGGCTGCCGCGCCACGTCGCGCTGCATCCGAGTGGGGTGATCCTCTCCGATGGCGGGCTGCTCGACCGGACCCCTGTGGAGGCGAGCTATCTCGGCTACCCGATGAGCCAGTTCGACAAGGACGACGTCGAGGATCTCGGCCTGCTCAAGCTCGACATCCTCGGCATCCGGATGCAGTCGGCGATGGCGCACGCCGTCCTCGAGGTGGCTCGGGTCGATGGGCCGACCGCCCACGGTGCCGGTCCCGACGGGCTGATCGAGCTCGACGATCCCGCCTGTGTGCCGCTGGACGACGAGCCGACCTTCGAGCTGATCCGCTCGACCCACACCTTGGGCTGCTTCCAGATCGAGTCGCCGGGCCAGCGCGAGCTGATCGGCAAGTTCGCGCCCGAGACCTTCGACGACCTGGTCATCGACATCTCGTTGTTCCGACCCGGCCCGGTGAAGTCCGACATGGTCACCCCGTTCCTCAAGGCCCGGCAGGGCTGGATGGTGGCGGGCTACCCCCACGACGACCTGCGCCCGGTGCTGGAGGAGACCTGCGGGGTGGTGGTCTTCCACGAGCAAGTCATCCAGATCATCGACGTCCTCACCGGGTGTGGGCTCGCTGAGGCCGACGAGGTCCGGCGCACCCTGGGCTCACCTGATGGCCAGGCCGAGATGCGTGAGTGGTTCTATCCCCAGGCGCTGCGCCGGGGCTATTCCCTCGAGGTCGTCGAAGGAGTTTGGGAGGTGCTGAAAGCTTTTGCCTCCTTCGGGTTCTGCAAGGCGCACGCCGCGGCGTTCGCCCTCCCCACCTATCAGTCGGCTTGGCTCAAGGCGCATCACCCGGCTGCATTCCTCGCTGGCGTGCTCACCCACGACCCTGGCATGTATCCCAAGCGGCTCATCCTCGATGACGCCCGCCAGCTCGGCATCGCAATCCTCGGCCTGGACGTCAACGCCTCCACCGAGGTCTTCCGGGTCGAGCACGTGGCCCCGTGGGACGCCCCTCCACCCGGCATCTTGGGAGCTGCTCCCCGTGAGGCGCCGATGGTGCCCGGGCTCCCGGACGGCCGGGCCTATGGCATCCGGCTGGCCCTGGCCGAGGTCAAGGGCATCTCCGGCGCCGAGGTCGCGCGCACCATCGCCGGTCAGCCGTACGCCACTCTCGCCGACTTCTGGCACCGGGCCCGGGTCGCCCGCCCGGTCGCCGAGCGGCTGGTCGTGGCCGGTGCCTTCGACAGCCTCTACGGCATCGGCGCGGTGGTTCCGGTCCGCCGCCGCGGGCAGGTGACCCGCCGTGACCTGCTCCTCCAGGTGGCCGAGCTCGACCGCTGGAGCCGGGCCGTCGACCGTGGGAGCCGTCGTCGGGCGCCGACCTCCCGGGCGGTCCAAGCAGCGCAGGCGACACAAGCGGCCCACATCTCAGCCACCCCGGGTGCTACCGACGTCCGAGCGCTGGCCGCCCGGCAGTCTCAGGCCGCTGCCGTCGTACGTCCTCCGGACATCCAGCTCGCCCTTGACCTCGGGGACGCTCCCGGGATCAGCTGCTCCGGCCTGCCGGAGATGACCGGGGCCGAACGGGTGCGCGCCGAGCTCGATGTCCTCGGGCTCGACGTCAGTCGGCACGTGCTGGACTTCTACTCACCCATGCTCGACGCCTTGGGGGTGACTCGCTCAAAGGATTTGCTCCGACAGCGCAGCCAGGCTGAAGTACTCGTCGCGGGGGTCAAGGTCGCGACCCAGACCCCACCTATTCGCTCCGGCCGCCGGGTGGTCTTCCTGACCCTTGATGACGCGACCGGACCGGTTGACGCCACGTTCTTCGAAGATGCCCAGGGTCCTTATGCCGCAACGGTCTTCCACTCCTGGTTGCTCGTGGTGCGGGGGCACGTCAGACGTACCGGTCCTCGAGGGCTGTCGTTGCGCGCCACCGGTGCGTGGGAGCTGTCGGAGCTGTTCGCCCTGTGGGAGGCCGAGGGGGTCGCTGCGGTGCACGCTGTGTTCGCGGCGGTTCCGGGCGGCTGGGAGACAGCCGGGGCAGAAGCGGTGGAGGGCGCGGCAGGCAGCCGGTCCGCCCGCCCGGTGGTCGTCGGGCCGCCCACTCATTCGGGAGGCGCCCATGAGCCAGGGGTTGCTGGTGGCATGGGTCAACGCCGGGTGCTCGTGCACGCGAGCGGGTTCAAGCAGTCGCCGTACTCCGACGTGAAGCCACCCGGGGGCGACGTCAAAAAAGGAACGCCCCCCAAGGGTGAGCAGGAGCCTCGCGAGGCCCCCAAGGCTCCCCGCAAACTGTGGCACTCCAGCCCGGGCAGCTCCGGTGCCTGAGGTCGGCCCGCCCATCCATTGCGTCCGACCAACTGAGGGCTATGCGCCACCGTTGGTCGGCCGCTGGAAACGGGGGTACGGCATGGGACGCTGGCCGCGATGAGCCGCAAGCAGCAGTTGGACCGCGCCGGTGATCGCTCAACCTACAGCGACCACCACGCCAAATATCATCCGGTGATCCGCAGCTTCCAGGAGAAGTTCGGCCTGCACGACGTTGTTCTGGCGGACCTCGAAACGGGAGACGTCGTTTACTCGTGCTTCAAAGAGTTGGAATTCACGACGTCACTGAAAGACGGACCACACGCGAAGTCCAACTTAGGCCGAGCGTTCGCCAAGGCCGCCGCATCAGACTCGCCGGAGTTCGTCGCGTTTATAGACTACGAGCCGTATGCCCCCTCTTACGATCAAGCGGCGATGTTCCTGTCGGCCCCGATTTTTGACGAGGGCAAGAAAGTGGGCGTGGTCGCCTTCCAAGTCCCCATCGACCAAGTCTCGGCGATTTTGGAGGAACGGACGGGCCTCGGCAAAACGGGTGAGACTTACGCGGTCGGCGCGGACAAGTTGTTCCGCAATGACTCGCGATTCGTCAGCGACCTGAAAGCCAGCGGACGGATCAAGGGAAAATCGACGATCCTCAATCCGGAGATCGAACTGACCACCGAAGCGGCTCGCGACGCGCTGGCGGGCAAATCGGCGACGAAACAATCCGTGGACTATCGCGGTCGCGAGGTGCTTAATTCGTGGCAGCCGATCACCGTTCACGCCGGCAGTGACGGCGACAGCGCCGTCACCTGGGGACTGATCTCGAAGATCGACCTCGCCGAAGTGCGCGAGCCGATCGAGCGGATGTACTTCACGATGCTGACGATCGCTTTGATCGCGGCCGTGGTGGTGGTCATCGCGGGATACCTGCTGGCCGGCAATC
>JANPBY010000208.1:0-18858 GCA_031430645.1 Actinomycetes bacterium
CGCGCCCACGTCTTTCACTCGTGGAGCGCCCAAGGCGCCCTCAATCCGCTGGCCGTCGCCGCCGCCGAGGGCTCCTACGTCTGGGACTACGACGGCACCGGTTACCTCGACTTCTCAAGCCAGCTGGTCAACGTCAACATCGGTCACCAGCACCCCAAGGTCGTCGCCGCGATCCAGGAGCAGGCCGCCAAGCTCTCGACAGTCGCGCCCCAGCACGCCAACGACATCCGCGGGGAGGCAGCCAAGCGCATCGCCGAGCTAGCCCCACCCGACCTCAACAAGGTCTTCTTCACCAACGGCGGCGCCGACGCCAACGAGAACGCGATCCGGATGGCCCGCATCCACACCGGCAAGGACAAGGTGCTGTCCTTCTACCGCAGCTATCACGGCAACACCGGCGCCTCGGTGACGGCAACCGGCGACCCGCGCCGCTGGCCCAACGAGTTCGCTCACGGCCACGTGCACTTCTTCGGCCCGTACCCGTACCGCACCCCGTTCTGGTCCACCTCTGAAGCCGAGGAGTCCGAGCGCGCGCTGGCCCACCTCGAGCAGGTCATCCAGTTCGAGGGCCCGGCGACCATCGCGGCCATCCTCATCGAGACTGTCGTAGGCACCGCCGGCGTTCTGATCCCGCCGCCGGGCTACCTCGAGGGCGTCCGCGCGCTCTGCGACCGCTACGGCATCGTCTGGATCGCCGATGAGGTGATGTGCGGCTTCGGGCGTACCGGAAAGTGGTTCGCCTACGAGCATTTCGGCGCCGAGCCCGACCTGATCACCTTCGCCAAGGGCTCGAACAGCGGGTACGTCCCCGTCGGCGGCGTGGTCATCAGCGACCCGATCGCCGCGACCTTCGACGACCGGGTGTTCCCGGGTGGCCTCACCTACTCAGGCCACCCTCTGGCCGCCGCCTCCATCGTGGCGAGCATCGATGCGATGAAGGAGGAAGGCATCGTCGAGAACGCGGCGCGGATCGGCGAGGACGTCCTCGGCCCCGGCCTCCGCGACCTCGCCGACCGGCACCCCGTGATCGGTGAGGTTCGCGGTCTCGGCGTCTTCTGGGCACTCGACCTCGTCACCGACCGGGCGACGCGCGAGCCGCTCGCGCCGTACGGCGGAAGCAGCCCCGCCATGACCGAGCTCGCCGGGGAGTGCAAGAAGCGCGGGCTCCTGCCGTTCGTGAACTTCAACCGGCTGCACGTCGTGCCGCCGTGCACGGTCACGGATCAAGAATCCAAGGAGGGCCTTGCGATTCTCGACGAGGTCTTCGCCGTCGTAGACAAGCACTACACCGGGGTGTGACCTCGCACGTTCGCACCGTCGTTCGACCCGGGCGGCTGCTCGACGTTGACACCGGTGAGCTTCACCAGGGGTACGCCCTATCGGTCAGGGACGGCCTGATCGAGGCGGTTGGCGCGGCTGCAGACGTCCCGATTGACCACGACACCGAAGTGCTCGACCTGCCTGAGCTGACCCTGCTCCCAGGGCTCATCGACTGTCACACCCACCTCATCGGCGAGCCCGATTCGGCAGCTGGCTATGCCGCCCTCCTTCAGCGCACGGGCGCGCAGGAAGCCTTGTCCGGAGTGCGCAACGCTCGCGCGACCCTCCACGCCGGGTTCACGACCGTGCGCGACGTGGGCACGTTCCGAGCTTTCGTCGACGTGGCCCTTAGGGACGCCATCAACGCGGGCTGGGTCGAGGGTCCGCGGATGTATGTCGCCGGCGCCTACATCACCTGCTCCGGCGGGGGCGGCGACATCACCGGCCTGGCACCAGACATCGATTCCCTCATCCCGCGCGAACTGCGCACGGGTGTGGCCAACACAGTTGATGAGGTCCGCACTGCCGTACGGCGCGTGCTGCACGGCGGTGCCGATCTCGTGAAGGTCATCGCCACCGGTGCGGTGATGACCGAAGGCACCAACCCCGGGGCGCCTGAGTTCTCCGAGGCCGAGATCCGTGCGGCGGTCGAGGAGGCCGCGCTGTATGGCGCCGATGTCGCAGCGCACGCCCACGGCGCCGAAGGCATCAAGCGGGCGATCCGGGCCGGGGTGCGGTCTATCGAGCACGGTTCGATCATGGATGACGAGGGCGTCGCTCTCCTGGCCGAGCATGGGACCTACCTCGTGGCCGATGTCTATTGCGGCGACTACATCGCCGAGACCGGGCGGGCCGAGGGTTGGTCCCCGGAGGTGCTGCGCAAGAACGACGAGACCACCGACACCCAGCGCGAGGCGTTCGAGAAGTGCGTCAAGGCCGGGGTGCCCATCGCCTTCGGCACCGACAGCGGGATCTATCCGCACGGGTGGAACGCCCGCCAGTTCGCCTACCAGGTTCGGCACGGCCAGACCCCGCTCGAGGCGATCCGCAGTGCCACCGTCAATGCCGCTGCGCTGCTCCGCAAGGAGGACACCCTCGGCCGGATCGCGCCGGGCTACGCCGCCGACCTGATCGGGGTGATCGGTGATCCGACGGAAGACGTACGGCTGCTCGAACACATCGCCTTCGTGGTGAAGGCCGGCCAGATCGCCGGCACCTGACCGGGATGATCGGAGATGGTGACGCCCATCGTGTTCGGGGTCCAATTGCGCGGATTGTGGCTAGCCTTCCGGCATGGGAGGTCCGCGAGCCCCGGCGGTTGCTCTCGGTGGTGTGTATCTAGTCAGCATCGCGGCCCTGGGACCGCTCCTCGGCCAGACTGCAGACTCCGCAGCGACCTACCAGGACCACTTCGCAAACGATGCGGCGCTCGCTCGTGACGTGGCCGGTGGGATTGGGCTCGTGCTCGCTGCGGGTCTGCTGATCTGGCTCCTCGTCGCGACGCGGGCTGAGACTCTCGAGCCCAGACAACCGAGACTGCTGGAGTTGTGCACGGCTTTCGGCCTGGTCGCGGCGGCTGTCCTAATGGTGGCGGCCGCGTTGCTGTTGACCGTGCCGTTCTCCCTCACCCTCGGCGAGGTGACCGGTGACTCGGGAATCGCCACGGCGGAGGTTCAGGCCGGGATCGCGCAGGCGGGTTCGGTTGCGCTGTTCGTTGCTGCCCTGCCGCTAGCCGTCACCGTGATCTGTCTGGGGAAGTTGGGATTTGCTGCTGGACGATCGCCCCGCTGGATCGCACGTACCGCTTGGGCGACTGCTGTTCTTCTCGTCCTCGGGTGCAGCGTCGGGGGGCTCGTTCCGTTCGGCGCGTGGGCGATCGCTTTCGGGCTGACCTGGCGAGTCCCGGCCACTGAGGATCCGTCCGGGGTGGGCAAACATCCGTAGCCAGAGCGGCCCGTTTATGCTCCGCGACGTGAAGGTTCTCGTGATCGGTTCCGGTGCCCGCGAGCATGCACTCGTCCGTGCCTTCGCGCGTGACCCCGACGTCAGCGAGATCCACGCCGCGCCTGGGAACCCCGGAATTGGGAACACCGCGACCCTTCACCCGGTCGTCCCCACCGACGGTGCCTCAGTCGCTGCGCTCGCGGCTGACCTTGCGGTCGATTTGGTCGTCATCGGCCCGGAGGCTCCGCTGGTCGCCGGTGTCGCGGATGCCGTCCGAGAGCGAGGCATCGCCTGTTTCGGCCCGTCCAAGGCAGCCGCGCAGCTCGAAGGCAGCAAGGCCTTCGCCAAGGAGGTGATGGCATCAGCGGACGTACCCACCGCCCGCGCTTACCTCTGCACCACACCTGAAGAGGCGGCCGAAGCGATCGATGCCTTCGGCCCCCCGTATGTCGTCAAGGACGATGGCCTCGCCGCCGGCAAGGGAGTCGTCGTCACCCCGGACCGTGACGAGGCGCTCGCCCACGCCGCGACCTGCGGGCGGGTCGTCATCGAGGAGTTCCTCGACGGTCCTGAGGTCTCCCTCTTCGCTGTCACCGACGGTGTCACGGTGATTCCCCTTCAACCGGCTCAGGATTTCAAGCGGCTCGGTGACGGCGACACCGGACCGAACACCGGGGGGATGGGTGCCTACTCCCCGCTTCCGTGGGCACCGCCCGACCTCGTGGACGACGTACTCGCGCGGGTGCTTCAACCGACGGTTGACGAGATGCGGCACCGAGGGACGCACTTCGCCGGGCTCCTCTACGCCGGTCTCGTGCTGACCAAGCACGGCACCCGCGTCATCGAGTTCAACGCGCGCTTCGGGGACCCGGAGACCCAGGTCGTCCTCGCCCGGCTGCGCACGCCACTCGCCGGACTACTCCTCGCCGCGGCCACCGGCCGGCTCGACCAGCATCCGCCGTTGGTCTGGGATGACGTTGCCGCAGTCACGGTCGTCATTGCGTCCGAGGGCTACCCCGAGGCCCCGATTGCTGGCGACCAGATCACCGGCGCCGACGATGACGCGGTGCTCCACGCGGGTACGTCTCGGGGTGAGGACGGTGTCCTACGGGCGGCCGGTGGGCGGGTTCTGTCTGCCGTGGGGACCGGGCCGTCGCTGGCTAACGCCCGGGCCTCGGCCTACGCGCTGATCAACCAGATCTCGTTGCGCGGCAAGCAGTTCCGTACCGACATCGCCCTTGCTGCTGCCGAGGAGCACCCGTGACCGACGCGACGAACCCGGTCGCACCATCCCTAGATCTCACCGAGGAGCGACGGCTCGCCGTCGACCTCTTCAACCACACCTGGGACCTCATCGCGATCCCGCGCCGAACCGCCGCTCAGGACGACGCGATGATCCACGCGGCCCACGCCAGCCGCTGGCACTGGGGAAACGCGGGCGGCCCGATGGAGTGGGCGATCGGGGAGTGGCAGTGCAGTCGCGTCTACGCCGTCCTCGGGGTGGGCGAGGCGTCACTCCGGCACGGTGAACGTTGCCTGGATCTCTGCGAGACGTACGGCATCGGTGGCTACGTGCCGGCCTCGGCACACGAGGCGATCGCGCGGGCCTACGCCGTCGCCGGTGATCGCGCGACGGCCATTGAGCACCGCGATCTCGCAGCCGGACTCGCCGCCAGGCTGGAGGACCTCGAGGACCGCGCCGTCGTCGAGGCGGATCTGGCAACCCTTCCGCTGAACTAAGGACGGACCCAATGGCAGCACGCGACTTGTCGACCGGTCTCGCCGCGAGCGCGTTGCTCGCGATCGGTGGGCTGCACGTCGCCTGGGGGCTGGGCTCGACCTGGCCGCTGCCGGACCGCGATAGCTTCAACGACTCGGTCATCGGCCGGGACGCTGGGCCGTCGGCCGCGGCGTGTTTCGCCGTGGCCGGCGCACTGACGCTGGCGGGAGCCCTGGTGGCCGGCCGGCCGGCCAACCTCCCGTTTCGCCGGCTCGGCGCCGCTGGGGTGGTCGCGGTTCTCGGCACCCGCGGGGGTTTCGGAGTTGCTGGCCGCACTGACCTCGGTGTACCCGGCTCGGTGAGCGATACCTTCCGCCGCAACGATCGCCGGTACTACGGCCCGCTGTGCCTCGCGTTGGCCGCACTGTCCCTGCCCGCCGCGACCAGCCGAGGCTGACCGGCTCGTAGACGTATGTGTACACATGTGGGCAGCAGTGCTACGGTTGGTTGTGTGTCCGAGAGTGTCGGGGTGCGACAGCTCCGCAACGAGGTGAGTTCCCTGCTGCGCCGCGTCGAGGCCGGTGAGCTGATCACCGTGAGTGTGTCCGGGCGACCTGTGGCGCAGCTCGGACCGATCTCCGACCTACGTTGGACGGGGCGAGAGCTCGTGGCAGAGCTCCTCGACCGAACGCAGGCCGACTCAGCCCTGACCGAGGTTCTGCGCGAGCTCGCGGGTGAGCTCCTCGAGGACCTCAGTCCGTGACCGGCCCGGCGAGCCCGACGCGCGGCATCCTCGACACGACGGTCTTCATTGCCCGGGAAGCGTTTCGGGGCCTGGACTTCGACCGCCTGCCAGAGGAGTCCGCGATCTCGGTCGTCACCCTGGGCGAGTTGCAGGCTGGCGTCCTGGTTGCCGGTGACACCGCCACGCGAGCGCTACGACTACGGACGCTCAGCGCGGCCCAATCGATGACCACGCTCGGCATCGACGCAGATGTCGCGGTGGCGTGGGCGCAGCTTCGGGTGGAGCTGCGCGAGACCGGTCGCCGCATGGGGGTCAACGACTCGTGGATAGCAGCAACGGCCTTGGCCCACGACGTCCCGATCGTCACCCAAGACGCTGACTTCGATGACGTCCCCGGACTGGCCGTCATTCATGTGTGACGACGGTCGCTTGCCGACCGCCCGGTCGGGGAGGATGGGCGGGTGATCCCCAACATCCTGGCTGCGCGCTATGCCTCGCCCGAGATGACCCACCTGTGGTCCCCCGAGCACAAGGTTGTCCTCGAGCGACGGCTCTGGCTCGCCGTACTCACCGCACAACGCGACCTCGGTGTCGCTGTTCCCGATGATGCTGTCGAGGCCTATGCGCAGGTTGTCGACACTGTCGACCTCGAGCGCATCGCGGCCCGCGAGCGGATCAACCGCCACGACGTCAAGGCGCGCATCGAGGAGTTCAACGCCCTCGCCGGCCACGAGCAGGTGCACAAGGGCCTCACCTCGCGCGACCTCACCGAGAACGTCGAGCAGTTGCAGATCCGGGGCGCCCTCGAGCTGGTTCGTGACCGGGTCGTTGCGACGCTCGTACGGCTGGCGCGACTCGCGGCCGAGCACGACACCCTCGTGATGACCGGCCGCTCCCACAATGTGGCCGCGCAGGCGACCACCCTCGGCAAACGGTTCGCGTCGGCGGCCGACGAACTTCTTGTTGCCTACCAACGGCTCGAGGAGCTCATCGCCCGCTACCCCTTGCGCGGGATCAAGGGTCCCGTCGGCACCGCTCAGGACATGCTCGACCTCCTCGACGACGACCCCGCCCGGCTCGCCGACCTCGAGGGTCGGGTCGCGGCCCACCTCGGGTTCGATCAGGTGCTCGACTCGGTCGGTCAGGTCTACCCGCGGTCGCTGGACTACGACGTCGTCTCGGCGCTCGTCCAGACCGCGGCCGGACCGTCCAGCCTGGCCACCACGATCCGGTTGATGGCTGGGCTCGAACTCGTGACCGAGGGCTTCCAGCCGGGTCAGGTCGGGTCGTCGGCCATGCCGCACAAGATGAACACGCGGTCCTGCGAACGCGTCAACGGCTTGACCGTTCTCCTTCGTGGCTACGCCTCCATGGTGGGCGAGCTTGCCGGCGATCAGTGGAACGAGGGCGACGTCTCCTGCTCAGTGGTGCGCCGGGTCGCCCTGCCCGACGCGTTCTTCGCCGCCGACGGCTTGTTCGAGACGTTCCTCACCGTGCTCGATGAGTTCGGTGTCTTCCCCGCGGTCGTCGAGCGCGAGCTGAACCGCTACCTCCCGTTCCTGGTCACCACCAAAGTGTTGATGGCTTCGGTGCGCGCAGGCGTCGGGCGCGAGACCGCCCACGAAGTCATCAAGGAGCACGCGGTCGCGGTCGCGCTAGCGATGCGCGAGTCCGGCGCGGAGGGTAACGACCTCTTCGACCGGCTTGCTGCCGACCCGCGGCTTGGCCTGTCCCGAGCCGATCTCGACGCGCTGGTCGTTGCCCCGTTGGCCTTTACGGGCGCTGCTGCCGACCAGGTCGCTCGAGTTGTTGCCAGGGTTGAAACCGTTGCGGCTGCTCACCCATCGGCGGCTGCCTACTCTCCGGGCGCCATCCTGTGACGGCCGACAACTCCACGGCGCAGGCGTTCCCCATCGAGGTGCGCGCTAGCGCGTACGACGATCCCGACGTCCTCGCCCTCGTTGCCGAGGTGCAGCAGGAGTACGTCGTCCGTTACGGCAGCGAAGACGCAACTCCGATGTCACCGGCGGAGTTCGCGGCGCCCGAGGGCGCGTTCGTTGTGGCCTACATCGGCAGTCAACTGGCTGGCTGCGGCGCGTATCGCCGTCACGAGGAGTCCGTTGCGGAGATCAAGCGGATGTACGTCCGGACGGCCTTTCGTGGCCGAGGGGTCGCCCGCGCCCTGCTGGCCGATCTCGAGGGACGAGCACGCGCCGCTGGCTACACAAGCATCGTGCTTGAGACCGGTGATCGACAGCCCGAGGCCGTGGCCCTCTATGCGAGTGCGGGCTATGTCGAGGTCGAACCGTTCGGCCACTACCGGTGCAGTCCGCTGAGTCGCAGCTTCGGCAAGGACCTAGCCACGAGATGAGCCGGTCGGTGACCCTCGTGCTGATCGATGGCGACGGCGTCCTGCTCGGCGCCCTGCCGCCGTACCCGGTCGGCGTGCCGTACTGGCAGGAAGTGTCCGAGTTGGTCACGGAGGCTGAACGGCTCCATGGCGTTCCGATCCAGGTGCTGCGGTTGCTGAACAGCGAGCGCGCGGTGCCCCACGGTGGTGCGGTCACCTACCTCGCTGAGGTGCGGCACCGCGAGGATCTTCTCGAAAGCAGCCTTGGTGCTCTGGCAGCGCTGAGCCCTGAGGTTTCTGCCCTGGCCGGCAAAGTCGAGGCGCTGCGGGCGCCGTACGCCGAGGTCGGTGGTCCCGCGGCGAGCCTCGCGTGGGCTGCGTCGGTGGTTGGGCCGGGGTACGTTTCCGTGCAGCAGCGCACCTGGAACCTGTCGGCGATCTGGCGGCTGGAGTCCGCTGAGGCGACATGTTGGCTGAAGCAGGTGCCGGCGTTCTTCGCCCACGAGTCGGCTGTCCTTGGATGGGCAGGTGCCGCTGTCCCCGGGGCGGTGCCGCGGTTGCTCGCCGCCGGCGACCAGGGGCGGATGCTCCTGGAGCATGTTGAGGGCGAGGATCTCTACGACGCACCGATGGAGGTACGCGAGGAGATCGTGGAGACCGCGCTGCGGATCCAGTGGGCCTCGGTGTCTGCCGTTGACGCACTCGTCGAAGCGGGTGTCCCAGACCGACGCGGAGCGCACCTGGCCAACTGGGTTCGCGGGGCGCTGAAGGACTGCGCTGAGGCCGTCGGCCATCCGGCGCTGGCCCTGCTCAACGATCTGGACCACCGAATGACGGCGATTGCTGAGTGCGGACTCCCCGATGCGCTCGTACATGGTGATGAGCACCCGGGCAACGCCATCGGAGCGAGCGACCGCACGGTCATCCTCGATTGGGGTGATTCCTTTGTCGGGCATCCCGGGTTCGATGCGCTGCGGCTCGGCGTAGGGCTGCCCGACGAGGAGGAGGCGAGTGTGGCTTCGGGCTGGGCGCGCCGGTGGCAGGAGCGCGTCCCGGGCAGCGATCCGCTGCGCGCTGTGGCGCTGCTACGCCCCGTCGAGTGCCTCCGGCTGGCCGCGGTCTACGCATCCTTCGTGGCGAACATCGAGCCCACCGAATGGCCGTACCACTCAGCCGACATCACGGACTGGCTCGACCGTGCCGTCGAGGCGGCGACCGACGATCGTGGGTGATGAGTCCCCGAAACCCCGCATAGAAGGGGGGCAAGGGGTCCTTGCACCCACTCTGGTTCGCACTCCCAATAGGCTGGGTGGGTGCCTGCGGACCTCGTGCTCGCTGACCTGCCGCTCGTGTATTCGGGCAAGGTGCGCGACCTCTATGACCTACCGGACGGCACCCTGCTCTTCGTTGCAAGCGACCGGATCTCGGCCTATGACCATGTGCTGCCGACCCCCATCCCCGACAAGGGCCGGGTGCTCACTCAGCTGTCGCTGTGGTGGTTCGAGCAACTCGCCGATGTCGTGCCTAGCCACGTGGTGTCCCTCGATGTGCCGGCCGAGGTTGAGGGGCGGGCGATGGTCTGCGAGCGGCTCGAGATGTTCCCCGTCGAGTGCGTGGTTCGCGGCTATCTCGCAGGGTCAGGTCTCGTGGAGTACGTCGCAGGCGGGGAAGTCTGCGGTGTCCCGCTTCCGTCGGGACTGGTCGACGGATCTCGGCTGCCCGAGCCGATCTTCACCCCCGCAACCAAGGCCGCCCTCGGCGAGCACGACGAGAACGTCTCGTTCGAGGCGGTCGTGGAGACGGTCGGGCGGGCTGATGCCGAGGAGCTGCGCCGGATCACCCTGGCCGTCTACGACCGGGCAGAGGTGATCGCCCGGGATCGTGGCATCGTGCTCGCCGACACCAAGCTGGAACTCGGTCGATCGGTGCGCGGAGGGATCGTGCTCGCAGATGAAGTGCTGACGCCAGACTCCTCGCGCTTCTGGCCGCTCGACCTCTGGGAGCCTGGTCATGCGCAGCCGTCCTTCGACAAGCAGTACGTACGCGATTGGCTCACCTCACCCTCGAGTGGATGGGACCGGGCGTTGGACTCCGCACCGCCGCCGTTGCCGGAGTCGGTCGTCGAAGCCACCCGGGCGAAGTACATCGAGGCCTATGAACGACTGACCGGGAGGACGTTCGCGTGACGACCTGGATGGTGACCGGAGGCGCTGGCTACGTCGGCTCTCACGTGGTGCGCGAGCTGCTCGCGTCCGGCCGTGACGTGGTCGTCCTCGACGATCTCTCGACCGGCCTCGACGCCTTTGTCGCGGACGGGGTTCCCCTGGTCCGCGGGTCCGTCGACGACCCGGTCGCCGTCGCGGCGGCCTTGGACGGTGGAGGGATCCCCGTCGACGGCGTTGTGCATGTGGCCGGTTTCAAGTACGCCGGGGTGTCGGTGAGCAAGCCGCTGGAGACCTACCGCCGCAACGTGGTCGGCACCGTGGTGCTGCTCGAGACCATGGCGGCGGCGGGGGTGCCCCGCCTGGTGTTCTCGGGATCGGCCGCGGTGTTCGGAACCCCACCGACCGAGCTCGTCACCGAGGACACGCCGCACGTGCCGGAGTCGCCGTACGGCGCCTCGAAGGACATGGACGAGCGGATCATCATCGACACGGTTGCCGCCTCCGCCGACCTGGCAGCAGTGACGTTGCGCTACTTCAACGTCGTTGGTTCGTCCTATTCCGACATCTGGGACGTATCGCCGTACAACCTCTTCCCTGCCGTGATGCGCGCGCTCGTCGCCGGTGAGACGCCGCGCGTGTCCGGCACGGACTACCCCACTCCGGACGGGTCATGTGTCCGCGACTACATCCACGTCGGCGACATCGCGCTGGCTCACGTCGCTGCGGCCGAGGCGCTGGAGGACGGTCGGGAGTTGCTGCCGGCCTACAACCTGGGCAGCGGAGACGGCCTGTCGGTGCTCGAGATCATGGAGGCTTTCCGCCGGGTGACTGGCATCGAGTTCAGCCCCCAGCTGGGCGAGCGGCGTCCCGGTGACCCCGCACGGATCGTCGCCTCGGGTGAGGCCGCGGCCCGCGACATCGGCTGGGCCATGCGCAACACCGTCGACGACATGGTGCGCTCGGCCTGGGACGCCTGGCCCCGCTGATCCCGATCCTCGAGTACCAGGGGTCGGTCGTTGGGCCGGTAGACTGACAGCGCCGCCCAGCCGCCCCCACCCACGAGGAGCCCCGTGGCCCGCGTCGTCGTCGACGTCATGCTCAAGCCGGAGATCCTCGACCCCCAAGGCCAGGCCGTCGCCCGTGCTTTGCCCGCGTTGGGGGTGTCCGGGGTGAGGGACGTACGCATCGGCAAGCGCATCGAGATCGAGCTGGAGGGCGAGGCCGACGAGGCTGCCCTGGAGCGGGTGCGTGCCTTTGCCGACCAATTGCTGGCGAACCCGGTCATCGAGGACTACGTGATCCACGCCGCGGACGACAGCACCTCTGACGGCCCGGCGGCATGACCGCCCGGATCGGGGTCGTCACCTTTCCTGGCTCGTTGGACGACGGCGACGCCCTTCGGGCCGTAGGGCTGTCCGGTGCCGAAGCCGTCCCCCTGTGGCACGACGACCGTGACCTGCACGGGGTCGATGCTGTCGTGCTGCCCGGCGGTTTTTCCTATGGCGACTACCTCCGATGCGGCGCGATCGCGCGCTTCGCCAAGGTCATGGAGGTCCTCGTCCCAGCCGCGACGGACGGGCTGCCGGTCCTCGGTATCTGCAACGGGTTCCAGGTTCTTTGCGAGTCCCACCTGCTGCCCGGGGCGCTCGTGCGCAACGACAGCCTGCACTTTGTCTGCCGCGACCAGCGGCTGCGCATCGAGTCCACTTCCACCGCCTGGACCGGCGCCTACGCCGTCGGCGAGGAGATCGTTGTCCCCCTGAAGAACGGCGAGGGCGGGTACGTCGCCGACGAGCGCACCCTCGACGCACTCGAGGCTGAGGGGCGCGTCGTCGCCCGCTACCTCGAGGTGAACCCCAACGGTTCGCGCCGCGACATCGCCGGCATCAGCAACGCCGCCGGCAACGTCGTCGGTCTGATGCCGCACCCCGAGCACGCCGTCGAAACGCTCACCGGTCCGGCTGGCCACGAAACCGACGGCCTCCGCTTCTTCACCTCGGTCCTGCGCCAACTCGTCGGGGCGGGCGCGTGAGCATCGATACGGTCAAGGCAGCGGAGGCGACGCCAGAAGTCGGACAGCCGTACGCCGAGTTGGGCCTCAAGCCCGACGAGTACGCCCGCATCCGCGAGATCCTCGGCCGGCGTCCGACCAGCAGCGAGCTCGCGATGTACAGCGTCATGTGGAGCGAGCACTGCTCCTACAAGTCGAGCAAAGTGCACCTGCGCCAGTTCGGCGACAAGGCGCCGCCCACTGATGCACTCCTCGTCGGCATGGGCGAGAACGCCGGCGTCGTCGACATCGGCCAGGGCTACGCCGTGACCTTCAAGGTCGAGTCGCACAACCATCCCAGCTATGTCGAGCCCTACCAGGGCGCAGCGACCGGCGTCGGCGGCATCGTCCGCGACATCCTCACCATGGGCGCGCGGCCGGTCGCCGTCATGGACCCGCTGCGCTTCGGCCCAGCCGACGCTGAGGACACCCGTCGAGTCCTCCCCGGAGTGGTCGCCGGCATCGGTGGCTATGGCAACTGCCTCGGCCTCCCCAACATCGGGGGAGAGGTCGTCTTCGATCCGACCTACCTCGGCAACCCGCTCGTCAACGCGCTGTGCGTCGGGGTCATGCGGCACGAGGACATCAAGCTGGCCAAGGCATCTGGGCCTGGCAACCTCGTGATCCTCTTCGGCGCACGCACCGGTGGCGATGGCATCGGCGGAGTCTCGGTGCTGGCGAGTGAGACCTTCGATGCCGATGGTCCGGCCAAGCGGCCGAGCGTCCAGGTCGGCGACCCGTTCACCGAGAAGATCCTGATCGAGGCCTGCCTCGAGATCTTCGCTGCCGACCTGGTCGTCGGCATCCAGGACCTCGGTGGGGCGGGGATCTCGTGCGCGACCTCTGAATTGGCCTCGGCGGGCACCGGCGGCATGCGCGTCGATCTCGACCGAGTGCCGCTGCGCGACGCCACGCTCGCCCCTGAGGAGATCCTCATGAGCGAGTCGCAGGAACGCATGTGCGCCATCGTCGAGCCAGCGAAGTTGGAGCCGTTCCTCGCGATCTGCGCCCGTTGGGGCGTCGACGCCACCGTCATCGGCGAGGTCACTGACGGTGACCGGCTCGAGATCTGGTGGCATGGCGAACTCGTCGTCCAGGTGCCGCCGCGCACCGTCGCGCATGAAGGCCCGGTCTACGAGCGGCCGTACTCCCGCCCCGCCGACCAGGACGCGCTGGTCGCCGACGAGCCGAAGGCCGTACGGCTGCCGCGACCGTCCACCGGACCCGAGCTGCGGGCGACCCTGCTGCAAATGGTCGGCTCGCCCAATCTCGCCGACAAGTCGTGGGTGACGGCGCAGTACGACCGCTACGTGCAGGGCAACACGGTGCTCGCGCAGCCCGAGAACTCAGGCATGGTGCGCGTCGATGAGGAGACCGGGCTTGGGGTGGCGATCTCCACCGACGGAAACGGTCGCTATGCACGGCTCGACCCCTACGTCGGGGCGCAGCTCGCCCTCGCAGAGGCCTACCGCAATGTCGCGACCACCGGCGCCACGCCGCTCGCGGTCACCAACTGCCTGAACTTCGGCTCGCCGGAGGACCCCTCGGTGATGTGGCAGTTCAGTGAGGCGGTGCGAGGGCTGGCCGACGGCTGCCTCGAGCTCGGCATCCCGGTGACAGGGGGCAACGTCAGCTTCTACAACCAGACCGGTGAGACGGCGATCCTTCCGACGCCGGTGATCGGCGTGCTCGGTGTCATCCAGGACGTGTCCGCGCGGACCCCGATGGGATTCAGTGCCGGGGGTGACGCGATCCTCTTGCTCGGTGAGACGCGCGAGGAGTTCGGCGGCTCCGAGTGGGCCCATGAGGTTCACGGTCACCTCGGTGGTAGGCCGCCTGTTGTGAATTTCGCCGCGGAGCGTTCGCTGGCGGAGCTCCTTGTCTCGGCGTCCGGCGAGAGGTTGTTGACTGCGGCGCACGACGTGTCCGACGGCGGACTCGCGCAGGCGCTGTCCGAGATGGCTCTTCGCGGCGACATCGGGGCGCGGGTCACCCTGCCGGCCGGCCTCGATCCATTCGTCGCGCTCTTCGCCGAGTCGGCAGCACGCGTCGTCGTCGTCGTCCGCCCTGCTGACGGGGCGCGCCTGCTCGACCTCTGCTCCGAGCATGCTGTTCCGGTCGAGCGGATCGGTGTCGTCGGAGGTTCAGTCTTGGAGGCCGCGGGCCTGTTCGAGGTCCCCCTCGATGAGCTCCGCGCCACCTGGACGTCCACCCTTCCTGCGCTGTTCTCCTGAGCTGATCGCGACGTCCCCGATGACCAACGTCGGGCGACCTTCCGGACGCGACGTCCTGGAGGAGACCTGGGGCGTCGTCCGGGAGTGGCTCGGTGAGTTGCCGGCGAAGTCGTACGACGTCCCGAGCGTGCTGGACGGCTGGACCGTCGGGGATCTCATCGCGCACGTCGGGCGCGGGCTCGAGGCCCTGGTCGGGGCGGTGCCCGCGGAGGCGGGCGTCGGCCCGCTGACGATCCGGTCGTACGTCGCCACGTATCCGGAGGTGGCATCGGAGATCGCGGAGGCCAGCCGGCTCCTAGCCGTGGAGACGGCTGCCGACCCGCTGGGTGCACTCGATGCTTCCTGGAATCGGGCCAGTAAATCGCTTGACCAGTTGGCTGCCGACTCAGCTGACCGGGTCGTCGTTGCTCGCCGCGGTCCCATCCTGGTTTCCGACCTGGTGGTCACTCGGGTGCTTGAGCTGGTCGTGCACGCCGATGACCTTCACCGGTCTCTGCGCCAGGCACCGGCGGTCGTGCTTCCTCGGGCCGCCGTACGCCTGGTCGTGCGCACTCTCCTCGACGCCCTGGTCGAGCTGGCTCCCGGGCACAGCGTCGAGGTCCGGGTGCCCCCGTTTGCGGCCGTGCAATGCCTGGGGGGTCCACGGCACACGCGAGGCACGCCCCCCAATGTCATTGAAGCCGAACCGCTCACCTGGATCCGGCTGGCCTGCGGCCGCATCCTTTGGACCGACGCTGTGGCCGACGGGTCGGTGCGAGCGAGTGGCGAGCGCGCCGACGTGTCGACGTACCTGCCCCTGCTCTGACCGCGACTTCAGACGTCTGCCCGCGACTTCACGCGCGAAATGGGGGCGGGCGAGCGTGGTACTTCGCGCGGGAGGACGGCGTGTCGCGCGTGAAGTTGGGGGGGTCTCCCGACCGACGTTCGGGACGCCTCGGGCTGCCGCCCGGGCGTCGCTACGATCGGGACCATGCGGGCCATCGTCCAGGACCGGTACGGCCCGCCGGAGCAGGTCCTGCGCCTTGCCGAACGCCCCGTTCCGGACTACGGACCACACGAGGTGTTGGTGCGAGCGGTTGCTTCCGCTGTGCACTCAGACGTCTGGCACAGTGTCAGCGGGCGCCCCGCGCTCCTGCGGCTGATGGGCGGGGGAGTCCGCCGGCCCAGACAACAGATCCCGGGGATCGACGTAGCCGGGGTCGTCGAGGCCGTAGGGGCGGGCGTCGTCCGATGGGCCGTGGGCGATCGCGTCGTCGGTGGCGCGGTTGGTGCCAACCTGTGGCGCAACGGTGGAACCCTCGCCGACTACGTCGTCCTGGACGAGGCGGCGCTGGAGCACAAGCCAAGCCGACTCACCTGGGAGGAGGCCTCGGCGCTGCCATCATGCGGCGTCCTCGCCGTTCAGACCGTCCGCGATGAGGCTCTGGTCGGGGCCGGGCAACGGGTGCTGATCAACGGGGCAGGCGGAGCGGTCGGCACGTTGGCCGTACAAGTTGCCAAGGCGCGAGGCGCGCACGTGACGGCAGTCGACCGTGCCAGCAAGGCCATGGCCCTTCGCGCCCTGGGCGCCGACGACGTCATCGACTATGAGGCGACCGACCCCGCGGATCCCTCCGCCGGACGCGAGTCCTATGACGCGATCGTCGACATCGCCTCGACCCGGCCGTTCAAGCACTGGCGTCGGGTCCTCGCCTCGGACGGGGTCTACGTCGTCGTCGGCCATGACCACTTCGGACGTACCAAAGGAGGGGTGGTCGGCAGCGTCCCGCGGGTGGTCGGCCTCAGCCTGCGCGGGGCCTTCACCAAGCAGCTCGCGGGTTTCTCCGCTGCGCGGGGTGGAGAGGATCGGCTGACCTACCTCCTCGGCCTGGCCGAAGCCGGCGTGGTCACCCCGCTGATCGACCGCGTGTTCCCGTTGTCCGCCACGGTCGAGGCCCTCCAGCATCTGACCACCGAGGAGGCGGTCGGTCGCGTCGTGGTCCGGGTGGCGACCGACGAGACGCCGCCGAACAAGGAGGACCTGGCGTGATTCAGTTCTCGGGTGGGGTGTCTCGGGCGTAGGCCTCCCAGGAGGAAAGGATCGGGCCGAGGTCCCAGTCGGTGGGGAGTTCGAGGTATTCGGGGCAGTCTCGCTCGATCCGGGCCAGCAGCGGACGCGGCAGGTCGGCCAGCCCGCGCCGCGCGGTCCGCGAGAACAGCCGCCCCGTCAGGACACCGGTCACCCCGGACTGCCCCATCCGCATCCACGGCCACCAAGGCGAGACTCGAGAGAACCCGGCCCGGAAGTGGGCCGATGGAAGCGCCCGATCCGAGAGCTCAGCCAGGGACGTGTAGATGACGAAGTGCTCGCTCGGGTTGATCCACGGTCCGGTCGAGGAATATGGCCAGCGCGAGGCATCCAAAGGATTGGGATAGCGATGCGCGTAGTCCCACTCCAGCAGCACCTCGTCGCCATAGACCTGCCACGGCAGCACGAAGGGCGGGGGCGGTGCCTCAACACCACCTAGGGCAGAGGCACCGTCGTCGTTCATCAGCCCGGCGTGCTCGTCGCCCGCGCCACCGACAACCAGGCGCGGCATCGTCAGCCCGAGCTCGCCGCCGATTCGGTCGTTGAGGAACGGGTAGACCTCGACAGTCTCCCCGGTCCAAGGATTCAGCCAGGAGTCGATGATTTCGCCGGTGGCGAGGTCGTAGTAGTAGCCCGTCTCCTTCCCGCGCAGCTGCAACCGCCCGCCCGCCAGCCCATCAGGACCGTCGAGCAGCCGGCACTTCGTCACCCCGGTGCCGGCATAGCCGAACAGCGGGCGCAGCCGCTCGTCACCGACCAGGCCGTACATCGCCCCGTGGAAGACGCCGTACGTCGGTACAGCTGAGTCGAAGGTGCCCCACGTCTTGCCGAAGGCATACAAGTTGTCCCGCGGGGAGGTGAGATCTAACGGCAGGGAGACAGAAGAGGCCAGCATGGGGAGCGACCCTAGGGGAGGAGACCCAACAGAAGAACGGAGCACACGACGCAATCCGTGGCAGTTCGGTAACGATCGATACGAAATTCGTTGGAGGAGGTGTCAGAGTCGACGCTTCCCACGGTAGGTTCCCTGCGCCATGACCGAACCAGCCGTGCGTCTACTCGAGTTGCGCAAGACCTTTGGCTCCGGCGACGACGAGGTGCACGCCGTCGATGGGGTCGACCTGGACATCGTCGACGGCGAGTTCCTCACCCTGCTCGGCCCGAGCGGCTCCGGCAAGACGACTGTGCTGCGGATGATCGCCGGGTTCGAGCTCCCGACCTCCGGATCGATTGAGCTCGGCGGGGTTGACGTCACTCGACAGGCGCCCTTCCAGCGCAACGTCAACACCGTCTTCCAGGACTACGCGCTCTTCCCTCACATGACCGTCCAACAGAACGTCGAGTACGGGCTGAAGGTCAAAGGAGTGGCCAAGGCCGAGCGCCGGGTGCTCGCGGTTGAAGCCCTGGAAGGGGTCCGACTGGGTCAGTACGGCGCCCGCAAACCAGCCCAGCTCTCTGGGGGTCAGCGCCAACGAGTGGCTCTTGCGCGGGCGCTGGTGAACCGGCCCAAGGTGCTCCTCCTCGACGAGCCCCTTGGCGCACTGGATCTCAAGCTGCGCGAGGACATGCAGGTCGAGCTCAAGGGAATCCAGCGTCGGGTCGGCATCACCTTTGTCTTCGTCACCCACGATCAAGAGGAAGCGCTGACGATGTCGGACCGGATCGCGGTGTTCAATGCTGGCCGGATCGAGCAGGTCGGTAGCCCGGCCGAGGTCTATGAGCGGCCGGTGACTCCCTTCGTTGCCGGGTTCGTCGGCACGTCGAACCTGCTCCAGGGCGAAGCCGCACGAAGTCTCCTCGGCAAGGACGGCGTTTTCTCGGTGCGTCCGGAGAAGATCCGCATCGCCGATCCGTCTGAGGTGCCAGAGACCCACGAGCGCGGCGCTCAGGGCAGGGTGCGAGACGTGGTCTATGTCGGGTCCGCCACGCGCTTCATCGTCGACCTCGAAGCGGGAGCTTCGTTGGTCGCCCTCCAACAGAACCTGACGACGTCCTCGGTGGACGTGGACGGATTCCGCAACACCCCGGTCCAGCTCATCTGGGACACGGGCCATGAGTTCCCCGTCGCCTGACCGGTGCCGGGTCACACCAAGAAGGAGGGTGCAGATGTCAACAACTCGTCTGCTCAGGATCGCTGCCGTCGGCGCGGTCATCACCGTTGTGGCTGCCGGGTGCGGGAGCTCGGGCGGCACGGCGCCTGGTGCATCAGGTGCGGGCGGCTTCACAACACCCGCCATCGATGCCCTGGCGGCTCTCGGTGAC
>JANPBY010000209.1:0-28479 GCA_031430645.1 Actinomycetes bacterium
CACTCAGCGGGGGTGGACGAGGAGGGCGAGGGGGCCGGTGGCTCGACGGGTGAGGACCAGGGTCGCCGTAGGTCCGGAGCCGCTCAGCCGGAGATCACGGCGCAGTTCCTCCGGAACGACGGCGATGCCGCGCTTCTTGACGACGACGTCGGAGTAGCCGCGCTCGCGCAACGCCGCACGCAGCTTCTTCCGGGCGAACGGCAGCTCCTCCAGCACTTCGAAGGCCCGGCCGTACGGCGTGCTCGGCTCGGCGTCCGCGCACACGTAGGCGATCGCGGGGTCGAGGAGCCACCCATCAATCGATCCAGCGACGGCAGCGACGAGGCCGGCGCGGATCACGGCACCGTCGGGCTCCACCAGCCAGCGGCCGATCGGACCAACGGTCGGCCTGGGCATCCCCTCGTCAGTGAGGGTGGCTCCCGAGGGCAGCAGCGTCGCCCGCCGGGCGACGCCGGGGGTGGCTAGCGGACCGTGCCACAGGCACGCCTCTTTCACCTCACCGCTGTCGGAAATCCACTCCGTCTCCACGCCGCTTGGCACAAGGGAGTGGGGGATTCCCGGCGCCACCTTGGCCGCCGTCGCCGCCACGCCCGCCGCCAGTTCGGCGATGAACGCATACGGAGGGGAGTACGCCTCGGGGTCGAAGGTTCGGCGCCCGCCCGACCGCCGACCGGGATCGATGAAGGCTGCATCACAGCCCTCGGCGAGGACGTCGATGGCGCGGACGTCCTCGCATCGCATCTCGACCCGGTTTCCGAGCCCCAGGGTGTCGGCATTGGATCGCGCGACCGCCACGGTGGCCGGGTCGAGGTCGACGCCCAGCACGTCGATACCCGCACGGGCGAGAGCAAGCAGGTCACCCCCCACTCCACTGCACAAGTCGGCGATGCGGGCTGCGTCGTGCGCTGCGAAGCGGGCCGCCCGGTGCTCAGCCACAGCCGTTCGAGTGGCCTGTTCGAGGCCAGGAGCGGTCCAGAGAAGCCGGTCGGCGTCGGTGCCGAAACGAGGGCGGGCCCGCTGGCGCAGCCGTACCTGCGTCACCACCGCGGTCACGAGCGCCGGCTCGTACCCCTGTGAACGCAGCTGGGTCATCACCGTGAGGTCATCAGCCGGTCGGTGGTCAGCGAGGCGGGCGAGCAGCTGCTGCCCGTTGCGGGAGGTCAGCAGCGCCACCTCCTCGGGGGTCATGCGCCGAGCCTGCCACCCTCGCGCCGTTGGCACTCGAGTTGACGGAGTGCTAACGCGCTGACTAACGTCTCCCGTTGGCACTCTCCCTCGGGAAGTGCCAGCGGTTCGACGGATCCTGACCCCGCGACGGACAGGGCCCCGACGATCGCCTGACCATCTTCCAGGACTCACACTCATCGGAGGGCAGACCACCGTGTCGGTCTCCATCAAGCCGCTCGAGGACCGCGTCCTCGTCAAGCCGCTCGACGCAGAGCAGACCACGGCGTCCGGACTCGTTATCCCGGACACCGCCAAAGAAAAGCCGCAGGAGGGCGAGGTTCTCGCCGTCGGACCCGGTCGCTTCGAGGACGGTCAGCGCTTGCCGCTGGACGTCAACGTCGGCGACAAGGTCGTCTACAGCAAGTACGGCGGCACCGAGGTCAAGTACAACGGCGAGGAGTACCTCATCCTCTCCGCGCGTGACTTGCTCGCTGTTGTCGTTGGTTAGTCGACGCGTTCGCTAGCCAGCCACATCCGTACAACACCTTCCGCCCCGGCGACCCACCCCCATCCGGGGGCCCGGGTCCCGGGGCGGTAGGCGTAGGAGAGGACTCCCCGCACCCCATGGCCAAGACCCTGCAGTTCGACGAGGACGCCCGGCGCAGCCTCGAGCGCGGCGTGAACGCGCTCGCTGACGCCGTAAAGGTGACGCTCGGCCCGAAGGGCCGCAACGTCGTCATCGACAAGAAGTTCGGCGCCCCCACGATCACCAACGACGGTGTCACGATCGCTCGCGAGATCGAGCTCGATGACCCGGCGGAGAACCTCGGCGCCCAGCTCGCCAAAGAGGTGGCCACCAAGACCAACGACGTCGCGGGCGACGGTACGACGACCGCCACGGTCCTCGCCCAGGCGATGGTCCGCGAAGGTCTGCGCAACGTCGCAGCCGGCGCGGCTCCGATGGACCTGAAGAAGGGCATCGACGCAGCGGTCGCCGCAGTGTCGGCCGAGCTGTTGCGCACGGCCCGCGAGGTTGATGGCAAGAACGAGATCGCCCAGGTTGCCGCTATCTCGGCGCAGTCCGACGAGATTGGCTCCTTCATCGCCGACGCGTTCGACAAGGTCGGCAAGGACGGCGTCATCACTGTCGAGGAGTCGAACACCGCAGGCACCGAGCTGGAGTTCACCGAGGGCCTTCAGTTCGACAAGGGGTACCTCAGCCCGTACTTCGTCACTGACGCCGAGCGCATGGAGGCTGTCCTCGAGGACGCCTACGTGCTGCTCCACCAGGGCAAGATCAGCTCGGTCTCTGACCTTCTGCCGCTGCTGGAGAAGGTTGCTCAGGCCGCCAAGCCGCTGCTCATCGTGGCCGAGGACGTCGACGGCGAGGCCCTCTCGACGCTGGTTGTCAACAAGATCCGCGGTCTGTTCACCTCGGTCGGCGTCAAGGCGCCCGGCTTCGGTGACCGTCGCAAGGCGATGCTTGAAGACATGGCCGTACTCACGGGCGCCCAGGTCGTTGCCCCCGAGGTCGGGCTCAAGCTCGACCAGATCGGCCTGGAGGTGCTCGGCACCGCTCGCCGGATCGTCGTCACCAAGGACGACACCACGGTCATCGACGGTGGCGGCGACTCAGCTGCCGTGGCCGACCGGGTTGCCCAGCTCCGCGCCGAGATCGAGCGCACGGACTCCGACTGGGACCGCGAGAAGCTCCAGGAGCGGCTCGCCAAGATCGCCGGTGGGGTCTGTGTCATCAAGGTCGGCGCGCACACCGAGGTTGAGCTCAAGGAGAAGAAGCACCGCATCGAGGACGCGGTTTCCGCGACCCGCGCGGCCATCGAGGAAGGCATCGTGGCCGGAGGCGGAAGCGCTCTCGTCCATGCGGTGTCGGTTCTCGACGGGTCTCTCGGGCTCGAGGGTGACCAGGCAACCGGCGTCGAGATCGTGCGTCGGGCTGCCGACGAGCCGTTGCGCTGGATCGCTGAGAACGCAGGACTCGAGGGCTATGTCGTCGTGGCACGAGTCCGCGCGCTTGAGCCCGGCCAGGGTTTGAACGCCGGCAATGGCGAGTACGGCGACCTGATCGCCGCTGGTGTCGTCGACCCAGTCAAGGTCACGCGCTCGGCCCTCGAGCACGCCGCCTCGATCGCGGCCATGCTCCTCACGACTGAGAGCCTGGTCGTGGAGAAGCGGGCCGACGAGCCGGATCACGGTGGCGGCGGACACGGACACTCGCACGGCCCGGGTGGGCACAGCCACTAAGCGGCTAGGCCCACAGCAGCTGGGCACACAGCGGCTAGGCATACGGAAAGGCCCCGGATCCTGAAGGATCCGGGGCCTTTCGTCCTTGGAGGGGTTTAGGAGACAGCAGCCAGTCGTCGCCTGTTGCCGTAGGTAGCCTCGCGGTCGTCTTCGGACAGACCGCCCCAGACGCCGTACGGCTCGCGCACTCGCAGCGCGTGCGCGGCGCAGGCCGCGATCACCGGGCAGGCGGCGCAGACGGACTTGGCGGCGTTCTCGCGCGCTGCCCGCGCTGGGCCGCGTTCGCCGTCGGGGTGAAAGAACAGTGTGCTGTCGGTGCCGCGGCAGGCGCTGTCCATCTGCCAGTCCCAGAGGTCCGCGTTGGGTCCGGGAAGGCGAGAGACATCAGCCATGGGGTCCTCCAGAAGTAGGTATGGCTAGAACCTAGTATCGCTTCATAAGTTAGTCAAGTCGTTCACATGACCAATGTATGAACACATTGTCCGACCGGCGCGCTTCGGGGTGCCAACGTGCGTTTCCCGCTCCTGACCCCGAGACTTGTGGGGTGCCGTATGACAGCCAAGCTGCGTGGGAAGGGGTGCCGGTGAGCGAGTCAGGCCCGGCGCTCACCGTCGCAGCACTCGCCCGCCGGTTGGGCGTTGCGCCGGCCACCCTGCGTACCTGGGACCGTCGCTACGGACTCGGCCCGAGCGAGCACCTCCCCGGCGCCCACCGTCGCTATGCACCGTCCGATGTTGCTCGCCTTGAGGTGATGCGCCGACTGACTCACGAGGGGGTGTCTCCCGGCGAAGCTGCGCGGGTCGCACTCGTCGGGGAAGCCAATGGCTCGCTCGCCACACTCACTTCAGTCCCGACGATGGGCGGTGAACGATCTCCAGCCGCCGCTGGCGGATGGCCGGCCGACCGCGCGGGGACCGAGGCTGAAAGCATCGAAGCGCGCGAGGCACGGGCCGGCGGGGGCCGCGTCGTTGCGATGCCCGGCGCGACTCCTGCCGCGCGCGGACTCGCGCGGGCGGCGCTGGCCATGGACGCCCGCGCAACCAGTGAGATTGTCGACGCCAGTCTCGAGCGCCGTGGGGTGACCGCGACCTGGGACCAGCTTTTGGTCCCGGTCCTCGTCGCCGTCGGCGCGCGATGGGAGGCGACCGGCAAGGGTGTCGAGGTCGAACATCTTCTGACCGAGTGCGTCATGGGGTCCTTCCGAGGGGTCGTGTCCCGGGTGCAGCGACCAATCAACCCGCGCCCGGTGCTCCTTGCGAGCGCGGAGAACGAGATGCACTCGCTGCCCTTGCATGCGTTGGCAGCGGCGCTAGCCGAGCGGCAGGTCTCGGTGCGAGTGCTCGGGCCTCGGGTGCCGCGGGATGCGTTGGTGGCGGCCGTACGGCGCTCGGGGCCAGCGGCGGTCTTCGTCTGGTCGCAAGGTCCGGCAACGGGGTACGGAGACGAGTTGGCGGCGTTGTTTGCTGTGCGACCGCTGCCTGCGGTGTTGGTCGGGGGGCCGGGCTGGTCCGAGCAGCTTCCGGCCGACGTGCGACGTGTCTCTGACTTGTCTGAGGCGGTTGAAGGGGTTCTGCGGGCCGTCGGCGTCTAAGGTGCGGGGGCGGTCGGGCGCTCTGGGATAGCCTGCGGCACCGGGAGCGGCGGCAGCTGCGGCCCGCGGGATGAGTCGGGGAGGGCCGGTGGACGACGAGCTTGCGGTGTTGCTCGCCTCCGGCGAGCGGGCGGCCTTTCATGGGCGGCCTGCTTCGGGGGTTGCGCCGCTGCAGCAGGCCGTGGTGCTCGCGCGATCGACCGGACGCGATGCCGAGGCGACTGCGGCGGCCTGGCTGCTCGGGGTCTCGTTGGGAGCTGCTGGCCGGTATGGCAGCGCACTCACAGTTCTCGAGCCGATCGCCGGCCATGGCGTCGACGCCGCGCCCGAGCGTGCTTTGTTCGCCTCCCTCTCGTCGGCAACGATGGCGAGCATCCATCGCCAGCTCGGCCGCCACGAGCACGCGCGCAGCCTGGACAAGCAGGCCCTGAGCCTGGCGGCTGACTCGCCTGAGGCCACGTTCGATGGCCGGCTGGGGCTGGCTGCCGATGCGATCGGGCTCGGCGACCCCATCACTGCCCGGGCCGAACTCGATCGGGCCGCGTCCCTGACCGAGGGCCGCGACGACTGGTGGCGGCAGAACGTACGCCTGCTGTGGGTGCGGGCGGAGCTGGCCCTGCTGACGGGCGACCCCGGGGCAGCAGCCAAGGCCACCGAAACCGCCGTGTCTGTTGCAGAGGGCGCAGGCGCTCCCCGCCATGTGGCGAAGAGCCTCCTTTTTCAGGGCGTAGCCCAGGTGCAGGGGGGCGAGCTCGACGAGGCTGGCAACACGTTGCGACGCGCGGCGACCCTCGCCGAGTCTTTGGGGTGCCTGCCACTGCTCTGGCCTTCACGGGCCGTGCTCGGTGCGTTGATCGAGCCGACAGCTCCACAGGAGAGTGCGCGCTCGCTCGCGTCCGCTCGCAACGCGGCCTTGCAGATCGCCGATGACCTCCCCGAAGATCTGCGTGCAGAATGGCTCGCCCGCCCTGATGTGGGTGGCCTGCTCGGCGCCTGATGACGGCCGGCACCAAGCACTTTTGGGTTTGGTCCTCACGTCCACGGGGGTTCGTGCCGACAACTTCCTCGTGACCACGGTGTGCGTCTGCGATGACTCTCCGCTGGCCCGGGAAGCATTGCGCCGGGCGGTTGCTGCGTTGCCCGGGGTCACCCGGGTCACCGGAGCATCCAGCGGCGAGGAGGTTCTCGCGCGCTACGGACAAGAACGACCAGACCTCGTGCTGCTCGACGTACGCATGCCCGGCCTGGGCGGTGTCGAGGCGCTGCGGCGGCTCGTGGCCAACCATCCGGATGCCTCGGTGCTGATGCTCACGCTCGCGGAGGACACCGACGGAGTGGCTCGTGCGGTCGCTGCGGGAGCCCGCGGCTATCTACGCAAGGACGCCACCCGCGAGGAACTGGCGGCCACGGTTGGCCACGCCCTCGCCGAGGCGACCGAGCGCGAACCCATCGTCGCCCGTCCCCGCCCCACGTCTGCCGGTGCACCTCCGGCGCTCACCGAACGTGAACTCCAAGTGCTCTCCGGGATGTCGCGCGGTCGCTCCAACGCTGAGATCGGCCGCGAGCTCTATCTGTCTGAAGACACCGTGAAGACCCACGCGCGTCGCCTGTTCCGCAAGCTCGGCGCCTCCGACCGTGCCCATGCGGTGGCGATGGGTTTCCGTTGGGGCTTCGTGCGCTGATCAGCCCGGTAGACTTTTTTTCATGGTGGATGAGCTCGGCACCCCTGGCCTGGTCATTCCGCTGGGCCTCACTTACGACGATGTGCTGCTGCTGCCGGGCGAGACTGACGTCGTTCCCTCAGAGGTCGACACCACCACCCGGTTGACGCGCGAGATCTCGCTGCGCATCCCGCTCGTCTCTGCGGCCATGGATACGGTCACTGAGGCCCGGATGGCGATTGCGATGGCTCGCCAGGGTGGGCTAGGCGTTCTCCACCGCAATCTCTCGATCGAGGACCAGGCCTACCAGGTCGACCTCGTCAAGCGGACCCAGACCGGCATCATCAGCAATCCGGTGACCATCCACCCCAAGGCCACCCTCGAGGAGCTCGACGAGATCTGCGGCCGCTACCGCGTCTCCGGCTTGCCGGTGGTCGATGAGTTCCACACCTTGCTCGGCATCATCACCAACCGCGACCTGCGCTTCACTCCCGTTGCGGAGTGGGGTGACCGCATCGTCGGCGAGATCATGACCCCGATGCCACTGATCACGGCACCGGTAGGCATCAGCCGCGAGGACGCAACGTCATTGCTTCGTCAGCACAAGCTCGAGCGGCTCCCACTGATCGATGCCGATGGCCATCTCGCAGGTCTGATCACCGTTAAGGACTTCGTGAAGTCCGAGCAGTACCCCGATGCCACCAAGGACGCCGATGGGCGGTTGCTGGTCGGTGCGGCCATCGGCTACTTCGGTGATGCCTGGGAGCGCGCCACCACGCTGGTCGACGCCGGCGTCGATGTACTCGTGCCCGATGTCGCCAACGGTCATGCCCGACTGATGTTGGAGATGATTCGTCGGCTCAAGAGCGATCCGGCGACCCGACACGTACAGGTGATCGGCGGCAATGTCGCCACTCGCGCCGGGGCGCAGGCGTTGGTCGACGCAGGCGCGGACGGCGTCAAGGTCGGGGTCGGACCTGGGTCCATCTGCACCACGCGGATCGTTGCTGGTGTTGGCGTTCCCCAGATCACGGCAATCCACGAAGCCGCCCAGGCCTGCCGCCCGGCTGGCGTTCCCGTCATCGGCGACGGCGGACTTCAGTACTCCGGCGACATCGCCAAGGCGCTGGTCGCCGGGGCTGACACGGTCATGATCGGATCGCTGCTCGCCGGGTGCGAAGAGAGCCCGGGGGAGACGATCTTCGTCAACGGCAAACAGTTCAAGGCCTATCGCGGCATGGGGTCGCTAGCGGCGATGGCGTCGCGGGGCAAGAAGTCCTTCTCCAAGGACCGCTACTTCCAGGCTGATGTGACGAGCGACAACAAGATCGTGCCGGAGGGCATCGAGGGTCAAGTCGCCTACCGCGGGCCGCTGGCCTCGGTGGTGCATCAGCTGGTCGGTGGTCTGCACCAGTCGATGTTTTATGTCGGAGCGCACACGGTGCCCGAGTTGCAGGCGCGCGGGCAGTTCGTCCGGATCACGGCTGCCGGGCTCAAGGAGAGCCATCCACACGACATCCAGATGATCGCCGACGCACCGAACTATGAGGTCCGCTGACGTGGTAGAGATCGAGATCGGCCGCGGAAAGCGCGGCCGGGAGGCCTATGCCTTCGACGACATTGCCATCGTCCCGAGCCGCCGTACCCGCGATCCGCAGGAGGTGTCGATCGCTTGGCAGATCGACGCCTATCGGATCGAGCTCCCGATGCTCGCTGCCCCCATGGACTCCGTGGTCTCGCCCGAAACTGCGATCCTGATCGGGCGCCTCGGCGGCGTCGGAGTGCTGAACCTCGAAGGCCTGTGGACCCGCTACGAGGATCCGCAGCCGCTGCTCGATGAGATCGCCGAACTGCCGCCCGAGCGGGTCACCGCCCGAATGCAGGATCTCTACGCCGAGTCGATCAAACCTGAGCTCGTCACCGCGCGGATCGCGGAGGTGCGCGCCGCGGGGGTGACCACGGCCGCGTCGCTCTCACCGGGCCGTACGGCCCAGCTCTGGAAGTCTGTTGTCGACGCTGGCGTCGATCTGTTCGTGATTCGCGGCACCACGGTCTCGGCTGAGCACGTGTCGGGTGAGTCAGAACCTTTGAACCTCAAGCAGTTCATCTACGAACTCGACGTTCCCGTCGTCGTCGGCGGTTGTGCCACTTACACCGCGGCGCTGCACCTGATGCGCACGGGCGCTGCGGGTGTCCTGGTGGGGTTTGGCGGGGGAGCTGCCCACACGACGCGCGACGTGCTGGGAGTGCGGGTGCCGATGGCGTCGGCAGTTGCCGACGTGGCTGCGGCCCGGCGTGACTACATGGACGAGTCCGGTGGACGCTACGTGCACGTCATCGCCGACGGCGGCGTGGGCAAGTCCGGCGACATCGCCAAGGCCGTAGCCTGTGGCGCCGACGCCGTGATGATGGGGTCACCGCTCGCTCGTGCCGTCGAGTCTCCGGGCCAGGGCTGGCACTGGGGGAGCGAGGCACACCACCCGTTGCTCCCTCGGGGCGAGCGCATCCACTTGGGGACCGTCGGCACCCTCGAGGAGATTCTGCTTGGTCCGGCGCGCACTCCCGACGGTTCGATGAATCTGTTCGGCGCTCTGCGTCGGGCGATGGCCACGACCGGCTACTCCGATCTCAAGGAATTCCAGCGGGTCGAAGTCACGGTGACCCGCACCCTCCCCTGACCAGCGGGGTTAGTTCTCGTCGGTCCAGGACCGCCAGAGTTCGGCGTAGGCGCCGCCGGCCGCGACCAGCTCGTCGTGGCTGCCGTACTCGGTGACCATGCCGTCTTCGACGACGGCGACCACGTCGGCATCGTGGGCGGTGTGCAGCCGGTGCGCGATCGCCACGACCGTACGGCCGTCGAGGACCGCGGCCAGCGAACGTTCGAGATGCCGAGCGGCCCGGGGGTCGAGCAGGGAGGTCGCCTCGTCCAGCACGAGGGTGTGCGGGTCGGCGAGCACGAGGCGGGCGAGTGCGACCTGCTGGGCTTGGGCCGGCGTCAGCTTGTGCGCACCCGCACCGACCAAAGTATCCAGACCATCGGGCAGGGCCATGGCCCACTCCTGCGCGTCGACGGCACGTAGTGACTCAAACAGCGCGTCGTCATCTGCATCCGGCCGCGCGAGCCGCACGTTGTCGCGCAGGGATCCCACGAAGACGTGGTGCTCCTGCGTGACGAGGGCAACGTGCTTGCGTACGGTCTCGACCGGGAGTCCGGACAGCGCAACGCCACCCATGTCCACGTGACCGGTACGCGGCCCGTGAATGCCGGCGAGCAGCCGACCCAGGGTCGACTTGCCGGCACCAGAAGGCCCGACGATCGCGATCCGGGTGCCCGGTTCGACATCAAGGTCCACGCCGTGCAGGACATCGCGCCCCTCGCGGTAGGCGAACCGAACGTTGCGCGCCTCGATCTCCTCCGACGCCGGCTCGGTCTCCCAGTCGACCTCAGGATCGGGGATCTCGTGGACCCCGACGAGGCGAGCAAGGGACGCCTGGCCGCTTTGCAGCTCGTCCATCCAGGACAGCAGGATGTCGATGGGCTCAACGAGCATCTGGGTGTAGAGGACGGCGGCTGTGACCTGCGACAACGTCACGGTTCCCTGTGCATAGAACACCCCGCCCAGGAACAGCACCCCTGCGGTCGGGAGGAAGTAGGAGATCTCGATGGCCGGGAAGTAGCGACAGCGCAGCCACAACGTATAGCGCTCCCAGCGCACCCAGCGTGCGATGCGTGCGTCGGTCAGGCGCACCCGCTCCGGTCCGAGGCGATAGGCCTCGACTGTGCGACCGCCGTCAACAGTTTCGGCGACGGCGGCGTTGACCATGGTGTAGGTGGTCGTCTCGGCGCGGTAGGCGTTGGGTGCTCGCCTGAAGTACCAACGCGACGCGATGACGATCGGCGGCGCGGCAAGCAGCCAGGCCAGTGCCAGGGGCGGCGCCGTGAGGATGAGGGCACCGCCCACGAGCAGGCCGGTGACCAAGGCGATGGTCATCTCGGGGACGGCCATCCGCACGGCCCACGCCAAGCGGTCGACGTCGGTCGTGGCACGACTCACCAGGTCGCCGGTGCCGGCCCGCTCGACCACGCCGAGAGGGAGTCCGACGGCGCGCTTGATGAGGTCTTCGCGGAGGTCGGCCAGAATCCACTCACCCAGGATTGCGGCGCGCAGCCGCGCCCAACGGGTGAAGATCGTCTGCACGATCAACGCGACCGCGAAGATCAGCGTGAGCCGGTTGACCTCAGCCGAGGTGAGCCCGTTCGACACGCCCTCGACGATCTGGCCCAGGACCTGGGGCCCGACCAGCGCAGCCAGCGCGGCCACCGAGTTGAGCAGAACGACGGCCGAAAAAGTCCCCCGGTGCCGCTTGAGGAGACCGGCAACATGTCGGCGTACGGCCGGTGGATCGGCAACAGGTAGTTGGCTGTTCTGATGCAGGACCGAGTGATAGGTCTCAGGGGGCTTCACTCGGCACCCCCGAGGCCGGCCAGGGTTTCGTCGTCACGCAGCACCACGGCGCGGTAGCGGGGCTCGGTGCGCAACAGCTCGCGGTGCCTGCCGGTCGCTACGACGCGCCCGTCCACAAGCAGAGCCACAACGTCTGCGTGGTCGAGGAGCAGCGGGCTCGTCGTGACGATCACGGTGGCCAACCCCTGGCGTGCCCCCTCGAATTGCTGGGCGATCCGGATCTCGGTGTGCGCGTCGACGGCGGAGGTTGGCTCATCGAGCAGGAGGAACTCCGGGTCCGCGACGAGCGAGCGAGCCAGCGCCAGGCGTTGCCGCTGCCCACCGGAGAGCGTGCGACCTCGTTCCGGAAGCTCGGAGGCCAAGCCGTCGGGGAGGCCGTTGATGATCTCGTCGGCGTCGGCAGAGGTGAGGGCGGCTGAGGCGGTGACCCGGCCAGACATCGGGACGTCGAGGAACTCACCGACCGTGCCGGCGAACACGATGGGGTCCTTGTCCTGCACCAGGATTCGTCGGCGCAAAACCTCTCGGTCGAGGTCGGCCAGCGGCGCGCCGGCCACAGTGACGTCGCCGGGGACGTAGCCACCGAGACGTTCCAAGACGGCCGTCGCATCGTGCGGCTCGCCTGACACGAGCGCGGTGACGTGGCCACGTTCGACCCGGAAGCCGCTCTCCCCGTCGACCAGATCTCCTGGTCCTGGCTCGCTCACCGGGTCGATGGGGTCTGGGTGCTGCCGCTCCAGGGAGAGGATCGCGATGACGCGCCGGGCGGCAACCCGTGCCGAGGTCCACTTGTGCGCCGTCTCGGTCACCGTCCGGAGCGGGAGAACCAGGAATGCGGCGAAGCCGTAGAAGGTGACGAGCTGCCCCACGGTCAACTCACCGGTTAGTGCCAGTTGCGCGCCGATCCAGGTCACCGCTACGAGAAAGGCCCCGGGAAGTGCCACCTGCAGCGCGTCGAGTATTGATCGGATTCGGGCAGTGCCTACTGCGGCCTGTCGCACTTCGCCGGACTTCTCGTTGAACCGTCTGAGGAATAGCTCCTCGCCGCCGATTCCTCGAAGGACGCGAAGGCCGGCCACAGTGTCGGCAGCAAGCTCGGTCGTCTCGCCGAACCGGGCGCGCTGTGCGCTCTCCCTGCGCTCGAGTGGTTTGACGAGCGGGGCGATGGCGAGCGCGGTCAGAGGAACGCCCACGATGACGACGGCCCCGAGCAGGGGGGAGACGAACACCATGACGATCGCGACGGCGATGTAGGAAACGATCGCCCCGGCCATCCTTGCGGTCACGTCGAAAGCGCTGCCGATCCTTTCGACGTCGCTTGCGCTGACGGCTACGACTTCTCCGGTGGCGACCTGCTTCGGGAGATCGCCTCCGAGATCTGCTGCCTGCCGGGCCACCAACTGTTGGATGCGGGAGGCGGCGCCGATCCAGTTCGCGACGGCCATCTGGTGCCGCAGGATTCCGGACACAGCAGAGACGATGCCTAGCACCAAAACCACGGACGACCACAGCACGACGCCTTGCATGTCGTCTTCGGAGATCGCGGTGATGCCGCGACCGAGCCCCACGGGGACGGCTGCCGCCGCGAGCATCCAGACGATGCCCCACGTGATGCCCAGCGCAAGGGTGCGCCACTGTTGACGAGCGATCCAGAGCAGGAAGGGCCAAACGCCAGTGAGATTCGGGGTTCCTGGGTCCTCGCGCGGGAGGTTCTTCAGGAGTGGCATGGCCTGCCCCACGGTACGCCGCCGGACCCCCCGCCCTCCAATCATTTAGGGCTGGTGGGGCAGACCGGGCGGCTAGTGCGGGCTGCGGTGGACGGCGTCGCCGGTCTGCACCCGCCACAACGCGGCGTAGAGTCCGCCGGCCGCAACCAGTTCGTCGTGCGTGCCCGTTTCCGCGATGTCGCCTGCCTCGAGCACCCAGATCCGGTCCGCTTCGCGCACCGTGGAGAGTCGGTGGGCGATCACGACGACCGTACGTCCTTCGCCGACACGGGCCAGGGAGCGCTGAATCGCGGCCTCGGTCTCGTTGTCGACGGCGGAGGTGGCCTCGTCGAGGAGTAGCACCGCGGGATCGCGCAGGATGGCGCGCGCGATCGACAGCCGCTGGCGCTGACCACCGGAGAGCTTGACGCCCCGCTCACCGACGACCGTGTGGTAACCCTGCGCGAGCTCGGTCACGAAGTCGTGCGCCTCGGCCAACCGCGCGGCCTCTTCGATCTCGGCGTCGGTGGCGTCCGGACGGCCGTACGCGATGTTGTCACGGACGCTGCCATGGAAGAGGAAGACGTCTTGGGCGACGTAGCCGATGGCTCCACGCAAGGATGCGTAACTCAGGGTCCGTACGTCGTGGCCGTCGAGGGCGACCGTGCCCGACCGGGGGTCGTGGAAGCGCAGGAGCAGGCGGACCAACGTCGACTTGCCCGCGCCGGTGGAGCCGACGATCGCGTGGGTCTCACCGGCAGGGACGTGCAGGCTGACGCCCTTGAGGACGTCGGGTCCGTCGGCGTAGCCGAAGGTGACGCCGCTGAGGTCGAGCTCGCCGCGGACTGGCGTGGGCACCGTTCCGACTCCGGGCTGCATCACCGGCTCGACGTCGAGGAGATCGAGGATGCGACGGGTCGAGGCCATCGCCCGTTGGTAGAGATCCAGCGTCTGGCCCAGGCTGGTCAAGGGCCAGAGCAACCGCTGAGTCATGAAGACGAGCACGGAGTACAGGCCAACCGCAAGGGTGCCCTGGATCGTCATCCAGCCACCGATGAGCAAGGTCGCCGTGAACCCGAAAAGAATCGCCATCCGGATGATCGGGACGAAGGCGGAGGAGTACTGGATGGCCGCACTGTTGGCCTCGACGTACTCCTGCGACACGGCCTCGACCCGGTCACCCTCACGCCGCTCCGCACCGAAGGCCTTGATGGTCGTGATCCCGCCCAGGTTGGCGCTGAGCGTGGTTGAGATCTCAGAGACCCGCTCGCGCACGAGGGCATACAGCGGCTCGAGCCGGCGCTGGTAGCGCAGGGACCCCACCACGATGACGGGGATCGGCAGGAACGCGACCACTGCGAGCTGCCAGGACACCAGGAAGAACACCGTGCCGACGAGGACGAGGTTCCAGAACAGCTGGATGATCGTCTCGGCCCCGGTGTCGAGGAAACGCTCGAGCTGGTTGACGTCATCGTTGAGCACCGCGAGGAGTCCGCCGCTGGTGGTGTCTTCGAACCACGACACCTCGAGCTCCTGGAGGTGGCGATAGGTGTCGCTGCGCAGGTCGTGCTGAACGGTCTGGGCGAGTCTGCGCCAACTGGTGGCCGCGAGATAGTCCGTGATCGATTCGATCACCCAAACCACCACGTTGATAGCGGCGAGCACGAGGAGTTGGGTGAAAGTGTCCTCGATGCCAAAGGTGGTGGCCAGGAACGAATCCGACCCCCGCACAACCACGTCCACCGCGGCACCGATGAGAAGCTCCGGGAATACGTCAGCGATCTTGTTGAGCGTGGTCCAGACGACCGCCATGACGATCCGTCGTCGATAGCGGTCGCCGTACTGCCAGAGCCGGACGAGTGGGTGGGCGGCGTGGTCGGTGAGGGTGGTCACGATGGGTCAAGCGTACGGCGGTGCCCCGATACCCTGGACGCGTGAGTGACGCCTCCCCGCAGCCGGTCCTCGTTCTCGACTTCGGCGCGCAGTACGCCCAACTGATCGCCCGCCGCGTGCGTGAGGCAAGGGTCTACAGCGAGGTGATCCCTTCGACGACGTCGGTGGAGGAGATCCTCGCCCGCCGTCCACTGGCCGTGATCCTGTCCGGCGGCCCGTCGTCGGTCTACGCCGATGGCGCTCCGCAGGTCGACCCCGCGCTGTTCGACGCCGGGGTCCCGACGTTCGGCATCTGTTATGGACACCAGGCGATGGCCGTTGCGCTCGGCGGTCGGGTCGAGCAGACCGGGCTGTCGGAGTTTGGTCCGACGCCCTTGTCGGTGACGTTCTCCGACTCCGTGCTCTTTCGCGACTTGCCCGAGGACATGACGGTGTGGATGTCCCATGGCGATTCCGTCGCCGAGGCGCCGGAGGGCTTCACCGTCACGGCAACGTCGTCGGGAGCCGCGGTCGCAGCTTTCGAAGATGTCGCCCGCGGCCACGCCGGCGTGCAATTCCACCCCGAGGTGTTGCACACGGCCCACGGCCAGGCCGTCCTCGAGCACTTCCTCTACGACGTGGCCGGCCTAGAGGCGACCTGGACGCCGGCGAGCATCGTCGAGGAACAGGTCGAGCGGATCCGGGCTCAGGTCGGAGGGAAGCGGGTGATCTGCGGGCTCTCCGGCGGGGTTGACTCAGCCGTTGCCGCGGCCCTGGTCCATCGCGCCGTCGGCGACCAGCTCACCTGTGTCTTCGTCGACCATGGCCTGCTTCGCAAGGGGGAGGCCGAGCAGGTGGAGCGGGACTACGTGGCCGCCACAGGCATCCGGCTCAAGGTTGCTGATGCGCAGCAGCGTTTCCTCGACGCGCTGGCGGGGCTCACTGATCCGGAGGACAAGCGCAAGGCGATCGGCCGGGAGTTCATCCGGGTCTTCGAACATGCAGCCCGCGAGGTGGTTGCCGAGGCTGGCGCCCACGGGGAGACCGTTGACTTCCTCGTCCAGGGCACGCTCTATCCCGATGTCGTTGAGTCAGGTGGCGGTACGGGCACGGCTAATATCAAGAGTCATCACAACGTCGGCGGGCTCCCCGATGACCTCGAGTTCGCTTTGGTCGAGCCGCTTAGGTCGCTGTTCAAGGACGAGGTCCGGGCCGTCGGCCTCGAGCTGGGCCTGCCCGCCGAGATCGTCTGGCGTCAGCCGTTTCCTGGGCCAGGCCTCGGGATCCGCATCATCGGCGAGGTGACCCGCGAGCGGCTCGACCTCCTGCGCGAGGCCGACACGATCGCGCGCGAGGAGTTGTCGGCCGCCGGCCTCGACCGCGACATCTGGCAGTGCCCCGTGGTGCTGCTGGCTGACGTCCGTTCAGTGGGGGTGCAGGGCGACGGGCGGACGTACGGCCATCCGGTCGTGCTGCGCCCGGTCTCCTCAGAAGACGCCATGACGGCCGACTGGTCGCGCGTGCCTTACGACATCCTGGCCAAGATCTCCACGCGGATCACCAACGAGGTCCGCGAGATCAACCGGGTCGTGCTCGATGTGACGAGCAAACCGCCCGGCACCATCGAGTGGGAGTAGCACTGAGTTTGGGAGTAGCACTGAGTTCTGACTCGCGCGGCCTTCAGTCGTAGGTGTTCATGGTCCGCACATTGAGCGCGATCACCGCTGCCACGAAGCCACCAACGACAGTGAACCCGATGCCGACGACCGCCCAGTCGAAGTGGTCCAACAAGATGAGCGCGCGCATCGCTTCCATCACGTAGGTCACCGGGTTGAGGGTGGCCGCGAGTTCCATCGACGGTGCCAGCAGGTCTCGCGGGACGAGGTTCGGGGTCAGGAAGAGCAACGGGAAGAAGATCAGCCCGGCGGAGTTGGTTGCCGCGGCGCTACGGGTCTTGAGAGCAACGACCTGCAGGAATCCCGAGTAGCCGATCGCCCAGCCGGCCGTCAAGAGGACCAACAGCACGAACCCGATCGGCCCACTGGCGATGCGCACACCGAAGAAGAGGGACAGCACGACCATGATCGTGGTCATGCCGATGCTCACGAGGGCGACCGATGCCAGCCGTCCGAGGACGATGGCCGATCGGGGGATCGGGGTGGCGCGCAACTTGTCGAAGTAGCCGTTCTCGACTTCTTCGACGAGATAGAGCGCAGCGGTCCCGAAGGACGCTGCGAGCAGCAGCGAGACGGGCAGCTGGAAGGCCGCGTAACTCTGCCCCTCGAGGAACTCGGTGCCATCGCTGGGGAAGATCTTGGCCGCCTGGCCGACGTTGACGACCAAGAAGAAGATGGGGATCAGCAGCGTCGGCAGCAGGGCATCAGGTGTGCGGCGGGCTTCACGCATCGCGCGCTCGCCCAGCACGGTCATTGCGCTCATCAGGAGACCTCCTTGACGTCGCCCGCGCTGCGTTCGCGATGGCGTCCGGTGACGTCGAGGAACACGTCGTCGAGGGTGGGATCAGCGGCCAGCCCCCGACGTCGGCGAAGGTCGGCCTTGAGTTCTGAGGGGCTCCCCTCGCAGACGATGCGCCCGTTGTCGATGATGGCTAGGCGGCCGCAGAGAGCGTCAGCCTCCTCGAGGTACTGCGTGGTGAGAAAGACGGTCGTGCCGGCCCGGTTGATCCGTCGCACCTCGTCCCAAACCACGAGCCGGCTGGCGGGATCGAGCCCGGTTGTCGGCTCGTCGAGGAACAGCACGTCGGGTCGATGCACCAGTGCACTCGCCAGGTCGAGTCGACGCTTCATGCCGCCGGAGTAGGTCTTGGTGAGCCGATCGGCGGAGTCGGTGAGCTCGACCAACTCAAGAAGCGACTTGGCCTGCGCCGCGGAGTCGGCTCGGCTCAAGCCGAACAGGCGTCCCTGGAGGACCAGGATCTCGCGGCCGGTCTGTCGCGGGTCGAGCCCGGCTTCCTGCAAGGCGACGCCGATCTTGCGCCGAGCCCCGTCGGGATCGCTCGTCACGTCGATTCCGCACACCCGCGCCGTTCCTGACGTAATTGTTGCGAGTGTGGTGAGCATCCGAACTGTCGTTGACTTGCCAGCACCGTTTGGTCCTAGAAATCCAAACACTTCTCCAGGAGCGACCGACAGGTCGACACCGCGCACCGCTTCGACCGTCCCCGCCCGGCTCGTGAACGTCTTGACCAGGCCCTGGGCCTCCACAGCAGTCATGGGGGCGAGCCTAGCCAGACCCACCGACACCTGCCCTCGCCGTGCGGGGCCAACCAAGCGTGCGGCCCCTCGACCGCCAGCACATCGAGGTGTGGACGTCAGGCGCCCGGTGCTCGGTACTCGACGCCCTGACTCTTGATAAGGACGGCGTCCATCTCCTCGGCCGTCAGGAGCGGTGTCGTGGTGATGTTGATCGCCCCGGACAGCGCGACTCGTGCCGAAACGGCGCCGGCTGACACGGCATCGGGCAGCTCGACGGTCAGGTAGACGTCGGTGTCGCCGAAGGCCCAATAGATCGACTCGACGGTGCCACCCATGCTCTCCGCGACCATGTGGATGGCTTTGGTCCGACTGCTGGCTCCTTCGCGCACGAGCCCAGCGAGACCTTCCTTGGTGTAGTTCGCCTTGTACAGATACTTCGGCATCCCAACCTCCAGGCATCGGCGCTTCAATGCACGTCAGTGTCGTCCGCCTCCGGGGTCAGGTCAACGGGATGAACACGGACGTATTGCCCTGTACGGTCGGCGGATGACCATCACTCCGGACACCAAGGACTGGACCTGGGTCGTCGAGCTGCGGTGCCCCGAGTGCGGGTTCGACGCCAGCGCGATCCCTGCGAGCGACGTAGCGGGTCGACTCCGCAAGGAGGTTGCGCTGTGGCAGGCGGCCCTTGGTGGAGCAGTCGCGGCCGAGCGGCCGGACCCGATGACCTGGTCAGCTCTCGAGTACGGCTGCCACGTCCGCGACGTCTGCACGCTCTACGACCGTCGGCTGCAGCTGATGCTGGGTGCGGACGACCCGCTCTTCGAGAACTGGGACCAGGACGAGACCGCCGTCGACGCGAAGTACGGCGAACAGGATCCGGCTGAGGTGCTCAGCCAGCTGGAAACCGAGGTCGAGCGGCTCGCCGCGTCCTTCGACACCGTGACCGGTGCGCAGTGGGAGCGCCCGGGTCGGCGCAGCGACGGCGCGGTGTTCACGATCGACACCTTTGCGCGCTACCTGCTTCATGACGTTGTCCACCACGGGTGGGACGTCAACGCCGACGAGGCGGAGTAGCGGAACAACGGCGGACACGCGTCGCACGGTCGACATGGACCTGACCCGGCCCTGGCGGGACTACCCGTCGGCCGCCGAGATGTCCGCCGCGACCCCGGCCACCCGGGACCGGGTTGTGGACTTGGTGCGCGCCGCCTCCCTGGTCGTCGTCGTCTTCGGGCACTCGTTCATGGCGCTCGTGGTCTTCGGGGAGGACGGGACCAGGCTTGGGAACACTTTGGCGGAAACGCCATCCCTCCAGCCCGCTACCTGGGTGCTCCAGGTCATGCCGTTGTTCTTCGCCGCTGGGGCTTGGGCCAATGCCCTCAGTTATCGGAAGGTGGTCAGCTACCCGTCCTGGCTGAACGCTCGCGTGCGGAGGCTGGTCCGCCCCGTCCTCGTCTATGCGGGCTTCTGGATCCTGGCCTCTCCACTGCTCCTGGCCTGGGACGAGACCGTCGCCGTGCCGCTGCTTCAGATCTCCACTCAGCTGTTGTGGTTCCTCGGTGTCTACCTGCTGGTGACCGCCCTCACCCCGGTGCTCGTACGCCTGTCGGCACAGCCACTGCGCGCGACGCTTGGCTGGTTGGTGGCGTCCGCGGCGATTGACCTCGTACGCCTTGCCGGGGCGCCAGGGGCGCTCGGGCTGGCCAACTTCGTCCTGGTGTGGGCCCTGGCCGGTCAATGCGGGCTCTGGGCGTTCTCCCCGACCAGGTGTCCTTCGCGGCCGCGCGCTGGTTTGATCGCGGGGGCGGCCATGACCCTCAACGCAGCGCTCGTGGCTCTCGGCCCGTGGCCGTTGAGCCTGGTCGGACTACCCGGCGAAGAGATCTCAAACATGGCGCCCCCGTCAGCGGTTCTCGCCCTGCACTCCATCAGCCTTGCGGCCTTCGTCGTTCTGCTCTATCCGTGGTTGCAGCGCCTGGCTGCGAAGGAGCGGATCTGGCGGCCGACCTGCGTCGTCAACGGTGCGGCCATGACCCTCTACTTGTGGCACCTCGCCGGGATGATCCTGGCCATCGCCTCCCTCTCGGTGCTGGGCCTCGACCTGGTGGGGTTCTCCACGTCCGGCTGGGTGCTCCCGCGGCTCACGTTCTGGGCGCTGTTCTCGGGTTACACGGTGGGCTTGGTCTGGCTGATGAGACCCTTCGAGCACATTCCCCTGCCGTGGTGGGACTCAGCGCCGCGCCGTCACCCGCTCAACGGCTGGCCGTACCGCCTTCAGGCGACGGTCAGCGTCATCGGGGTCGTGGCCGTCGCTGTCGGCCTCCTGGCCTTGGCGGTCACAGGGCTGGTCGGTTTCCCCTTTGGGGTCTCCTCGCAGTACGCAGGGTTCCGCTTCACCCCCGGGTTGGCACTGTTCGTGTCTTTCGTCGGGGTGCTTCTCATCCGGATCCCGGTGGGTGTCCCGCGCCCCGGTCGTTCAGTCTCTGATGCGGGGGCCGAGCGGTGAAGAACCCGGACGAGTCGGGCCAGGACATCGTAGTCGAGGGTGTGCTCGACGTGCCTCTTCGCGAGGTCTCGGGCCTGACCCTTCTGACCACCGAGGGGAGGCAGCGGCTGGTCGCTGTCGGAGATCACACACCGCAGCTCGCACTGGCCGACGTCGCCTCCGACGGCTCGCTCGGCGACTGGTCGATGGTCGACCCTCGGGGCTTCGACGGACCGGCCGAGCATGCCCCAGACGCGCAGCTCGAGGCGGTCGCTGCTGACTCGGCTGGCCTCTTGCTCCTGCTTGCGGAGGAGCCTTCGCGCATCCACGTCGTCGACCTCGACGCCCGACGCGTCGTCACCTCGTTCCGATTGGACGTGTCGGGGTTAGCTGGGCTGGCCGAGGCCTGGGACGCCGACCCCTCGTCGCGCGGAGAGGGACTGCTCCTCCTGTCCGGCGGGCACCTCCTAGTCGCCAAGGAGAAGCATCCGCCCGGTCTCGTGGAGTTTGGCCCCGCCGGTGACCAGCCGTACGGCGTGACCTCTGACTCACTGCTCGGCGGCGCCGAGTTCCTGCTGCCAAGCGACGGACGGCTCGATGCGCTCGGCTGGTGGCCGATGCCTGAGGGAGGTGGCCCGGACGACCTCAGTGAGATCACCGTCGATGCCGACGGTGGGGTCTATCTGTTGTCGGACCAGTCGGCGTCGGTTTCCCGGCTGCGGCTTCCTTTGCGTCCCGGTGAGACCCTCGTCGTCGAGAGTTTCTTCGAGATCCCCAAGAAGGCCAAGAAGATCGGCAAAACCGAGGGCCTCGCCGTGCTTGGGGATGGGCGGCTGTTCATCGCGGGCGACCGCCCAGAAGCAGGGCGAGCCTTGGTCCTCCTGTCCGTCCCCGAGGCCCAACCTTCGTGATCCGGAAGCGTCCGCCCCCTGCTGTGGCTATCTGGCGTCTTCAGCCTCGATGAAGTCGGCGTCTGCGTCCGTGACGGAGGCGGGGCCGCTGCGCAGGGCGCGGTTGAGCCCGGCCGCGACCGCGGCGATGCCGAGGCCGATGAGGGTGAGTGGGAGGACCCACGCCCCGTCGACGGTTCGGTCCTGTGCCTCTGCGACGAGATAGGCGAGGGCCACCCCCGTCAGGACGAGGCCGAGAATGAACGATGCCGGGTCGAACCCATGCTTACGCACGGCTGACCACCACCTCTCCGAGCCCGACCTCGAGGTCGAGTGTGATCGTCTGGTCACTCGCCGGGCGGTCCCGGGTCGCGGGGGAATCAGCTAGGTCCGCCTGGGCGTCGAAGCCGTCGTACTCAGACCCGTCGACCGTGACCACCGATCCGAGCCCGACGTCTGCCGTCCCGGCGATCGTGGCACCGTCCGGGACGACGACGCGCAACGAGCCGATGCCGAGATCAACGGAGACCGCCAGGTCAGGGTTTCCCGCCACCTCGGTCAGATCCAGGACGAGCTCACCGACGCCCCAGTCGTAGGTGCTCTGAACCTCAAGAGCCGTCTGGGGCGTGAAGGTACGACTGCCCTTGGGACCGTCGAGTCCGTCGAGTCCGTCGATGCGGTCGACCACCCCGGCGGCAGCTGTGAGGAGCAGCAGGAGGACACCAGGAATCACGAGCCACCGAGCGCGGCCCAGGAAGGTCCCGACGAGGAGCCCGAGGCCGATCACGAGGGTGCCCGATGCCAAAACAGTTACGGACGAGGGAGTTCCGTTGTCGTTGACCATCCGCACCGCGACCAAGAGGCCGACGGTGAGGGCCGTCACGCCCAGGGTGAGAATCCCCAGGGCGGAGCGCTCGCGTGGTGGCTTCGGCGGCCGGGGTGGTGGGCCTCCGACCCCTGGATACGGCGGGTAAGGCGGCTGCTGCCCGGACTCTGGCTGCCCTGAATCTGGCTGCCCGGAGTACGCGCCGTACACCTGAGTCGGATACACCTGAGTCGGATAGGCCTGAGCCGGATAGCCCTGAGCCAGGTACGGCTGCCGTGGTGGCCGCTGTTCACGGCGGACGACGAACACAGCTACGGCTGCGATGACTGCCAGCAGCACGAGAGCGCCGGGGTCGAGGCCGACGAGCAGGCTCAGCCCGACGGCAGCCGCCAGAGCGAGCAGCACCACCGTGGTTGTCGACCACCGACGGGACAGGATCCAGCGGTCACCGACGGAGGACCCGTCGGAACCGTCCTCGGGGACCAGGAACCACAGCAGTCCATAGAGGAGAACGCCGCTGCCCCCGATGACCGTGAGGGCCGCGAAGACGACGCGGAACACGACAGGGTCGACGCCGAAGGTTCGGGCCAGACCGCCCGACACGCCACCGACGATTCGGTCGTCTCGGCTGCGTCGCAGCGGCGGCCGCGGCTCCGTCGGCGAGGCACCCGGTGGTGCGTAGGGCGGCGGCAAGGCTCCGCCTGGATCGGTGTCATTCATCGCTTCGCTCATGTCCTCAGCCTGCCCTCATCAGGACTCGCGAGCCTCCAGGCTGCACCCTGGTGTCACCCTGATTCGCAGATGTGGCCGCCTCAGGGTCCCACCCTGATCCGTTCAAGCCCGAAGTGCGTCAGCATGGACCGGTGAGCCTCCCTTCGAGCCTGCAGACCCAACGGTCGCGTTTCGTCCGCGTGCCGCAGGTTCGCGGCTACCCCAAGCTCTACCGAGCCTCTGATGGTCGGTGGATAGCAGGGGTCGCTCGTGGGCTTGCCCGGCACCTCGGAGTGCCCACGGTGTGGGTGCGCGTGGCCTTCGTGCTTCTCGCCTTCGCCGGCGGCGCGGGGCTCGTCATGTATGCCGCCTTCTGGGTCGTCGTACCGCTGGCTGGCCCGGCCGAGGAGGAGAGGGCGGCCAGCCGGGACGACACCTCGTCCTCGCGCGACCGCGATCTCTTGGTGCTCTTGGGGGTCGGTGCGGTAGCGGTCGGCGCGGCCTCCCTTGCGAGCAGACAGGGCGTCGGGTCGGCGTTCCTCGTCCCGCTCACTGTTGCCGGCGTCGGTCTGGCCGTGTTGTGGAGGCAGGGCGACGATGCCCAGCGCGTGCGGTGGCGCTCCCATGCGTCGCGAGCCGCGGGTGGAGGCGGGCGAGCGGCGTGGGTGCGCTTTGCTCTTGGTGGTGCCCTGGTGGCTGTCGGCCTGACCTGGGCGCTGGCGACTACTGGCGATGTGTCCCAGATCGCCGATGGACTGGCCGCCGCCCTCATCCTCATCCTCGGCGTCATGCTGGTCGCCGGGCCGTGGCTGCTTCGCCTCATCCGAGAACTGACCGAGGAGCGGCGTGAGCGGATCCGTTCTCAAGAGCGGGCTGAGGTCGCCGCGCACGTGCACGACTCGGTGCTCCAGACCCTGACCCTGATTCAGCGCCACGCTGACGACCCGCAGGCTGTCGCACGATTGGCTCGCGCCGAAGAGCGGGCGCTACGTAGCTGGCTGTATCGGCCGGACCAGGTCGATGAGGGGATGCTGGCCGCAGCCCTCGAGCGGGTTGCCGGTGAGGTTGAGGACGCCTACGCGGTCACCCTGGACGTCGTTATTGTCGGCGACGCCGAGGTCGACGAGGCGGTAGGGGCGTTGCTGCAGGCCGTGCGCGAGGCGATGATCAACGCGGCCAAGCATGCGGGAGGCGCCGCCCCAGTTGCGGTCTATGCCGAGGTCACCGCCGAAGGCATCGAGGTGTTCGTCCGCGACCGTGGTTCCGGCTTCGATGTCGAAGACGTACCGGAAGATCGGCTTGGCGTCCGCCAGTCCATCGTCGGACGGATGGAGCGCAACGGTGGACGCGCGGAGCTCAGGAGCACCGACGAGGGAACCGAGGTACGGCTGACGCTGCCGCGCCGTTCTGAAAGGAAGAGTGGATGACCGAGCGACCACGTGTGGTGCTCGTCGACGACCACCGGATGTTTCGCACCGGGGTTCAGGCCGAGCTCGGCGCAGGGGTCGAGGTTGTCGGCGAGGCTGAGGATGTGGCCTCCGCCGTGCGCGTGATCCTCGCAACCCGACCGGCTGTTGTCCTCCTCGATGTACACCTGCCGGACGGCTCCGGCGCCGACGTGGTGCGGGCCTGTGCCACCGAACTTCCGGAGACCCGTTTCCTCGCGCTCTCGGTGTCCGACGCAGCCGAGGACGTCATCTCGGTGATCCGGGCCGGTGCGCGGGGCTATGTGACTAAGTCCATCTCGGGGCCGGAGCTCGCGTCGGCGATCCGTCGGGTCGCCGACGGCGACGTCGTCTTTTCGCCGCGGCTGGCCGGATTCGTGCTCGACGCCTTCGCCGGGTCTCCCGACGTCCCCTCGGTGGACGAGGACCTCGACCGGCTGACCCAGCGTGAACGGGAGGTCCTCCGCCTCATCGCGCGCGGCTACGCCTACAAGGAGGTGGCCAAAGAGCTGTTCATCTCCGTAAAGACGGTGGAGACCCATGTTTCCTCGGTCCTGCGCAAGCTTCAGCTGTCGAACCGCCACGAGCTCACACGCTGGGCTACCGACCGTCGCCTGCTCTGATCCGTTTAGGCTGACCCGTCATGGAGTTCCTGGAGAAGTCCCTCATCGTGCTGCACCTTGTCGGCATGGCCCTCGTCCTCGGTGCCTGGGCGGTCGGGCTGCGCGGCTCACCACGGGTGCTCCCCGCCGCGGCCTGGCACGGGATCCTCACCCAGGTCGTCACAGGCATCCTGCTCGCTGGTCTGGTGCCGCAGGTCGACGGTGACGACCTCGCTGACTTCTTCTATCCCAAGATCGGCATCAAGCTGGTGATCGCCCTGGTTGTCTTCGCCCTCATCGCGGTCTATCGCAAGCGTCCATCGGTGCCGACCGCGGCCTATCTCGCGATCGGCGTGCTCGAGATCATCAACATCGTGATCGCGGTCTTCTGGACCTGATCGTCAACGCCTAGCCAGCCGCACACTCAGGCGGTGCCGACCACCATGAAACCCTCAGCCACCCGCCCGGTCTCGAAGCCGGCCTGCTTGGCGACTCGTTCCCCCCACGCCCTGATGAAGTCAGGAAGGTCGGGGCGGTCGCCGGTCTGGGAGACGTGAGCACGTAGCGCTTGGATCTTCAGATCAAAGGTGTCGGTGATGTCGACGTAGTGGTCGGCCTTGTCGGCGGACATCACCCAGACTTCGACGACGGCCCATTCCTCGAGACCCTCCTCGGCAATCAGGGATGTGTGCGCGAAGGGATTGCGGGCATCGGGATAGACGGCCTGGATCGCAGCCTCACCGGCCGCGAGATGGTCGGGGTGTGAGGCCTGGACCCGTTGCCAGTTGCGCTCGGGGGACTGGATCAGCATGCGCTGCGGACGGACCTGGCGAATCACCCGGGAGATATCCCGACGCAGGGCCAGCGTCACCTCGAGCTCACCGTCGACGTATCCGAGGAATCGGACGTCGGTCACCCCGACGACTGCGGCGGCTGCCCGTTGCTCAGCCTGGCGGATCGCCGGGATGTCGGAGCGGGGGACCGACGGGTCGGAGCCGCCGGCGTCGCCGTCGGTGACGATGCAGTAGGTAACCTCGACGCCGGCTTTCGTGAAGCCGGCGATGGTCCCTGACGCGCCGAAGTCCACGTCATCGGGGTGGGCGGTCACGACCAGGACTCGTTCGACCTCGGCGTCGTCCAACACGTGGGACTGCTCCTTTCGGGTGACACTCAGACGTCGTAGCGTGTGCCCATCGTAGAGAGACGGCTTGAGATCCGCTCCTGGCGGGCCGATGAGCAACGAGTGAGGACCTCAGTGGCTCCCCGGGCGGAGCGCGCGCTCGTGTCGGTCTGCCTGCTCGTTGCGGCGCTTGTCGTCGCGCTTCTCCAGCCGGTCGGCGCAGCGTCCGCTGCCTCGCCCGTGCCGGTGCCGCCCACGCTGCCGGTAGCGATCGAGCCGCTGGCTGGCTACCAGGGTGCCCAACTCTGCGACCCGGTGGCGCGTACGGGCGTCAACAAGCTGAAGTCGCTCTTGGCGGCGACGTATTCCTCGACTTCCTTCGGCATCACCAGAGCGTGTTCGGGTACGACGGCGACCTCTGAACACATGGAAGGTCGTGCTCTGGACTGGATGATCAGCGGCGCCACCCAGAAGGCGAACGCGCAGGCTTTCCTCGCCTGGCTGCTCAAGAGCGATGCCGCCGGAAACCCACAAGCGATGGCCCGCCGCATGGGAATCATGTACATCGTCTGGGACGACAGGATGTTCCGTCTCTATGACACCGGGCGCGGCTGGTCCGAGTACCAAGGCTGCTCGGCCACTCAAGCCGCTTCCTATGACACGACCTGTCACCGCAACCATGTGCACTTCTCCCTGTCCTGGGACGGTGCGGCCGGAAAGACCTCCTACTGGAGCGGGAGCGCCGTGACGGCTCCGAACTGCCCCGAGGTCGGCGGAGTGGCCGTGCCGGCCGCGCTAGCCAAGACCGGGCTGGAACTGATGCCGCTCCCACCCTTCCGCCTCCTCGACACCGCTGGGACGATCGGGGTCAGCACCCGGTGCCGTCTCGCGCAGGACTCTGACCCCGACCAGCGGATCGACGTGCAGGTGTCAGGGCGCGGGGGAGTGCCGCCCAGTGCGACCGCGGTGGTGTTGTCCGTTCAGGTGCGCGGCCCTAACGCGCCCCTCAAGCTCTACGTCGAGCCGACCGGGTCAACCGCTCCCCGGTTGCGGGTGTCGACCACAGCCATGAATGTCAACGGACTGGGCTCGATGACCGTGCCGCTCGGCTCGGGGGGACGGGTCAGTTTGACTCTCCCCACGGGCGCCTCGGATGTGTCCGTGGACGTTCTCGGCTACTACGCCAGTCCCGACGCTGTCACGTCGCTGTTTCATCCCGGTGCTCCCGTGCGCGTCCTCGACACCTGGGCCGCAGCGACGGTCCTGGCGCCAGGCGAGACGAGGACCCTTGACCTCAGTGGGAGGGCGGGTCTGCCTTCCGCGGGCGCTACGGCGGTGACGTTGTCGGCGACGGTGTCGAACGGCTCCGCCTCGGGCGGCGTCACCCTCTTTGGCGGAGCGGACACCGCTCCGTCGTCGACCCTGCTCTCGGTGTATGCCCCGGCTGGTCGGGTGCGCACGAATCTCGTGTTGGCCCGCGTCGCACCCAACGGGACCATCACGGTGCGCAACGACACGACGGGCACCCGACACCTTCGGTTGGACGTGCTCGGCTGGTGGGCGCCGGCGAGCGTCGCTGGCGGGTCCCGCTACGTGCCGCTAGCACCCTCGGAGGTGATCGACACCACGGAAAACAAGGGCGTCACGGGGGCGATGACAGCCGGCCGAGTGGCGACCCCCGCGCTGGCTGGCGTCGGCGGTGTCCCGACAGCTGGCGTGACGGCCGTCGCGCTGCAGGCCACGGCACTGGCGCCGACGGCGGACACCGGGCTGCTCGTCTGGCGTGCTGGCGAAGCCAACCCGGCAACACGATCGGCGAGCCCTCGATTGGGCGTCGACCACACGGCCTTCCTGGTGGCTCCTCTCGCCTCGGGGAAGACTTCTTTCTCCAACACGGTCGGGACGGTCGGCCTCAGGGCGTATGCCGTTGGATACTGGTACCTGCCCTAGTGAGCCGAGAGCGGCACGCGGGCCTCGTGTTGGGGCGACCTCGAATGAAGCACGGCAGCAGGGGCCACTCGCTGCTCGCTGCGTCGGCAGTCGGCGCTGTCACACTCGCCTTGCTGAGCGGGAGCTTGCTGGTTCCGGTGGCGGCTCTGGCAGCCGAGCCGCTCCCGCGAGGCCCGATGATGCGCGCCGTCGTCGTCACTGACGGCGCCGGCGAGGCGGCCAAGGTCGCTCGGTCCCTCCCTGAACTCGAGGGTGCGGACGTGGAGGTCGTGGATGCGCGCCCAACGGGGCGCACCTTGACCATCGAGGTACCGGTCGCGTCCGCGCCGTCCCTGGTGGCTGCGATCGAGGCCACGGATGATGTCGCGGCGGTCGTTCCCGAGACGACGTACTCGCTCTTCGACGTTCCCGACGACCCGCAATACGTCAACCAGGGGACTTCGCTGCGTGCCCTGAATCTGCCGGCCGCTTGGGATGTGACCCACGGTGCGGCCTCGGTCCTGGTAG
>JANPBY010000210.1:0-17417 GCA_031430645.1 Actinomycetes bacterium
GCGGAGACGGTGGTCAGCCTGCCCTGGGTGTACGCGGTGCACAGAGCGAGGAGGGCGGTCGGTGGCGTGGACGGCCTCGCCGCCGGTACGGAACGGCTCGCGGCAGGGTCTGCGTCGACCGAGCCCTCCCCGGTCGGGGCGGGGGCCCCAATCGCACGGTGTGCGACGTTCTGGATGGGCGCCGGCAGGATGCCCTGGTAGGCAGCGGCAGCTGTCGCCCCCAGGGTCACCAGGACAGCGGCTCCCGCGATGGCCAGAGGCGGCACGGCTGTGCGGTGTCCCGATCGCCGGTGCCGCGCCGCCGCGCGCGCAGCCGCGAGGCAATCGACCGGGGGCGCTGTGAACGCGGCACTGAACGCGGTCAGGGCAGCCGGCTCGCCGGCGAGCTCGCGGTCGGACCCCGGCGCCTGAAGGGCCTGGAGCAGGTCTGACGGGGCTTCCCCGTCCGGCGTTGGCTCAGCGAGCGGGTCGAGGAGACGTTCGAGCGCCCACGCGTCAGCGTCGGGCCCGTCGTCAGGGCGGGTTGGGTTCTCAGCCATCTCGGCGAGACAACGCCTCGGTGAGCCCCTGCGTTACGTCGGCACGTCCGTCGGCCATCTGCTCCTTGAGCAGGTGCAGCGCCCGATGGACGGCGACCCGGACAGCTCCTGGAGTGCGGCCCATCATCGCCGCGACGTCCGCCACGTCGAGGCCGACCACGACGCGGAGCATGATCATCTCGGCCTGGTCCGGAGGCAGGGTGGCCACGAGGGCGACGGCCCGCTGAGTGAACATCCGCTCCTCAGCCACCTCGTTGGCTCCGGCCGCGAGGGGGTGGCTTAGTGCCTTGACGGCGCTGATGTCCATGACGAGCTCCTCCGGGCGTCGCGCCGTGCGCCGAAGCTGGTCGACGTAGAGGTTGCGGGCGATCGTGACCATCCAGCGCCTAAGACCCGGCTCGTCACCGGTGAACGACGACAGCCCCTCGATCGCACGCACCCAGGTTTGTGACGCCACGTCCTCCGCGTACGAGCCCGCGGTCACCCGCAGGTAGCGCAGCAGCATCGGCTGCACGTCGCGCCAGAGCTCTGCGAAGGCCTCCGTGTCTCCCTCGCGAGCCCTCGCCAGCACGTCGGCGAAGCGATCTCCCAGCACCGCTCCACTATCGACCCGAAGGTGACACGACTCAAACCGCAGGCAGCGGTGGGTCTGCTCGCCTCGGGCAGGTGTAACGCGATGCGCACGCGCGTCGTCTCCTGGGTGCAAGTGCCGGCGCGCGCCGCCTCCCCGCAGCCCGGGGGGTCGGCGTGCGGCCCCGGCGGTCCTTACGCCCCCCCGATGATCGATGCGAGGAGTCATCTTGATGAAGCGCACGCTGACCCACACCTACCGTGCCGCCGCGGTGGCCTTGACCGGAGGTCTCGTCCTCACGGGCGGGGTCGCCGCAGCCGCGACGGGTGCCCTCCCTGGGTTCGCCGCACCACGAGCGCAGGAAGCGCTGACCAGTGCAGGCGTGACGGCTCCTGGACCGGACGACCACGCGGGTGAACACCCAGCAGCGGGCGGGACGCCGGCGACGGCGCCCACGACCCACGGCTCGGCCGTCTCGACGCTGGCGCGCGAGACCCTGAGCACCGGCGCCGCCAAGGGCGCCGAGATCGCCGCCCTGGCCCCGGCCGGCCGGCCCGCGCAGCACCCCGGCAAGCCCGAGACGACGGGCAAGCCGGAGACGACGGGCAAGCCCAACGCCCCGGCCGCCACGGGCGGCACCGGGACCGCTGACGAGGCGAGCGGCGGAGCCAGCGCCACCGGCACCGCGACCGCGGGCACGGCCAGCGATGGTGCGTCCGCGGCCGGCTCGGGCAACTCCCAGCGACCGTGAGCTGCGGAGGCTGCGTCTGAGCCGACGTCAGTCGGACCGACGGAGCACCTCGGCGTCCGCCCAGGTCTCCGCCTCGGCGATCTCGACCTCGACGTGGTCGCTCGACACGTTGCAAACGACGAGGAGCTCGACAGGGCCGTACGCCGGGTGAACGCATAGACCGTCAGATCGTCGGCCAGCAGCATGCTGAAGTCGCCGTGGACGACGGTCTTTGCGTTCACCCGGCGCATGGAAGCAGGCTCTGGCGCGGGAGTTGGAGGCATCGGGCATCAGGCTGGATCGAAGCAGAATCCCCTGATCGGTCGTTGTGGCTGCTGTTTCGGACTGTCTGAAACGTGTGCGCTTTGTGACGTGCGTGTCCTGGATCTGACCACCGTTGGGGTGGAGATCCACTTCCTACCCACAAAGAAGGGGTGGGCCGCCTGGGGATCGAACCCAGAACCCGCGGATTAAAAGGACCCATCACACGGTGCTGGGTGGTGTCAGATGACGCCGAAGTTGGCTGTTTTGAACGGGAATCACGCCCCGGCTAGTCCATGCAGTGCGTGCTCGTGCGGCTTCTACTGCACTTGTCCGTTGCCAAAGCGTTGCCACTCACGCCCGCGGATTCAGGTGTCGCGATGAGCGCCGGCACGGCGCTGACGGCGGTCGATCGAGACGACTCCGGGGTGCTGCTTGTCGAGGAGCAACGCTTCTCCATCTTGCCCGAATGGGTGCTGGATCTCGAGGTCTCCGACGCCGCCATCCGCCTGTACGCGGTGCTCCTGCGCTATGGCGGCAGCAGCGGCTCCCGGATGCCATCCCGGCGCACCCTCGCCGAGCGGCTGCACCGCTCCGTGGACTCCATCGACCGGGCCATGCGTGAGCTCGAGTCCGCTCACGTGGTTCGGGTCGAGCGCCGCCGCCACGGACTGGAGAACCTGACCAACCGCTACCACCTGCGCACCTCAGACCCGGCGATCCCCGCTGTGCCGGCGAGGGAGGGTGGCCGCAGATCTGCGGCTACCCCTGGCCGCACCGTTGCGGTCACCCTGGCCGCAGATCTGCGGCCCGACCCAGAGGTTCCTACCGAAACACCTCCTCCCCGTACCCCCTCACGACGGCCAGGGGCATCGCCAGCCCAGGAGGGGGTCGATGGGAACGCCGCTCTCCTCGCGGCCTGTGGCATCACCGACCTCCAGGCCCTCGCCCAACGCTGCGCCGAAGCCCGACAGTGCCTCGGCCTGCCGGACGCCCGCTGGGCCGGACCCTGTCTGCTCGTCGCCATCCACGTCGCGGTGATCGGCCGACACTGGCCGCCCGCGCTCGTCGAACCTGCCCTGATCGCCATCGCCGGCGACCCCAACACACGCTCCCCGATGCGGCTCGCCGAGGCCGGACCATGGTGGGACCACTCACCGGGGTCGGTGCCACATGACGAGGTGGACGTCGGGCTCGTCGAGTTCGAGGAGCGGCTCGCCGCTACCGACGGGCGTCGAGTTGCCCTTCAAGCCCAAGCCCGCAATGAGCTCCGAAGCGAAGGCCAGCCCGTAACGCGACTCACCGTGGCCCGACAGGCGTGCGAGATCCTCGATCGGCCGGTCACGGTGTGACCACGGACTCGATCAATGACCGGCGACACTGGTGCCGGACCCACCGAGCCCACCGACCGGGCCGAACACGGCGGATCACGATCGCCTACGACAACGATGAGTTCACTGCAGTCCGCGCCGCGGCTACCGCGGCGGGACTGACAGCGACGGGCTACGCAGCCGAAGCCGCCCTCGCTGCGGCCATCGGGAAGGCTCCGCCGATGGCCGAGCCCCTGCGCGAAGCACTCCTCGAACTCATCGCCGCACGAAGCCAAGTCCGCCGCTTCGGCGTCAACGTCAACCAAGCCGTCCGCGAACTCAACACCACCGGTGAACCTCCCGAGTGGCTCACCAATGCCGTCGCCCTCACCAACCGCGCGGTCACCCGCCTCGATGAAGCCACCACCCAAGTCACCCGGCACCTGCAGTAGCCCGCACCCGCGCAATAGCCGGCATTCGAGCTCGCCTGCTCCGGCAGGATTCCGCCATGACTTGCGGATGAGTACCCCGCCTAGAGGTTGTGCCAGCGGGGAACTCGTTGGGCGGCCTACTTAGGCACTCGATCGCAGGCGATCGGTCCTCGCGTCAGGGCTCCGAAACCGGTGATTGGGCAAGCAGCGCGGTCAGATCGTCCTCGACGGCAACCAACTCGCCAATCTTGGTGGCAACGACATCAATAGAATCATCCGCCGTGTTCAGCCCGTTTCGGGAGGCGAGCAGCGGGCTAACCTTACGGAGTTCGTCGTAGGTCGTCTGATGCACGACGGGGATCAACTGGTCGCGTGCAAGGAGCTCCGAGAGCTCCTTGTCAGACACCCCCCGGCGGTCGACGCGCTCCAGCAACGCCGGAGTGACCAGAACGAGACCCGTGCGCGACTTCGCTAGGCCCCGGTCGATCTCCCGCAGGAACGGTTGGCCGAGCACGATGTCCTTCTCGCTGAACCACACCGACACACCTTTGGCTTCGAGCAAGTCGTGCAACTCGGTGGCAATACCGCGCCGGTCATCCCAGGCGTGGCAGAGGAAGACGTCCCGAAGGTCGGGCTCCTTACGCGCCCGCAGCTCAACGGTGCGCCGAACTGGAGTCAGCGCCCGCACTTCGGCAGGCGTGTAGGTCACGGGAGAGTCGCTCGGCGACCAACGCGGGCGCGTTCTGCCGCCGATGGACGTGCCCCCGATGCTACCGCCGCCCCCACTGCTGCTCAGCGACGTGTAGTCCGACGGAGAGGAATAGGACCGAGACGGTGAGTAATACCCATAACTGCGGCCGCCGTGTACGGGGCAGGACGCCCTTCCGCTTGCCGTCCGATGGCCATAGACCGGGGCCGTGCACCTGCTCACAACCACATCGTATCCGGAGCCACGAACACACTGCGGGTCAAGCAGCTGTGCTACGCCAGACGCGCATCCCTGCCGCTCGGTTCTGTTGTAAGGGCGTCGCGGGCAGGCTTCTCGGGATGAGTCGCTCGGCCCGCAGAAGTCCAACTACGCCAGCAAGGCCGAGATTCAATTGACCGCGAACGTTCTCGTCGTGTCCGCCACGACCTCGTCGGTGGCACGGAGCGGCGAAGCCGGACCTGCTCGAGAAACCCAGCGCGGGAGTCGACTACAACGGCGGCGAGCTGCAGGCGCGGATCGGCAGCCCCACAAGTCAACTGCGCCGCTTCGGGCGCAGTCCTGTGCGCGAGTGGGGTCAGCGCGGGTCGCCCGCGGCCCGGAGGTCGGCAACCTCTCGCTCCAATTCGGCGAGGCGTGCGTCGCGTGCGTCGCTGCCTTCACCTTGCGCCAGGTGATTCGGCGCGATCTCGTCTCCAGTTTGGTCCGAGCGCCCGCTGTGCATACCGCGCATCATGAAGTACATCATCAGCGGACAGACCGCGAGGATCAGCAACAGCAACCAGTTCTGCATGGTCAGTCTCCACCATTCGTTGACGACTCGCCGCCGGAGCGAAGAAGCCCGCGCCGGCGACTGAACTCTTCTTCGCCAATCTCGCCGCGGGCGAACCTCTGGGCTAGCACCTCATCTGAACTCTGCACGGGATGGGCGGGTCCGACGGACGCCGGTGTCGGCGCTGCGCGCGAGCTGCGCACGAGCCAAACGACCAACGCCACGAGCAACCCCCAGAACGCCAGCATCATCAAACTCATTGCGAGCCACTCACCAGCGCCCCAGCCGCCGTTGCCCCACTGCATCATCTGGACTCATCTCCGTGCCTAGTGAACTCGGGACTGAACTCACTAGGAGCATGCGCCCTCCCTCCGCGGTAGAGCAGGGTCGAAAGTCCTAACACACCTAGGATTTCGATCACGCAATGCCGGCAGGCGCGATAGTCGCACGACCAACCCACAGCATCCTGATCGTGTGTGGCGCCCGCCTCTGCTGGACGTCGATTCGGCAGCCGGTGACGACTGCCATTGCCGACTCCCCACTCGACGTCGGGGAGCCTCGACCAGTTAGTCGTTTGGAGACTGTGCCGCGGTCGGGGCAGGCTCGGAGGCTGACGGCATAGGTGCGGCTGCTGGGAGGGTCAACCGCTTCAGCAGCAGGGCGTTGACGGCGACGAGGAATGATGACCCGGACATCGAGAGCGCAGCGATCTCTGGGCGAAGAACCAGTCCGAAGGCAGGGTAGAAGACGCCGGCCGCGATCGGGAGGGCGATGACGTTGTAGCCAACCGCCCAGCCAAGGTTCTGGCGCATCTTCCGTCTCGTGCCGCGGCCGATCTGAATGGCGATTGGGACATCGAGAGGGTCGGAACGCATGAGCACCACGTCTGCGGTCTCGATGGCCACGTCGGTGCCCGCGCCGATCGCGATTCCGAGGTCTGCTTGCGCGAGGGCAGGGGCGTCGTTGACGCCGTCGCCAACCATGGCGACCTTCTTGCCCGCTTTCTGGAGCTCTGCCACCTTGGCTGCCTTGTCGCCGGGCAGGACCTCCGCGATCACCGTGTCCAGGCCGAGTTGGGAGCCGATTCGGTCGGCTGTGGCTTGGTTGTCACCGGTGAGCATGACTACTTCGATGCCGGCCTCGTGCAGCGCGGTGACTGCTGCTGCTGCGGTGTCACGTACCGCGTCGGCGAGGGCGACGACTCCGACGGCTTGCCCGTCGACCGCGACCATGACGGCCGTTCGGCCTTCGGCGGCCATGGCGATGCGGGCCTGATCCATGGCCCCGAGGTCGACAGACTGGTCCACCATCAACTTGTTGGTGCCAACCAGCACAGCGCGTCCGTCCACCGTAGCTCCTGCCCCGTGCCCAGGGACGTTGCGGAAGTCGGTGGCCGCGAAGCGTTGTGCTCCGGCGCTGACGGCGTGGTCAACGATGGCTTGAGCGATGGGATGTTCGCTTTCTCGCTCGACGGCCGCGGCCAACGCGAGCATCTCAACCTCGTCCATCCCCTCGGCGGCGACGTCCGTGACCTCCGGCTTTCCCTTGGTCAGGGTCCCGGTCTTGTCCATCACGACGGTGTCAATGCTCGCTGAGGCTTCGAGCGCCGTGGCGTTCTTGAACAGCACACCATGCTTGGCGCCTAGGCCGGTCCCAACCATGATGGCGGTCGGTGTCGCCAGCCCCAGAGCATCGGGGCATGTGATCACGACGACGGTGATCGCGAACAGCATCGCTTCCTGCACGCTGGCACCCACTGCCACCCAGACCAGGAAGGAGGCGGTGCCGCCGATCAAGGCAACGAGGACTAGCCAGAAGGCGGCACGGTCGGCCAGGCGCTGCCCGGGTGCCTTGGAGTTCTGCGCTTCCTGCACCATCGCCACGATCTGGGCGAGGGCAGTGTCTGAGCCCACCTTGGTGGCCCTCACCCGCAGCGTGCCGGTGGTGTTGATTGATGCACCGATGACTTCCGCCCCGGACTCCTTCCGCACGGGCAGGCTCTCACCGGTCACCATGGACTCGTCGACCTCGGAGTCACCGTCCTCGACGGTGCCATCTACAGGGATCTTCGCCCCAGGCCGGATCAGGAGCAGGTCTCCGACCACTACTTCGGCGGTGTCGATCTCCACCGGCTCGTCGCCGCGGAGCACCACCGCCTTGGGTGGGGCTAACTCGAGCAGGGTCCGTACTGCTTCGTTGGCGCCCCCTCGGGCCCGCATCTCGAACCAATGTCCCAGGAGCACGAAAGCGGTGAGCACGCTGGCAGCCTCATAGAACACTTCTCCGCCGCCTGTGAGCGTGATGATGAGGCTGTAGCCCCAGCCAGCGCCGACCGCGACCGCGACCAGCACCATCATGTCTAGGGTCCGGGCACGCAGCGCCCTGTAGGCGCCATCGAAGAAGATCCAGCCGGAGTAGAACACCACCGGCAGGCTCAGAAGCAAGGAGACGATGTCATCGCGGATACCGAACGGGGCGGCCGCACCAAAGCCGAAGACGTCCCGGCCGATGGGTGAGTACAACAGGATCGGAACGGACAGAGCCGCCGCGACGAAGAACCGCCGACGCATGTCGGCGACCATCGCGTCCATCGACATCCCGCCGTGGCCGCCCCCGTGTCCCATGGTCTCCTGGGCGGTCCGCCCCGCTGCGCCAGCGTGACCGGAGTGGTCCTCAGCAGGCGGCTGAGCACCCTCCCCCATGTCCATGCCCTTGCCGTGGCCGTGCTGCTCTGCGCGGTCAGCGGGGGACTCACCCGTCTCACGCGAGGGTTCAGCCAGAGGGTCGCAGACGTGGTTGGGGACTGATTGCCCTGCACAGTGGTAGCCGCAGTCCCGGACCCACCTCGTCAGCTCCGCGACCGAGGTGACATCCGGGTCGTAGGTCACATTCGCCGTCTGCGCGACGGCGTTGACCTCCACGCTCAGCACTCCCGCACGCCGCGACAGCACCGACTCGGCGAGCGCCTTGGACGACACCCACCTCACACCGGAGACCTCAAGAATCGTCGTCTGTGCCGCGGTGGCCATGATCAGTCCCTTCCAACGTCAAGCACGTTCAGGTCCAGCGAGCGGCGAGCTGGCCGCCAGCCCACCGATGCGGTCTTCGTCGCAGGATCCGCCCTTTGGCCATTCCCAGCGAGAGAAGCGCTTCTGCCTATCGTGAGCATGAAGGACACGGCGGTTTCGGATTCAGTGCCGAAAGTCCCAACACCATCCATGGAAGTCCTTCCGACCTGGCCCGCTTCACTATCACCGTGGGACATGGGGCCTTCAGGCAGTCGTGTGTTGCTACGGAAGCCAGACCTGGGGGTCGACGAATGCCCCGTTGGCAAGCACCTCGAAGTGCAGGTGGCATCCGGTGGAGTAGCCGGTGGTGCCTACCCAGCCGATGGTGTCGCCCTTGCTCACGGACTGCCCCGGGCTAACGCCGAGGCCCTGCTGGTGGTTGTAGGTGGTGGTCACGTCGACCCCGGCACTGAGACCGTCCCGGATCACCGTGCGATAGCCGTAGGCGGCGTTGAAGTCAGCGCTCAGGACGGTGCCCGACAGCGCGGCACGGATCGGCGTCCCGCAGCCGGAGCCGATGTCGAGGCCGGTGTGCAGCTTGTACTCCCCGGTCACCGGGTGGGTGCGCATCCCAAACGGGGACGTGATGGGTCCAATGACCGGCCAGATCATGCCGGCCCTGCCTGCGGCAGTGGCGACGTCGCCTGCCGATGCGGCGCGCTGCCGGGCTTGCTTCTTCAGGTAGGCCCGGAGCCGATCGGCTTCGGCGTCCATCTCGCGATAGCTCGCCTCGTCGTCGGCCGCCATGCTCTGCGCGCGCGTGAGCGCCGTACGGCTGGCGCGCGCCAGCTTCGACGCGCGAGTGGCTGCTCTGGCGGCCTCTGTCTCCAGGTCGCGCTTCGCGGTCACCGCTGCGATGGCGTCGCGCTCAAGTTGTTGAAGTGCCGATCGGCGCTGCGCAAGGACGGCATTGGCGATGGCTAGGTCAGCCTTGGCCGTCGCTAACAAGGTGACGCGGTCGCCCTGGAGGTCTGAGGCGAGGTCGTTGAGCTCCATCTGCCGTGTGAGGTCGGTGAGGGACTTGGCTTCGAGCAGTGAACTAAGCGGCGTGAGCGGGCCTTCCACATACAGGCCCCGCATGAACCTCCCAAGATCAACTTCCGCTTGGGTCAGAACCTGTTCCGTCTGCTGGAGGCGCAGCGTTGCTGACTGCTCTTCCTGCTGCGCTGCAGTCAGCTTGTCAGCAACGATCTGCTCCTGCGCTCGGGCGTCGCCCAGACGGGCGCGGGCTACAGCCAGCTCAGCTTGCGCGGCGACCAACGACGCGTCGGCGCGGCTCGCGGCCGCGAACGCTGCAACCGCGGTCGCGCTGGACTCCCGGTACTGATGCCGCAGGTCTTCGACCTGCTGATCAAGGCGATCCTGTCGGGAATGGCTGTCAGCTCGCGCAGGAGAGGGTGCGACAAGCACGGCGATGACGAGGGCGAGCAAAGCCAGGGAGACCTTCTTCACGGTGGCCCCCTCAATGGTTGTGCCTAGACCCCGTGGGACCTGGCTCACGGCGCCATGCCTCTTCTAGCGAACTCCTGCCGGCGCCCTTCCTCTGTCGGCACGTTACCCTAAGCACCTTAGGAGAGCAGGGGCCGACGTTGTAGCTCGTCGTCTCGGGATCCCCACTTCTGGCGGCAACGGTGACCACGACCGCAGGCCGCACCTTGTCTTCTCGACCCGCTACGCGTCCTTGGGGCCCGCCTCTAGTTCCACCCCCGGGCGTTGTAGGCCTCAGCCGGCGATCGGGGCTCCGAACAGCTCCGGGCAGGCGCGAGTGAGCGCAAAAGACTCGAGCACGATCACCAGCGCAAGAGGCGCCACGACCAGCAACACCGAAGACATCCTCACCAGGATCCGTTCGCGCAGCCGTGGCAGCTCCGCAGGGGTCAGGAGTCGCTGAACCCGCTCCGCGGTAGCTGTGCGGTTGGCATGAAGCCCAATCGATGCCCGAACTCGGGGCCGCCCCAGGGCCACGATGGCACCAGCAAGGTCGATCGGATCTATGGTTCGGCTGGCTCCCTCGTCGGCGTGCAGTTCCACCAGCCGGGCGATCTGCTCCGAGTAGAGCCGCCCAAGAGGAATCGGTACCAAAAGCGCCAGGAGTTTGCTCGACCGCACGTGGGCGTGGTGGTGCGAGCGCTGATGCGCCCGCTCGTGCGCGACCACTGCCCGCAACTCGTCGGCGTCGAGCCGGTCGGCGGCCGCCGAGGTCACCACGATTTGGGCGAGACCACCGGGCAGGCAGTACGCAACGGGCTCACCGGAGTCGAGCAGCGTGTAGCCGCCATCCGTGGGGGTGCCCAACAGTCGAAGGGTCGCGCGCTGCTTTCGGTCGACCCTGGTCCAGGCCAAGACAGCCCGGACACCGCGCAAGGCCGCTCGTCCGGCCAGGAACCACACGCCGACGCCGACGCCGACGGTGAGCCAGCACAGGGGGTTCGTCACGATAAGCGCCGCTCGTTCGAAGCCGGCGTCAACCAGTCCATCCAGGTCATGGGGATTGACGATCGGGAGCAGGCAAAGTGAAGCCAGTGCAAGCAGGACTGAGGTCGCCAGGCCGGCTACGAGGGAATGCCACAACCACAGGAACGGGCCTGGAGCCCGGGCCGCCCATGGGGTCCGGGCCAACCGTGGAGCGAGAGTAAGGAGGACCGCGATGTAGGCGATGAGCAATACTGCCGAGACTGTCATGGCTGTTGGCGTCGCATCCGCCGTGATCTAGCCACGGCGGCGGAGAGCTCGTCGATCTCGTGGGGGTCGAGTCCTTCGACGAACTTCATGAGGGCGGCCTTGCGGTCGGCGCTGTCGTCCAGGACGGTCTCGATCAGTCCGGCTGTGTACTCCTCGCGGGAGGCTGACGCGCTGTAGCGCCAGGCACGGCCATCCTTCTCCCGGTTTAACCAGCCCTTGCGGTGCAAGATTTCGGCGACGGTCTGCACGGTGGTGTAGGCGAGGGTACGGCGCTCGCCGATCCGGGTCAGAACTTCACGCACTGACAGCGGCGAGTCCGCCTCCCAGACAGCATCCATAATCTCGGCTTCGAGATCGCCGAAGGTGCGCACGTGCAGAGGCTACCTATGCAACCCGCCTGGACCTACCTACTGGTGTTGCATCGGCGCAGATCGGTCGGAGACCGTCACGGGCGCGAGGCTCCGACGAACGGCATGGAGTACAGAGGGGCAATGCGAACGCCGGCCGACGGGTTGGCGGCATCGACGATCCTGCCACCACCGATATAGATAGCGACGTGGCTGATCGGGCTGTAGTAGTAGACGAGATCCCCGGGCCGCAGATCGCTGGCCGCAATCTTGCGGGTGGACGCGTACTGCATGCCGGACTGGTGCGGCAACGACACCCCCACCGACCGGTAGGCCATCATCGTCAGACCGGAGCAGTCGAAAGCGTTGGGGCCAGCCGCTGCGTAGACATAGCGCTTTCCGACCTGTGCCAGCGCGTAGCGCACAGCGCCCGCCGCACGAGACGACGAAGCCCCCTGAGAGCCTGAACCCGAAGAGCCGGAACTGGTCGAGGCAGCCGGCCGGTCGCCACCACGTGTCGCTCGGCCCGCCTCCGCGGCCCTTTCAGCCTCCTTGATGGCAGCCGCTCGTGCCGCGTCCTGGCGTGCCTCCAGCGCTCGCCTCTGGTCGGCCTTGAGCGAGGCGAGCATGCCTTCAGCGGCGCTGACCTTGTCATCCAAGAGTCGCTTCTTGGCTGCGAGGTCTGCCTTCAGGGCCTCGAGTGCAGCGAGCTCCTGCTGGGCGATTCGCGTGTCATTCTCGAAGGCCTGCCGGGCGACAGCCGACCGGTGGAGCGCATCTGACTGGCGTCGGGCGATCCCGTCCAGGGACGAGACTTGCGCGAGGAACTCAGATGGATCATCGGCTAGCAGGAGACTGAAACTCTGGTCTAGGCCACCTGCCCTGTATGCGGCCGCCGCAAAGGCACCCACAGCGCGCTCCATCTCTGCGAGTGCCGCCTCTGAACGGAGGGCCTTGGCATTGGCCTTGTCGAGGCGCCGTTGGGCGCCCTCAGCCTCCGCACGTACTCCCAACCAAAGCTCGGTGGCCTGTTCAGCCTCCTCCTGCAGCGCCTCAAGTCGGGCTTCGACCTGCGCGATCGAGACCGGCGGTTCCGCCTGACTCACCGCCGGCATCACAGCCAGCGCAACGACGGCGGAGGCGACGACCAGGGCAGAACGGCGGGCCAACGCTAATCGGCGACGCTGCACAGACACTCCACTTCTCCGACGTCTACCGGGTTAGCTGACGGGTTCGGGCTGGGAAGTTGCCCTACACCAGCAACAGTCGCTGACGATTCACCCCATGGGACATGGGTCCCCGGTCCTGCTCTGCTCCAGCCAAGATGGCTTCGGCGGTCGTGCGCAGGTTCGACGTACTTCCACAGTGCGCCCACGCGGGCGCACTGCCAGGCTAGACAGTACTAGGTGTCTTAGGCGTGGATCAAACTCACCAGCCTGCTGCGCGCGCTCCTGGCGAGCGAGTCGACCGCGATGAGCGCGACGGGCCTGGGGCTCCAGTAGCGCCTCATGACCGGCGGGGAACCGGCCGAACTCAGTCCGGGACGGCGTTCACCGAGGTGGCATCGCCCTCGACGCGCATGCGCAGGTCACGAGTGGGATCGGCGATCGAGCAGCAGCTCTTGGCTCGCACCCTCCCCGTGAGCCCACCCACGACCGACACGATGAGGAACAGCAGTGCGAGTCCGCCAATGATGTTGGGGATCATCCAGGTTTCCCGTCCTTCGCGACTCGGTTCCTAGGAGGCGAACAGGCTCTTCATCATCTCGATCTCGGCAGTCTGACCGGCGACGATCGCCTCCGCGAGCATTTTGACCTGCTCGTCGTCGGTGCTGGCGAGTACGTCGTTGGCCATCTGCGCCGCACCCTGGTGGTGCGCGATCATCATCTGCAGCCACATCTGGTCGAACTCGGTGCCCTGCGCGGCCTCGAGGTCGGCCATGTCCTGGTCGCTCATCATCCCAGACATCGCCATGCCGCCCATGTCGTGGCCGGCGGCGCTGTCCATCTGCATAGGGGCACCCCACATGGTGAGCCAGCCGCTCATCGTGGCGATCTCGGGGTCCTGCGCTGCCTTGATCTGGGTCGCCAGCGCCTTGACCTCCGCGGAGGAAGCGTTAGCCAGAGCGAGGTCGGCCATCTCGACGGCCTGCTGGTGGTGGGGGATCATCAGCTGGGCGAAGGCGATATCCGCTGCACTCCCCGTGGCTTGAGACGGGCTGGACGACATGGAGCCTCCGCTGTGGTCCATACCCGGCATCGACCCCGACCCCGAGGTGCCCCCCGAGCTGCCGCACCCGGCGAGGACGGCTGCCAGAGCCAGGGATGCGGCAGTGACGGCGGGGGCGCGAGTACGCATAGTGCGGATCTCCTTGAGAGGTCGGTGGATTCTTGGTGTCGTCCGCGGTGCGGTCCGGATGGTCATGCGGCGTACTCGAGGCGGGTCATCATTCCGGCCTCGGCGTGGTAGGCGTTATGGCAGTGCACCATCCACGCCCCGGGGTTGTCGGCGATCAGGTCCACGTCGACCGAACCCATGGCAGGAACCAGGACCGTGTCCTTGCGCGGGCCGGTCCCGCCAGCTTGTCCGACCTGGAACGTGTGCCCGTGAACGTGCACCGGGTGCGGCATCATCGTCGCGTTCCGGATCTTCAGCCGCCCCGCTTCCCCCTCCCGGATGGTCAGCGGTTCCGTCTCGTCATAGGTGCGGCCGTTGATGGTCCAGACATAGGAGGCCATCGAGCCAGCCAGGCGCAGGTCCTGGACGGTGTCCGGGTCTCGTCTGGTCAGTGCCGCGCCGGGGGCGGCGGTGAGAACGTCCACGGTCAGGGGGAAGGCGGCCAGCTCCTCGGGGCGGACCGACGACGGCGGCACCTGGCCGCCTCCGGTGCGCACCACAGCGCGCGCCAGCCCACTCTTGCCGACGGGCTCAACCACCAACGGGAAGACGCCGTCCTGGAGCGTGACGATCGCGTCGTAGCGTTCGCCCATCCCGATGCGCAGGACCTGGGTCCTGACCGGAACGACCGGAAAACCGTCTGTGTGCGTGACGGTCAGCTCATGTCCGGCCAGCGCCACGTGGAAGATCGTGTCGGCTCCGGCGTTGATCAGCCGGAGTCGGATCCGCAGTCCCGGCTTGGCGCGCAGCACGTCGGGGTCGTCGGGCACGCGGCCGTTGACCAGGTACAGCGGATAGGTGACGTCGCCGCCATCCATCCCGCCCATAGCCATCCCGCCCATAGCCATCCCGCCCATGCCGCCCATGTCCATGCCACCCATGCCGCCGTTCCCACCGGTCTGCTGGAGCGACGCCAGGATCTGTTCTGGGCTCGGGCCGACCCCGTCGGTCCAGTCGTCGAGGACGAGCACCCATTCAGCGTCGTAGTCGCCGGGTTCGGCCGGGTCATCAACGACGAACGGCGCGTACAAGCCGCGGTCGAGCTGCAGCCCGCTGTGCGGGTGGAACCAGTAGGTACCCGGGTCGGGAACGACGAAGTCAAAGTCGAAGGATCCACCGGGAGCAACTTCGGGGGTGGTTACCCCGGGCACGCCGTCCATGTCGTTGCGGACCCTCAGGCCGTGCCAGTGCACGCTGGTCGGGGCTGGCAGTTCGTTGGCGAAGGCGACTTGGACGCGGTCGCCGGCTGTGGCTCGGAACGCCTTCCCTGGAACGGAGTCCCCGTACGCCCAGGTGGTCACGACCTGACCTCCGAGGTCCACCTCAACAGGACGGGCACGCAAGGACAACGCCCGGACCGGACCGGCCGCGGCGCCCGTCGGGCGGAGGGGGGGTGAGGGCAGGGGGGTTGCCCCGGAGCCGAACCCACAGGCCGTCAACGCGGCCGCACCGCCCAGTCCCAGGAGCCCGGCCATCGCCTGGCGTCGTGACACCAGCCGATCCGTGCTCACAACGTCTCCAGTCCGATGGGGGCCCTCGATGGCGGGCGGCCGGCGCCCGCTGAACCAGTCTGCGTGCCCTCCCCAGCACGTACCCCGGACCTTTCATGAAGGTTCGATGAAGCCGGCTCCCATACCGAACCTTCATGAACGGCGCCGGAAGATCGATATCCCAACGCGGGAGACTCCGGTATCGGCAAGGGACAGGAGGCCCGTCATGATGGGCTGGTACGAGCAGGGATGGGGCTGGGGCACTGGCCTCGGCATGGTGATGATGCTGCTGGTCTGGGGCGGGTTGATCGCCCTGGCGGTCTGGGCGGTGGCCCGGCTCACCGACAACGGGCGGCCCAGGACCGTGCACGAGTCTCCTCGGCAGATCCTCGACCGCCGGTTCGCCGCGGGGGAGATCGACCTCGGGGAGTACAGCGCCGCGCGTCAGTTGCTGGTCGAACCGAGCGTGGCCACGAACCGTCATCTTGCTGATCGCGACTAGCGTCGTCCCTCAGTCCGCACGAGGAGTCGGAGGACGGGCATGGCGCACGCCCCACGGGTTCTGGTCGTCGATGACGAGGTCGCGCTCGCCGGGGTGGTGGCCCGCTACCTCGAGCGCGAAGGCTTCGAGGTCACCCAGGCCCACGACGGACCCGGCGCGGTGACCGCGGCCAGGGCGTGCCTGCCCGACCTGGTTGTGCTCGATCTGATGTTGCCGGGTTTCGACGGCATCGAGGTCTGTCGGCAGCTCCGGACGTTCAGCGATGCCTACGTCATCATGCTCACCGCACGTGACGAGGAGGTCGACAAGCTCGTCGGCTTGTCCGTGGGAGCCGATGACTACGTCGTCAAGCCGTTCTCCCCGCGCGAGCTCATCGCGCGGGTGCGCGCGATGCTGCGGCGACCTCGTTCGGCGGCGTACTCACAGCCGCCGGACAATGCCCAGATCATCGAAGTCGGTGACCTGACCATCGACCCGGCCGCGCGTCAAGCCTCGGTCAAGGGCGTACCCATGGAATTGACGCGCACCGAGTTCGACCTCCTCGCGGCGATGGCCGCCCGCCCCCGGACGGCCTTCACCCGGCGCCAGCTGATCGAGGCGGTCTGGGGCCAGGACTGGTACGGCGACGAGCACGTCGTGGACGTCCACGTTGGCCACCTGCGCAAGAAGATCGCCGACGACGCAAACCAGCCAACCGTCATCCGCACGATCCGAGGCGTCGGCTATGGCATGGCGGGCTCCTGATGCACGCCCCCACGACCTTGGCCGGCAGGCTGATGGCAGCCCAGGTCCTGGTCATCGGCGTCGGCGCGATCACCCTGGCAGGCGCGGCCTTCCTTGTCGCTCCCGCGCTGTTCTCCGAGCACCTCATACGAACCGGGGAGGAGTCAGCCGAGGTCCAGAAACACGCCGAAGAGGCCTTCGCGTCCTCCTTCGTGATCGCCCTCGCACTGGCCACCCTGGCCGCATTGGTCGCGGCGGGGCTCGTGTCCTGGTTCATGGTCCGTCGAGTCGCGCACCCCGTCGTGGAGCTCGCCGACGCCGCCGACGCCCTGGCCGCGGGTGACTACACCGTCCGAGTCCCCGAAGGAGGCTTCGGCGTCGAGCTCACCCGGCTCTCCGCGGCCTTCGACCACATGGCGACCCGGCTCGCCACCACCGACACCACGAGAACCAGCATGCTCGCCGACCTCGCCCACGAGATACGAACCCCACTCGCCACCCTGGAGGCCTACGTCGACGGGATGGAGGACGGGGTCGTGCCCGTGGACGCGACATCCTTTGCGGTGATGCGCGACCAGGTCGCGCGCATGCGACGGCTTGCTGGCGACCTGAAGGAGGCCGCCGCCGCCGAGGAGCACGCTCTCGGCCTTGAACTCGCCCCGCTCGACCCGGTGCCCGTCGCCGCGCTGGCTGTCGCGGCGGCCCGACCCGCCTACCTGGCCAAGCACGTCGAGCTGGCCTTCACCGCCCCCCACGGATCAAGGACCGTCCGCGCGGACCCTGAACGGCTCCAACAGGTCCTCGCCAACCTCCTCGACAACGCCCTGCGGCACACCCCCGCCGGTGGGTCAGTTGACGTGTCGGTCAAGGAGTCCGACCACCTGGTGC
>JANPBY010000211.1:0-2564 GCA_031430645.1 Actinomycetes bacterium
GGCCCGTGACTACCTGGCGCCGCTCACCGCTGCCGATGTCGACACCGTCGTCCTCGGCTGCACCCACTACCCGTTGCTGACCGGCGTCTTGTCCTATGTCCTCGGCGAGGATGTCACCCTGGTGTCCAGCGCTGAGGAAACGGCCAAGGACGTCTACCGCGTCCTCGCCACCGAGGGGCTGCTCCGGGCGGATGACCTTCCAGAACCGGAGCATCGCTTCCTCGTCACCGGCGACCCGGGCGAGTTCGGTCCGCTCGCCCGTAGGTTCCTCGGACCCGAGATCGGCTGGGTCGAGCGCGCCGAGGCCCTCACATGAAGCTCACCGTGGTCGGCTGCTCGGGATCCTTTCCCGGCCCGGACTCCGCTGCCTCGTCCTATCTCGTGGAGTCCGACGGCTACCGCGTCGTACTCGACCTCGGCAACGGCGCCCTGGGCGCGCTGCAGAGGTACGCCTCCCTCGATGCCATTGACGCGGTCCTCATCAGTCACCTCCACGTCGACCACATGATCGACCTGTGCTCGTTTTATGTCGCGCGCCGCTATCGGCCCGCCGGCCCGCTCCCTCGCCTGCGAGTCCTGGGACCGGCCGGGACGCACGAGCACGTTGCTGCTGCGTCGGGTTCCACGGTTGCGGCGCTCGACGAGGTCTTCTCCTTCGAGGTCCACGCGCACGTCGCAGAGGTCGGTCCCTTCCGGGTGACCTCCGCGCGGGTCAACCACCCGGTCGAGGCGTACGGCCTTCGGCTTGCGGCAGCCGGGCGCTCGCTGACGTACTCCGGGGACACAGGTCCCTGTCAGGGGCTGGTGGATCTGGCGCGCGACTGCGAGGTCCTGCTCGCCGAGGCGTCGTTCGTGGACGGTGAGGCGAACCCGCCGGACCTCCACCTCACCGGTTCTCAGGCGGGTGAGGTGGCGAGGGACGCGGGGGTGGGCCAGCTGCTGGTGACCCACGTACCTCCTTGGCACGACCGCGAGCACGCGGTCTCCGAGGCGCAGGGGGTCTTCGACGGCCCGGTGGTCGCCGCGACACCGGGTCTGTCCGTCGTCGTCTGAGCGGGCGCATAGGCTCCCGGCTCATGACCCGCAGCGACGGCCGCAGCGCCGACCACCTCCGTCCCATCACCATCACGCGACACTGGCTCGAGCAGGGCGAGGGCAGCGTCCTCGTGGAGTTCGGCCTGACCAAGGTCTTGTGCCAGGCGTCGTTCACCTCGGGAGTGCCGCGCTGGCGCAAGGGCTCGGGCCAGGGCTGGGTGACCGCGGAGTACGCCATGCTGCCGCGCTCCACCAACACCCGCGGCGATCGTGAGTCGGTCCGCGGCAAGATCGGCGGGCGCACCCACGAGATCTCGCGCCTGGTCGGGCGCAGCCTGCGCGCGGTCATCGACACCTCGGCGTTGGGTGAGAACACCGTGGTCCTGGACTGCGACGTGCTCCAGGCCGACGGAGGCACTCGTACGGCCGCGATCACCGGGGCATACGTCGCCCTCGCCGATGCTGTCGCCTGGGCCAAGGCGGAGAAGCTCGTCCGAGCTGATGCGGTCGCGCTGACCGGATCAGTCGCCGCGGTGTCGGTGGGCATCGTCGGCGGGGTGCCGCTGCTGGATCTTTGCTACACCGAGGACGTCACGGCCGAGACCGACATGAACGTCGTCTGCACCGGCGACGGCAACTTCGTCGAGGTTCAGGGCACCGCCGAGGGGGCTCCGTTCGACCGCGGGCTGCTCGATGAGTTGCTGGACCTGGGAGTGGCCGGGTGCGCTGAGCTGACCCGCCTCCAATCGGCGGCTCTCGCGTCGTGAGCCGCGTCGTACTGGCGAGTCGGAACGCGCACAAGATCGAGGAGCTCGCCCGCATCCTGGTCGATGCCGGGCTCGCAGTGGACCTGGTCGGGGTTGCCGACTTTCGCGAGGCCCCTGAGGTGGCCGAGACGGGTGAAACCTTTGCGGCCAACGCCATGTTGAAGGCCGTTGCTGTGTCGTCGGCGACCGGGTTGCCGGCGATCGGCGATGACAGCGGGCTCTGCGTTGACGCGCTCAACGGGATGCCGGGGATCTTTTCGGCCCGCTGGTCCGGGGGCGGGGGAGACCAGGCAAACCTCGACTTGCTGCTCGCCCAATTGGCCGACGTGCCGCCCGCACGCCGTGGAGCGCACTTCGTCTGTGCCGCAGCAGTGGCGCTGCCGGACGGCCGTACGGCTGTCGTCGAGGGCCGACTCGACGGTCACGTCATCGCGGAGCCTAGGGGGACGAACGGCTTCGGCTACGACCCGGTGTTCGTCCCGGTCGACGATCCGGCGCACACCACGGCTGAGCTCACGGACGAGGCCAAGGATGCGATCAGCCACCGAGGCCGGGCTCTTCGCCTACTCACCCCGGTCCTGCGCGACCTCCTCGCCCCCCGCTGAGTGTGACGTTGTGTACGCGACACGCGGCGTGTCGCGTACAAAACGTCACACTCAGCGGGGGGCGAGGAGGTCGCGCAGGACCGGGGTGAGTAGGCGAAGAGCCCGGCCTCGGTGGCTGATCGCATCCTTGGCCTCGTCCGTGAGCTCAGCCGTGGTG
>JANPBY010000212.1:0-44289 GCA_031430645.1 Actinomycetes bacterium
GCGGCTCCCCAACCCGCCCCCCTCCCCCCCGGTGTGTGTGTCTTTTGGTCCCCCACCGGCGGGGTGCCGCCTCCGCACCCCCACACACCGCGGGGGTCGGGGCGGACGAGGGAGCGGAGGCGTTCGGCGCGTACGGCGAGCTCGCGCTCCGCGCCGTGATCGGTCGGGGTGTAGTAACGGCGGGTCAGCACGGCGTCGGGGGCGTACTGCTGCTCGACCACACCGTGCGGGAAGTCGTGGGGATAGCGGTAGCCCTCCCCGTGCCCGATCTTCTGAGCACCGGCGTAGTGCGCGTCGCGCAACCCCGGTGGCACCGGACCACCGACGCCGGCCCTGACGTCGGACGTCGCCGCGCCGATCGCGAGGATGACAGCGTTGGACTTCGGCGCAAGGCTCAGGTGGATGACGGCCTGTGCCAAGTTGATCTGCGCCTCGGGATAGCCGACAAGCGACACGGCCTGCATCGCCGCGACCGCAAGGGGCAGTGCGGTGGGGTCGGCCATCCCGACGTCCTCGCTCGCGAGAATCACCAGCCGCCGAGCAACGAACCGCGGGTCCTCCCCCGCCTCGACCATTCGCGCGAGGTAGTGCAGGGCCGCGTCGACGTCGCTCCCGCGGATGCTCTTGATCAGCGCACTGGTGATGTCGTAGTGCTGGTCCCCATCGCGGTCGTAGCGCACGGCGGCCCGGTCGATGGCTTGCTCGACGTCGGCGACGGTGACTTCGGTCGAGCCGCGGGCCTGTGTCGCTGCGGCCGCTGCCTCGAGTGCGGTGAGCCCCCACCGGGCGTCACCACCGGAGAGCCGGGTGAGCTGGTCGAGAGTGTCATCGGCCACCGAGAGCCCGGAGGTGCCGAGGCCGCGCGGGTCAGTGACGGCCCGCTCGAGCAGCAGCCGTACGCCGTCGGCCTCGAGCGGCCGCAATGTGAGCAGGACGCTGCGCGACAGCAAGGGGGCGATCACTGCGAAGTGCGGGTTCTCGGTGGTGGCCGCGATCAGGGTGATCCAGCGGTTCTCGACGGCCGGCAGGAGCGCGTCCTGTTGGGTCTTGGAGAACCGGTGCACCTCGTCCACGAAGAGCACGGTTTCCCGGCCGCCGGCCCCGAGAGCACGACGGGCATCCTCGATCACGAGGCGCACATCCTTGACCCCAGCAGTCACCGCCGAGAGCTCGATGAAGGCCCTGTCGGTGGCATGGGCCACGAGATAGGCGAGCGTCGTCTTTCCGGTGCCCGGAGGTCCCCAGAGCAGCACCGAGACCGGCGACGTACCCCCACCGGCGGCCGCCCCGTCAACCAATCGGCGCAATGGCGCCCCTGCGCCGAGGAGGTGGTCCTGACCGACGACTTCATCGACGGTGCGGGGACGCATGCGTACGGCCAGCGGAGCGTTGGCCGCCGCCCGCTCGTCGCCAGCGGAGGTGAACAGGTCCGCGGTCATCAGCCGGTAGCAGGAGGTGGTGCATCGATACCGGCTTCCTTGCGCTGCTCCCCGGTGATGGGGGCCGGAGCAGCCGTCAGGGGGTCGTAGCCCCCGCCGGTCTTCGGGAACGCGATGACGTCGCGGATGGACTCAGTGCCCGACAGCAGCGCGCAGATGCGGTCCCACCCGAAGGCGATGCCGCCGTGCGGAGGTGCCCCGAAGGCGAACGCATCCAGCAGGAAGCCGAACTTCTCCTGCGCCTCGGCCTCGCTCAAGCCCATCACGGCGAAGACTCGCTCCTGGATGTCGCGACGGTGGATACGGAGCGACCCGCCACCGATCTCGTTGCCGTTGCAGACGATGTCGTAGGCATAGGCGAGCGCGGGACCGGGGTCGGTGTCGAAGGTGTCGACGAACTCGGCCTTCGGTGAGGTGAAGGCATGGTGCACGGCTGTCCAGGCACCGGCCCCCAACGCGACATCTCCGCTGGCCGTGGCATCCGAGGAGGGTTCGAACAGCGGTGCGTCGACCACCCACAGGAATGACCAGCCCGACTCGTCGATGAGCCCACCGCGTCGGGCGATCTCGGCCCGGGCCGCGCCGAGCAGTGCGCGTGACGCCTTCACCGGGCCGGCAGCAAAGAACACGCAGTCCCCGGGAGCCGCCCCCACGTGCTCGGCCAGGCCCGCGCGTTCGGAGTCCGTGAGGTTCTTGGCTACCGGGCCGCCGAGCCCGCCGTCCTCGGCGATCAACACATAGGCCAGGCCTTTGGCGCCGCGCTGCTTGGCCCACTCCTGCCACGCGTCGAGCTGCTTGCGGGGCTGGGAAGCGCCACCGGGCATGACGACCGAACCGACGTACGGCGCCTGGAAGACCCTGAACTCGGTGTCGGCGAAGTAGTCAGTGCATTCGGTGAGCTCGAGGTCGAAACGCAGGTCGGGCTTGTCGGAGCCGTACCGCCGCATCGATTCGGCATAGGTGAGCCGCGGGATCGGCACGGTGATCTCGTGGCCGATGAGTCGCCACAGCGCATCGAGGACCGCCTCAGCAAGCTCGATGATGTCGTCCTGCTCGACGAAGCTCATCTCGATGTCGAGCTGGGTGAACTCGGGCTGCCGATCGGCGCGGAAGTCCTCGTCGCGATAGCACCGCGCGATCTGGAAGTAGCGTTCGAGCCCACCGACCATAAGCAGCTGCTTGAACAGCTGCGGGCTCTGCGGCAGGGCGTACCAGCTGCCCGGCTGCAAACGCGCCGGAACCAGGAAGTCGCGGGCCCCCTCGGGCGTCGAGCGGGTCAGGGTCGGGGTCTCGACCTCGACGAAGTCACGGGCGTGGAGCACCTCGCGGGCGGCCCGGTTGACCTCCGAGCGAAGTCGGAGAGCGCGCGCCGGACCGGAGCGCCGCAGATCGAGGTAGCGGTAGCGGAGGCGGGCCTCTTCGCCGACCTCGACGTGGTCATCGATCTGGAACGGCAGCGGTGCTGACTCACTGAGCACCTCGACGCCCGTGGCAACGACCTCGATCTCGCCCGTCGGCAGGTCCGGGTTCGCGTTGCCCTCGGGCCGCGCGGACACCTCACCGGTGACGCGCAGGCAGTACTCACTGCGCAGCCCATGAGCGACGCTCTCATCCCGCACCACGACCTGGACGACTCCGGAGGCGTCCCGGAGGTCCAGGAAGGCCACACCCCCGTGATCGCGTCGACGAGCCACCCACCCGGTCAGGGTGACGGTCTGGCCGGCGTGCTCGGCACGCAGGGTGCCGGACTCGTGGGTGCGGAGCACTGGTTGGTCCTTTGGTTTGCGGCAGCAGGAAGCCGCCAGACTACGCGGGCTCGCCAGGCAGCAGACGCGGCCGCAAATCGGCAGCGGGAGGGGACCAGTCTTGCGCCCTCGCCGCCCCCTGGTCCCCGGAGCGGATGTCCTTCACCTCTCCGGTGCCCGGCTGCTCGCTCGAGGGAAACCAGACGAAGGGGATGCCGCGGCGGTCGGCGTACCGGATCTGCTTGCCGAACTTCTCGGCCACCGGGGCAACCTCAGCGGCGATCCCCCGCGCTCGCAACGAAGAAGCTGTGCGGTCGGACTCGGCCCTGGTCTCTTCCGACGTGACCGCGACCAGGACACACGTGGGTACGGCTCGCGAGCTGCGCACGAGGTCCTGGCTGAGCAAACGCGAGACCAGCCTGGTGACGCCGACCGAGATACCCACGCCTGGGTACGTCGTGTCCCCATCGGAGGCCAGTGCGTCATAGCGGCCTCCCGAACACACCGATCCGAGACCCTCGTGCCCTACGAGGACGGTCTCGTAGACAGTCCCGGTGTAGTAGTCCAACCCGCGCGCGATCCGGAGGTCGGCGACGACGAAGCCGGGTACGGCCGCCCTGGCGGCTTCAACGACCCGCACCAACTCGGTCATGCCCTCATCGAGCAACGGGTCGCTGACGCCCAGCGCGGCCACGCGGTCAGCCACCGACCCGTCGTCGGCCTGGATGGAGGCGAAGGCCAGGACCAGCTCGGCCTGCGCCGGCGTCGCCCCGAGCTCGCCCTCGAGCAGCCGGCCGACCTCGATGGGACCGATCTTGTCGATCTTGTCGACGGTGCGCAGGACGCCGCCGAGGTCCTCGAAGCCAACTCCCCGAAAGAACCCCTGGGAAACCTTGCGGTTGTTGACCTGCATCCGGACCGGCGGAATCGGGAGCCCGGCCAGCGCCTCAGCCAACACGACCGGCAGCTCGGCCTCGTAGTGAAACGGCAGCACACCTTGACCGACCACATCGATGTCTGCTTGCAGGAACTCGCGATAGCGACCCTCCTGCGGCCGCTCGCCGCGCCAACACTTCTGGATCTGGTAGCGCTTGAAAGGGAAGTCAAGCTTCCCGGAGTTCTCAAGAACATAGCGAGCGAACGGGACCGTCAGGTCGTAGTGCAGAGCGAGCCCGGCAGCGTCGAGCGCGTCGTCCGGATCGGCCTGCAGACGCCGAAGGATGTACACCTCCTTGTCGATCTCGCCCTTGCTCAAAAGCTGCTCGAGAGGCTCGACCGACCGAGTCTCCAGCGAGGAGTAGCCCCAGAGCTCGAAGGTCGTCCGCAGACGATCGACAATCGCCTGCTCGACGAGACGCCCAGCGGGGAGCCACTCGGGAAAGCCAGACAGCGGCGTGGGTCGGGCCATGGTCAGAGACCTCGACTCGGGCCGACGGACGGAAGCAACGCGGCCTCAGCCAGGAAGGGATTGGTGAGTCGCTCTCGCCCGATGGTGGTCTGCGGCCCGTGCCCGGGGAGCACCACGACCTCGTCGCCCAGTGGCAGCACCTTGGTGGCGAGACTGGTGAGCATGGCCTCATAGGAGCCACCCCGCAGGTCCGTACGTCCGATCGATCCGGCGAAGAGCAGGTCTCCGGACCAGCACAGCGCGGGGTCTTCCCCCGCCGACTCGGAGCGGAAGATCACCGAACCGGCCGTGTGCCCAGGCGTGTGCTCGATGACGAGGTCGAGTCCCGCGATGCGCAGAGGGGTCGAGTCGTCGAAGAGCCGTACGTCGTCGGGCTCCGTCCACTCCAGGCGCCCACCGAAGAGCTGGCTGGTCTCAGGGGACAACCAGGCCATCGGGTCTACGAGCTGCTCGGCGTCCTCGGAGTGGATGTAGGCGGGGATCCCGCGAGCGCCACACACCGGCGCTACGGAGAACGTGTGGTCGAGATGACCGTGGGTGAGCAACACGGCGACCGGCTGCAACCGGTGCTCGCGAAGCACGGTGTCCAACTGCGCCTCGACCCCGATGCCTGGGTCGATGACGATGCACTCCTCACCCGCGGCGGGTGCGACGACGTAGCAGTTCGTAGCGAAGGCCTGCGCGGGGAAGCCCACGACGAGCACGGCGGATCTCCTCGGGCGCGGGAGCGGGACTGGGTACTCGGTGAGGCTACCGGCGCTGCGACCTCGCTGGGGACAACGGGCCCGCGTCGCCAGGCCGACACCTGGCCCGCCTACACTGGCCGCCGTCGCGCCGGGACTCCGTCGCGCATGAGCCGACCAGGGGGTCAGCGTGGCTGGGCAGAAGCGCGAACGTGAAGTCGAGCGGGCGCGGTACGAGCGTCAGCAGGCGCGTCGTGCGCAGCGAAGTGAGAAGACCAAGCGCCGTGAGCGGATCATCGCCACGGTCGTCGTCGCTGTCCTGGCCGTCGGCGGCTTCGCCTACCTGGGTACGGTCCTCAACAACGACGACGACACGAATGCTGCCCCCTCCACGTCCACGTCTCCTAACCCGACCGAGTCGCCATCTCCCTCGACCTCGACCCAACCGTCCGCACTCGACTGTGCGGAGCCCAACGGCGACAAGCCCAGCGGCAAGCAGTACGACGACGCCCCTCCCATCACGTTGAAGCCTGACACGGTCTACTCGGTGACACTGGTGACCAACTGCGGGGACATCGGCATCGAGTTCGCCGCGGAAGCTGCCCCGGTGAATGTCGCCTCCTTCATTGGCTTGGCCAACGACGGCTTCTTCGACAACACCAACTGCCATCGATTGACGACGGAGGGCATCTTCGTCCTCCAGTGCGGCGACCCGATGGCTAACGGATCAGGCGGGCCCGGGTATGAGTTGCCCGACGAGAACCTGCCGGAGGACGGCGCCAACAACTACCCGGCCGGCACAGTGGCCATGGCCAATGCCGGGGCTGGTACCGGCGGCAGCCAGTTCTTCCTCGTCTACGACGACACAACTCTGGGTCCCAACTACACCATCCTGGGGACCATGACCTCAGGGCTCGACATCGTCCAGGCCGTTGGTGCCGAGGGCACCGCGGACGGATCGCCCGATGGCCCCCCGAAGCAGCCCGTGCAGATTCTCACCGCCAAGACCGCAGAGACCACTCAGGTCGGCTAACCATGACAGATCACGGCACGGATGACCTCGACAAGACGGCTGCAGAGCCTTCAGCCGCAACTCCTTCATTGGAAGTCCCCGAGGTCACCGCCCCCGAGGTCACGGTCCTTGACGTGCTGGTGCTCGACCCCAACACCGCAGAACCGGTGACCGCCGAGTTGGCGGTGAACGACCCGGAGTTGGCTGAGGCCGTGGCCGCCGAGGCCATCGCCGACCCGGCTGCCTCCTCGGCAGCCACACTCGAACCTGACGCGGCCCTAGTCGCGCCGTCGGTTCCCGTGCCACACGCACCACGCACAGCCCAGACCGCGATGATCCCGGCCATTCCCCTAGCGGCGGCAGGCACCAACGCAACGCTGACATCGGGGCCGACCCCTGAATCGTTTGGCCGAGTGGACGCCGATGGCACCGTATTCGTCCGGACGTCTGCGGGAGAGGTTCCCGTTGGGCAGTTCCAAGCGGGTTCGCCGGACGAGGCCTTGGCCTACTACATCCGCAAGTTCACTGCCCTGGAGACTGAGGTCGTCCTGCTGGAGCAACGGCTCAGCGGCGGCGCCGACGTCGCCGTCGATGAGGCTGCGGCCACCGTCGATCGGATCACTGCTGCCCTGGAGACCCCGCAGGTCGTCGGCGACATCGACGGGCTTCGCGCCCGGGTCGCAGCGCTCACCCCGGCCATCGAGAAGCGTAGGGCCGCCGCGCGCGCCGCGAAGTCCAAAGCGCGAGAGGCAGCCAAGGCTGCTCGAGAGGCCATCGTGGTCGAGGCCGAAAGTCTCGCGGAGGCGACGAGTTGGAAGTCCTCAGGAGATCGCCTGCGTGTGCTCCTCGACGAGTGGAAGGTCGCGCCCCGCGTTGACCGCGGCACCGAGCAAGCGCTGTGGAAGCGATTCTCCGCCGCGCGCAACCACTTCGACCGTCGCCGCCGAGCACACTTCGCCAAGCTGTCGGGTGAGCAGTCCGAGGCCAAGGCCACCAAGACCGCCCTGGTCAAGGAGGCCGAGGAGCTCAGCACCTCAACCGACTGGGCGCCCACGGCCACCAAATTCCGCACGCTCATGGACGAGTGGAAGGCATCGGGGCGGGCCAGTCGTAGCGACGACGACGCCCTGTGGAGCCGCTTCCGGGCCGCTCAGGACACCTTCTTCTCCGCCCGGTCCGCTGCCTTCGACGAGCGCGACGCCGGCCAGTCGGACAACCTCGCGGCCAAGGAAGCACTCGCCACCGCGGCAGAAGCGCTGCTCCCCCTCGGGGACTTGGCGACTGCCAAGTCATCGCTTCGGGACATCCAGGAGCGCTGGGAAAGGCTGGGACACGTTCCGCGCAGCGACAAGGAGCGGGTTGACGGACGGCTGCGCCGTGTCGAGCAGGCGATCCGCGAAGCAGAGGAGAGCAAGTGGAAGCGCACGAACCCCGAGGCACGCGCCCGGGCTGAGGCGACGGTGGAGCTTCTCGAAACGGCGATTGCGAAACTCAACAAGACCCTGGCGTCCGCCACGGCAGCCGGCGACGCCAAGAAGATCGCAGAGACGACCGAAGCCCTAGAAGCCCGCCAGGCCTGGCTCGACGAGGCTCAGCGTGCCTTGACGGAGTTCAGCGGAGCCTGACCGGCTAGGTGCGGATCTGCTCCTCGATCGACGGAACCCCAGCGCGGTCCCGACGCGTCTACCCTGCGACCACCGATGTGAGCGGGTGCGAACGTGCGGCGCAACGAGGACTTCAGCGAGTACGTCGCTTCACGCTGGGTGGGGTTGGTTCGCTCGGCTGTGCTCCTCGGCTGCTCGCCCGCTAAAGCCGAGGACATGGTCCAGACGGCATTGATGAGGTGTCTCGTCAGCTGGAGCAAGGTGGAGCGGGCCGATGACCGGGATGCCTACGTCCATCGCGTACTCATCAACACCTTCACCTCTTCCCGGCGACGTCGTTGGACCGGGGAGCGGACCGTCGAGCGGCTCCCCGAGCTGACCAGCCTGGACGAGACCGGCGCCGTGGACGATGCGGATGCAGTCCTCCGCTCGCTCGCAAGACTCAACTTTGACCAGCGAACCGTGGTGGTCCTGCGGTACTACGCCCATCTGACCGAGCTCCAGTCGGCCGAGGTGCTCGGCATCGCCCCCGGAACTGTGAAGAGCCGCCTGTCGCGAGCACTCGCTCTGCTCGCCGACGACCCCCAGCTGGCCGACCTGCGAGGTACGTCATGATTGATCACGACCTGTCCGACCTGCTCGAGCGAGCCGCTGACCGCATCCCGGTCGGGCCGCCACCTCTGGATGACGTGCTGGTGCAAGCCACTCGGCACCGTCGCCGGCGCACCGGCGCGGCGATGATGTCGAGCGCGGCGGCCGTCGTAGTGGCCATGGTCGGGTCTGCGCTGCTGCTTTCACCGAACAGCACCCCACCGCCTCCCGTGGTCACGCCCAGCGTTGCGGCGACCCAGCCCAGCGTGGCTGCGACCCCGCCGGGGACCCGACTCGTCGGCCTCGGCCAAGCCGCAATCGCCGTGCCGGTGACCTGGGGCACCAACGAGACTCTGTGCGGCACTCCGAAGCAGGACACGGTCGTGATCGACGTCGGGGCAATTGGAGCCTGCTTAACGTCACGACCTGAGGGGATTGACAGTGTCGAGCTCACTCAAGGACCCGTTCGATTCGACTTCGCCGCTGACACGACGTCCGACATCGGCGGACTCCCTGCGGATCGGCAGGCCACAACCTGCACCGCCAGCCCGCTAGAGCAGGGCTCCACCTGCTACGGAACCATCTTCATCCCCTCCCTCGCAGTCTCCTTCCGAGCCGAGTCTTCGACGGACAAAGCGACCGTCGATGAGATCCTGAGCTGGATCCGCATTCTTCCCGACATCGTCGGAGTCCCGGGGTACCAGTCCGCAAACCTCCAGACGCCTCAGGGTGATGCCCGCGATCGATATGTTGCGGCGGCACGTGCCGAGGGACTCGAGGTCCGGGTGGTGACCGAGAAGCGACCGGCGATCGATGCGGGTTTCATCCTCGACGTGTCGCCCGAGCCGGGCACCATGGTCCCCCCGGGCACGGAGGTCACCCTGACGGTCGTCGCTGAGCCGGAGGGGCCGGCGGACGAGGTCCGGGTCGACATCAACTCCGTGGGACCGGGCGACAGCATGGACTACCAGGGTCTCGACGACGACCAGATCCGAGCCGGCGCCACCATCGAGCTGGGGGTCGGAGACCGGATCTGGACGTATGCGATGGGCAAGCGGTCGCCAACCCTGGCCGGAGAGCTCGACGGCACCTCGTTGACCATCGACCCGTGGACGAAGGGTCCGAACTACCCGCATTCGTGGATAGCCACGAAGGAAGGGACCACGAGACTGACGATCACCATCACCGCGGACGGCCAACCGGTGAAGATCGGTGTCGTCACGGTGGTCGTCAGTTAGAGCCGCCAGCCCCCGAGAGGCACCGGTCAGCCTCCCCCTGAGGTGATCCGGTAGGCGTCGAACACGCCTTCGACACCGCGGACCGAACGCAGGACTGAGCCCAGGTGAGCCGGGTCAGCCATCTCAAAAGTGAAGCGAGACAACGCGATTCGGTCTCGGGTCGTAGTCACCGAGGCCGACAGGATGTTCACGTGCTGGTCAGAGAGCATCCGGGTCACATCGGACAGCAGCCGGGCTCGGTCGAGCGCCTCGACCTGGATGGCCACCAGGAACACCGACGAAGCGGACGGCGCCCACTCGACCTCAACCATCCGATCCGGTTCTTGGGACAGCGAGGTGACGTTGACGCAGTCAGATCGGTGCACCGAAACCCCACTCCCCCGCGTCACCCAACCCGTGATGGGGTCGCCGGGTACTGGGGTGCAGCACTTCGCCAGCTTGACCCAGACATCGCTGACGCCCTTGACGACTACCCCGGGGTCACCAGCGGGACGAGCGCCACCCTTGCGCCGGGCCTCGCGCGTCGGGGCCGTGGCCTCGGCGAGATCCTCCACCGCACCTTCGGCGCCGCCCAGAGACTGGACCAGCCGTTGGACGACGCTTTGCGGCGACATCCGTCCCTCACCGATCGCGGCGTACAACCCGGTGATGTCGGTGAACCGACTCTCGACCGCGATCGTCTGCAGTGCGCCGCCTGAAACGATCCGCTGGAGCGGTAGACCTTGCTTGCGGATCGCCCGGGCAAGGGACTCCTTGCCCTGCTCGACAGCTTCCTCGCGCCGCTCCTTGGTGAACCAGGCTCGGATCTTGTTCCGCGCGCGAGCGCTCTTGACGAAGGTGAGCCAGTCCCGTGACGGGCCGGCTCCCTGCGCCTTGGAGGTAAAGGCCTCCACGACATCACCGTTGGCGAGGCTGCTCTCCAAAGGCACGAGCTTGCCGTTGACCCGAGCACCGACGCATCGGTGACCAACCTCGGTGTGAACGGCGTAGGCGAAGTCGACGGGGGTCGCACCGACAGGCAAGGCGATCACATCGCCTTTGGGCGTGAACACGAACACCTGCTGTGCGCCGAGGTCAAAGCGCAAGGCCTCCAAGAACTCCCCCGGGTCGGAGGTTTCTCGCTGCCACTCCACAAGCTGACTCAGCCAGGCCATCTCGTTCGTGCTCTGCCGATCGGCCTTGCTGACCTTCGTGCCCGACGGATGCTCCTTGTACATCCAGTGAGCAGCGATGCCGTACTCCGACATCCGGTGCATGTCATAGGTGCGGATCTGCAGCTCCACGGGCTTGCCCTCAGGCCCGATGACCGTCGTATGCAGTGACTGGTACATGTTGAACTTGGGCATCGCGATGTAGTCCTTGAACCGACCCGGCACCGGGTTCCAACGGGCGTGCACAGCACCGAGGGCCGCATAGCAGTCACGCACGCTGTCGACAAGGATCCGGATGCCCACCAGGTCGTAGATGTCGGCGAAATCGTGGCCTCGGACGATCATCTTTTGGTAGACGGAGTAATAGTGCTTGGGTCGACCGGTGACTGTGGCCTTGATCTTCACCTCGCGAAGGTCGGCCGAGACGTTGTCGATCACTCCGCCGAGGTACTCATCGCGGCTAGGTGCGCGATCGGCCACCAAGCGAACGATCTCGTCGTACATCTTCGGATAGAGGATCGCGAAGGCTAGGTCTTCGAGCTCCCACTTCAGGGTGTTCATGCCCAACCGGTGAGCAAGCGGGGCGTAGATCTCGAGGGTCTCGCGCGCCTTCTTTTCCTGCTTGTCCGTGGGCTGGAAGCGCATGGTGCGCATGTTGTGGAGGCGATCGGTGAGCTTGATGACCAGGACCCTGATGTCGCGGGCCATCGCCACGACCATCTTGCGGACTGTCTCGGCCTCACTCGCCTGGCCGTACTTCACCTTGTCGAGTTTGGTGACCCCGTCCACGAGGTCGGCCACCTCGTCACCGAAGTCTGTGCGCAGCTGGTCGAGGGTGTAGTCGGTGTCCTCGATCGTGTCGTGCAGGAGTGCCGCGCACAGGGTCGGGCCGGTCATGCCCAGTTCGGCCAGAATCTGCGCCACGGCCAGCGGGTGGGTGATGTACGGCTCGCCGCTGAGTCTTAGCTGGTCCCGATGGTGATAGGCGGCCATCCGGTAGGCGCGCTCGACCTCCCGCAACTCGGCTTTGGGATGCGTGGACCGCACGCTGCGGAACAACGGTTCCAGAGCAGGATCGACGGCCAGCGGCCGCGATCCCAGTCGCGCCAGGCGGGCTCTGACCCGCGATCCCTCGCCGACCTCGGCGGGCTCGGGCGCGAGCGGAGCAGACGAGGTCGCGTCGACCACGTCCGCTTGTAGTTGCTCGTCCGCCACTCGGCGCCCTTCGCCCGGCGGGCTGAAGTCCGGCCCGAAGAGCATTCTACCGGGGCAGGCCCGAAGCCCCGGCCCTACAGCTGGAGAAGCGAGTGCACCGGCACGTCCGGGAGTTGGTCGCGACCGGCCAGGAACTCCAGCTCGATGAGTACGGCGAACCCAACCACCTCGGCGCCGGCCCGGCGTACAAGATCGACCGCGGCAGCAGCCGTGCCTCCGGTCGCCAGAACATCGTCGACGATGAGGATCCGGTCCCCGGCCGCGAAGGCGTCAACCTGAACCTCCACAGTGGCGGTGCCGTACTCCAAGGAGTACGACGCTGACACAAGGTCGCCCGGCAACTTGCCTGCCTTGCGGACGGGGACGAAACCCACCCCGCAGGCATACGCGAGAGGCGCTCCCAAGATGAAGCCGCGAGCCTCGATCCCGGCGACCTTGTCGACCGGTTCGGCACGCACAAGCTCAGCAAGAGCATCGATTGCGGCGCGAAAAGTGACCGGGTCAGCGAGCAAGGGTGCAATATCCTTGAATACCACACCCGCTGTGGGCCAGTCGGGAACATCGCGAATCCTGTTGCGCAGCAGGGCCTCGAGCTCAGCGGGCAGGCTCACCTGCGTTTCTTTCCTCCGTACCGATTTCCTGCGCCCTTGCGGCGCGGTTGGTTCCGAGTGCTCGACGAACCCTTCGCGGCCCCAGGGGGCGGAGCAGTGGCGTCCGTCGAGGTGGCCGCAGCGGGAACGTCGTCCAAGTCGATGTCCAGGACGTTCACAACCGCGGTTGCCGTGCCGGCCCCGCCAGCTGAGTTTTGCGGTGACTTGCCTGCAGCCGTACGCGCGGCCGCCGACCGCTTGGCCTCGACCCGCTTGGCCAAGGCCTGCATCTGGGGGTCGTGCTCCTTCAGCTGAGCGAGCAGTGGCGTCGCGATGAAGATCGAGGAATACGTTCCCGCTGCAATACCGACGAACAAGGCGAGCGAAAGGTCCTGCAGCGTTCCGGCGCCGAGGAAGACCACGGCCACGAAGAGGATCGCCGCCACCGGCAACAGCGCGATGATCGAGGTGTTGATCGACCGGACGAGTGTCTGGTTGAGGGCCAGGTTCGCGGACTCGCTGTAGGTCATCTTGCTGCTGCCAGCGATCCCGCGGGTGTTCTCTTTGACCTTGTCGAACACCACCACGGTGTCGTAGAGGGAGTATCCGAGAATCGTCAAGACGCCGATGATCGTCGCCGGGGAAACGGTGAAGCCGATGAGGGCGTAGATGCCCACCGTGATGATCAGGTCGTGAGCGAGCGCCACGAGGGCCGCCAACGCCATCCGCCACTCAAAATAGATAGAAAGAAAGATCACCACGAGGATGAGGAAATAGACCAGACCAGTCAGGGCCTTTTGCGTGATTTCCTCACCCCAGGACGGTCCAACGAGCTGGATCGTGATCTGGTCAACGGTGACGTCGAAAGTCGTCGCGAGGTTTTCGGCGACCTCCTTGGACTCCTCGCTGGTCAGAGACTCGGTCTGGACACGCAAGGACCGACCACTGGAGCCATTGAGCTCGGTCACCGTCACCTCTCCGCCGACCCCGGCGTCGGCCGTGGCGGTCTGCGCCTCGGCGACCGTCCCCTCGGCCGTCGGGACGATGAAGACTGCACCTCCCGAGAACTCGATCCCCAGGGTCAGCTGTCGACCGAACAGCGCACCGAGCGAGACGAGCAGGATGATGGCAGAGATGGCATACCACCGCCTGCGATTCCCGACGAAGTCATAGGAGACTTCGCCGCGGTAGAGCTTGCCGCCTAGCTCGCCGAAGCGGGACATCAGGCCTCCTTCGTCGAGGTCGACGCCGTGGAAGGCGTCTCCACGGTTGGTGCGGGCTTGCGTCCGAGCCGAACAGGATCGAGGCCTGACATGGGGCGCCCACTTCCGAAGAATGTGGTGCGTGCCAACAAAGCGACCATCGGCTTGGTAAACAAGAAGACGACGAAGACATCGATCAAGGTGATCAGGCCGAGAGTGAACGCGAAGCCTCGTACGGCCCCAACGGACACGACATAGAGCACGACTGCGGCGATCATCGAGACTGCGTCGGCGGCCAGGATCGTGCGTCGAGCACGCACCCAGCCGGTCTCGACACCTCCCCGCAGAGTTCGACCATCGCGGATCTCGTCACGGAGGCGTTCGAAGTAGACAACGAAGGAGTCAGCGGTGATTCCGATCGCGACGATCACCCCGGCGATGCCTGCGAGGGTGAGGGTGAACCCGACCCGGTCACCCAGGAACACGAGCAGGCCGTAGGTGAGCACCCCTGCGACACCGAGCGAAGCCACCGTGACCAGGCCGAGTCCTCGGTAGTACAGCAGCGAATACACGACCACCAGCAAAAGCCCCAACGCGCCAGCCAGGAGGCCGGCCCTGAGCTGGTCAGCGCCGAGCGTCGGCGAGATCTGTTGAACCTCACCGATGTCGAACGCCAGCGGGAGCGCACCGTACTTCAGCGAGTTGGCCAGTGCTTCGGCCTCAGCCTGGGTGAAACTGCCGGTGATTTGCGCATTGCCATCAACGATCGGGCTCACCACCCGCGGCGCGGAAATGACGAGTCCGTCCAACACGATCGCGAACTGGTTGGTCGGCGGCGCATTGTCGACGAGGTCACGGGTGATGTCCGCGAACTTCTTGGTGCCGTCCGAGTCGAAGTCGATGTCAACGGCCCACTCCCCGCTGATGCTGCTCGAGTTCAGCGTCGCGGTCGCGCCGTCGATCTCGGTGCCGAGCACCGCCGCGGCCTGGAGAAGGTACTTCACAATGCCGTCCGGGTCACAGGTGACCAGTGCGAGGGCGGGGTCGTCCTGGAAGCCGGTCGTGTTGGCTGGGTCGGAGCAGTCGATGGTCTCGAACTCCGGAATGAGCCCTTCGGTCGTGGGCGCCTGCTTGGCCGCATCGGAATCAGCCGTCAAACCCGACGTCAGCCCGCGCGGGTTGGCCGACCCGGACACGCTGGGCGTGGGCGTTGCAGAAGGGCTCGCAGACGGAGTCGGCGAAGCACTGCCCGAAACCGACGGGGTTGGTGATGCACCGGCATCCGACCCCGAGGGGCTGGGCGACGCGCTGCCCGAGGGGGAGGCGCTGGGAGACGGCAGCGGCACGCCGGATCCCTCTTGTTCGACGGGTCGGAAGTTCAGTTGGGCGGTCTGCCCGATCTGGTCGGCCACGTCGCCCAGGCTGGCGCCGGGGATGGAGACCACCACGGTGGCATCAGCACCCCGTCCCTGCGTGGTGACCTCGGCCTCGGCAACTCCGAGCCCGTCCACGCGCTGTCGGATGATCTTGACGGCCTCGTTGATCTGATCGTCGGTGATCTCGCCGCCGCCAGGAGCCGGCTTCGGGATCAGGGTGACACTGGTGCCACCCTCCAAGTCGAGGCCGAGCTTCGGCGAGGTGGTGCCCGTGATGAGCATCCAGCCGACCAAGCCGATGATCGACAGGGCGACGATGGCCAAGGGGCGTCCCGGTCGGGACGGTGTGGGTGTTGCCATGGCGCTGAAGTCTCCCTGCTCGCCGCGGGCAGGCGCCCGACAGTCGAGGAAGTATCCCCGACGACCCTCGTAGGGGCGTCAGGTGGTGGGTTCGGACGGGTCCTTGGTGTCGATGATGCCTGCACCATCCGCGGCACCGTCGGAGGCTGTCGGGTCGTCCTCGGGTGTCGCCTTGACTGCGGCTACTGCCGAACGCATGAATCGGACATGGACGCCAGAGGCAATCTCGAGGACCACCACGTCGTCCTCGAGAGCCACCACGAGCCCCTGGATCCCCCCGCTCGTCACGACGTCCGAGCCCGGCTTGAGGGAAGCCATGATGGCCGCCCGGGCTGCCTTCTGCCGTTGCGATGGACGGATGATGAGGAGCCAGAAGGCGACAAGGAGCAGCGCGAAAGGAAGCACGTTGTTCGGATTCACGGGTGTCCTCCTCCAGCTCCGGTGACGGGCCGTGTGAGTCTACGCGGCGGAGGTCACTCCCCCGAATCCGCCGCGGGCTCGGAGGCGAACAAGCCGAGGTCGAGCCGCCCCGGCGCGATCGGCGGAGTGAGGCCGAGGTGCTCCCAGGCTGCTTGAGTGGCCACCCGTCCACGCGGGGTGCGCGCCAGCAGCCCGGCTCGGACCAAGAAGGGCTCTGCAACTTCTTCGACGGTCTCACGCTCCTCTCCGACGGCCACCGCCAGCGTCGAGAGGCCAACAGGGCCTCCCCCGAAGCGTCGACACAAGGCGTCGAGCACACCACGATCAAGTCGGTCGAGGCCGAGGTCGTCCACCTCAAACAGGGCCAGGGCAGCCGAGGCAGCTCCAAGGTCCACCACACCGTCACCCTCAACCTGGGCAAAGTCCCGAACCCGACGGAGCAAGCGGTTGGCGATCCTTGGCGTGCCCCGGGAGCGCCCGGCGATCTCAGTGGCACCGTCGGCCGTCAGGCGCACACCCAACAGGCCCGCAGAGCGTTCGAGGAGCAGAACCAGCTCCTCGGCGGCGTAGAAGTCGAGATGGGCCGTGAATCCGAACCGATCACGAAGCGGACCTGGCAGCAGCCCGGCTCTCGTCGTGGCGCCCACGAGGGTAAAGGGCGGCAGCGTCAACGGGATGGCCGTCGCGCCCGGACCCTTGCCGACGACGACGTCGACCCGGAAGTCCTCCATCGCTAGATAGAGCATCTCCTCGGCTGGTCGGGCCATTCGGTGGATCTCGTCGAGGAACAGCACCTCCCCCTCGGTTAGGGAGGACAAGATCGCCGCTAGATCCCCGGCATGGGTGATGGCGGGGCCGCTGGTAATGCGCATCGGCACGCCAAGCTCGTTGGAGATGATCATCGCCAGCGTGGTCTTGCCGAGCCCTGGAGGGCCGGAGAACAAGACGTGATCGGGGGTGCTGCCCCGACCCTGCGCCGCATCAAGGACAAGTTTGAGCTGCTGGCGTACGCGCTCCTGTCCGATGCACTCCTCGAGGCGGCGTGGGCGAAGCGCCATCTCGACCGCGCGATCCTCGGGGATCACCTCGGGCCGGACGACGCTCAAAACGCCGGGGTCGACCGACGGGACCACATCAGTCGAGGGCTGGTCATTGGTCACGGGCGTCACCCTCGGCTCAGAGTTTGCAGCGCCAGCCTGAGCAGGACTGCTACATCAGGATCCTCGCCTGCCTGATCACTCACCGCGGCCACGGCATCGTCGGCCTCGCGGCCCGACCACCCAAGCCCCAGTAGTGCGGCGTGCACCTGCGGGCGCCAGCCGCCGGCTGCCGCACTGCCGGCAGACGTACGGCTGACGACGGGACCCACTGGGGCACCCAGTCGGTCCTTGAGCTCCAAGACGATCCGCTGAGCACCCTTGCGGCCGATACCAGGCACCTGAACCAGAGTCACCAAGTCGTCGGTGGCGACCGCCCGCCGGAGCTGGTCCGGGGTGAGGACAGCAAGGGCTGCCTGAGCGAGCCGCGGACCGACCCCCGTGGCAGTCTGCAGGAGCTCAAAAACCAGACGCTCGTCGTCGTCGAGGAAACCGTAGAGCGTGAGGGAGTCCTCGCGCACGATGAGAGACGTGGACAACCGTGCCACCTCGCCCATGCGCAAGGTGGCCAGGGTCGTCGGGGTGCACTGGACGGCGATCCCGACACCACCAACGTCGAGGACGGCCTGCTCTGGGGCAAGGACGACGACCGGCCCGGTCACGGAGGCAATCATCGACCCGCCCCCGCCTGTGTTGCGGCGACCGCGGCGGCCAGCCGGGCCTGAGCCCCGCCTCGCCAGATGTGGCAGATCGCTAGGGCTAGGGCGTCCGCTGCGTCGGCCGGCTTCGGGGGCGCATCCAGGCGAAGCAGGCGGGTGACCATCGCGCCGATCTGAGCCTTGTCAGCCCGACCACTGCCCGTGACGGCGGCCTTAACCTCACTCGGGGTGTGGAGGTGGACGGGCAGCCCGCGACGAGCGGCGACCACGATCGCGACCGCGCTCGCCTGCGCTGTGCCCATCACGGTGCGCACGTTGTGCTGGCTGAACACGCGTTCGACGGCGACGGCATCCGGTCGGTGCAGATCCAGCCAGGCTTCGACGGCCTCCTCGATGACGACCAGGCGGGCGCCGATGTCGGCCTCCGGACTCGTGCCGATCACCCCCACGGCAACGAGGGTGAGCGGGCGACCTGGCTCCCCGTCGACGACCCCGAGCCCGCAGCGGGTGAGGCCAGGGTCGACCCCAAGGACGCGCATGGTCGGCTCTCCTCACCTCGCAGATGTCCCGGACACAGGTTCCTGGACAGGTGTTCGACAGACTAGCCGCCACCGCCGACGGGTCCGGCGCCGACGCGCCGAGGGCCTACCGTCGCTCGGGTGGAGCGCGACTGGTTGGCCTGGCACGAGGCCTACGACCGCCCTGGCTCCGATCTGGCGCGCCGTCTCGTCGTCGTGACCAGCCAGCTCGAGGCCTCCCTCGACCGCTGCGCGCCGGGGCCGGTGCGGCTGCTCAGCCTGTGCTCTGGTGACGCGCGCGATGTTCTCCAGGTCCTTGCAACCCACCCGCGGGCTGCGGAGGTGACCGCGGTGCTGGTGGAGTCCGACCCATTCCTCGCCGATCAGATTCGGGCGGGGGCCGCCCTCCTCCCCCAGGGTGACGGCAAGGTCGGGGTTCGGACGGCCGACGCCGGTGCCGTCGAGGTCTGGGCGGACGCCGTGCCGGTAGATGTTGTCCTCGCCTGCGGGGTCTTCGGCAACTTGGAGCGGGACCAAGTCCAACAGTGCATCGCCACCCTCCCCGTGGCCTGCGCGCCGAACGCCGAGCTGATCTGGACCCGTGGCCGCGGGTCGGAGGATCCCGGGCCGGACCTCGACCGCTGGCTGCGCCTCGCTGGCTTCGAACCGGTCGCCCGGGTGGCCCCCGAACGCGCTCGCTACCGCGTCGGAGTCGACCGCTACCTGGGCGCTGCGCGTCAGCCCGTACCCGGCGAGCGCCTCTTCACCACTTTCCGCTGAGGCTCCGGCTGGGAGGGCAAAGGCGAAAGGCGCAGCAAGGAGGGAGCGCGGCTGGATCCCCAGCTGCATGACCCTTGCGAGGTGGCGGGCGGCCCTTCTTCGTGGCCAGCTCTGGCGAATGCGGGGAAACGGGGCGATCGGCGAGGTCAAATCGCCCCGTTTCCCCGCATTCGACTGGCAAGGCTCGGAAACAGCTCGCGCGCCACGTCGAAAGGGTCATGCCACTGGGGATCCGGCCCCGCTCCCCCTTTGCTGCGCCCTTGCCCCTGCCCTTGACTTCCTGACAGTGGAGAGTCAGGAGCCGACGAGTTCCATGATCTGGTCGCTCACGTCATAGTTCGCATAGACGTTCTGCACGTCGTCAAGGTCGTCGAGGGCGTCGATGAGGCGGAAGATCTTGCGCGCGCCCTCCTCCTCGAGCTCAACGGTCACCGAGGGGAGAAAAGTCGGATCGGCGGAGTCGTAGTCGATTCCGGCCGATTGCAGAGCGGTCCGGGTGGCGACCAGATCGCCCGCCTCACTCACCACCTCGAAGGCCTCACCGAGGTCGTTGACCTCCTCGGCGCCGGCGTCCAGGACGGCTAGGAGGACGTCGTCCTCGCTGAGCCCGGCGGCGGCAGGGACGATGATCACCCCCTTGCGGGTGAACATGTACGACACCGAGCCAGGGTCTGCCATCGAGCCACCGTTGCGGGTCATCGCCACCCGCACGTCGGACGCCGCCCGGTTGCGGTTGTCCGTGAGGCACTCGATGAGGAACGCGACCCCGTTGGGTCCATACCCCTCGTACATGATGGTTTGCCAGTCAGACCCACCTTGCTCCACGCCGGACCCGCGCTTGACGGCGCGCTCGATGTTGTCGAGCGGGACCGAGGTCTTGCGCGCTTTCTGAATGGCGTCATAGAGCGTCGGGTTACCGTCGGGGTCGCCACCGCCAGTACGGGCAGCGACCTCAATGTTCTTGACCAGCTTGGCGAACAGCTTGCCCCGCCGGGCGTCGACAACGGCCTTCTTGTGTTTGGTGGTCGCCCACTTGGAGTGGCCGCTCATGTGTGGGAACCCCTCACCATCTCGACGAAGTAGCGGTGCACACGTCCATCCCCGGTGAGCTCGGGGTGGAAAGACGTGGCCAGCAGGTGGCCCTGTCGCACCGCCACGATCCTACCGTCGGCCGGTCCGCCCTCGACGTGGGCGAGCACCTCGACCGAGGGCCCGATGTTCTCGACCCAGGGGGCGCGAATGAAGATCGCGTGCATGGCCGGGCCGTCAATCCCGCGGAATCGAAGGTCCTCCTCGAAGGAGTCCACTTGCCGACCGAAGGCATTGCGCCTCACCGTCATATCGAGCCCGCCGATGGTCTGCTGATCCGGACGACCATCCAGGATCCGATCGGCGAGCAGGATCATTCCGGCGCAGGAGCCATAGGTCGGAAGGCCCGAGTGCACCCGGTCCCGCAACGGTCCGAGCATCCCGAACTCCAGAGCCAGCAGCGCGATGGTCGTGGACTCCCCTCCTGGGAGGACCAGTGCGTCGAGTGCGGCCAGTTCAGCGGGACGACGTACGGCCGTCGCGGTCGCCCCGGCAGCCTCTAGCGCCCGAATGTGCTCGCGGATGTCTCCCTGCAGCGCCAGGACTCCAACGTGTGGTCCGCTCACGAGGCACCATCGCCTGGCTCGTGACGCGCAGCCACTACCAGCCGCGCGTGGACAACTGGTGGTCGACCGGGAGATCGGCCACGTTGATGCCGACCATCGCCTCGCCAAGACCGCGAGAGACCTTGGCGATGACATCGGGGTCGTCATGGAAGGTCGTCGCCTTGACGATGGCGGCGGCGCGCTCGGCGGGGTTTCCCGACTTGAAGATGCCCGAACCGACGAATACCCCATCGGCGCCGAGCTGCATCATCATTGCGGCGTCAGCAGGCGTGGCGATTCCCCCCGCGGTGAAGAGAACGACGGGCAGCGACCCGCGCGCGGCCACCTCGGCGACTAGGGCGTACGGCGCCTGGAGTTCCTTGGCTGCGACATACAGCTCGTCCTCACTCATCGACGATAGCCGCCGGATCGCACCGCGGATCTCACGCATGTGCATGGTCGCGTTGGACACGTCGCCGGTGCCGGCCTCGCCCTTGGACCGGATCATCGCCGCGCCCTCGGTGATTCGGCGTAGCGCCTCGCCCAGGTTGGTGGCGCCGCAGACGAAGGGGACGGCGAAGGCCCACTTGTCGATGTGGTGGCTGTAGTCGGCCGGGGTCAGCACCTCGGACTCATCGATGTAGTCGACACCGAGGGACTGAAGCACGCGGCCTTCGACGAAGTGCCCGATCCGGGCCTTGGCCATCACCGGGATCGAGACTGCCTCGATGATCGCGTCGATGAGGTCGGGGTCGCTCATCCGCGCCACCCCACCCTGCGCACGGATGTCTGCGGGTACGCGCTCCAACGCCATGACGGCCACCGCTCCGGCGTCCTCTGCGATCTTGGCCTGGTCGGCGGTGACGACGTCCATGATCACACCGCCCTTGAGCATCTCGGCCATGCCGCGCTTGACGCGCGCCGTCCCAGTCAGGTGCTCGTCAGAAACAGAGCCGGTGGCGATGGCGGATGTGGGCTCCGGGGTGGACACGTGGGACCTCTGGGGGTGCGCAGGGACGTACGGACCTCCATCGTAGGCCCGACCCCGGCCGTACGACCTCACCGTCGGGGCCAATCCGGCCAGCGCGCCACGCCGAGGCGTCCAGCCCCCGGTCAGGGCGCGCGCTTCACCTCAGCGCGGCTATCTCTGTTGGCCAACATGATCCACACCTGTCCGGCCGCGAGGGGAAACTCTTCCCCGTCGACACTCCACGTCGTGCCCTTGCGTTCGGACGGGCGAGACCAACGCGCGTCGTACGCCTTACCGTCGCGCAGGATCAGCGCCTTCCCACTGCCGACCGTCTCAGACATCGGGGTGTTGCTACTCCCGGAGCCGTAAATCGAGGGGTAGACCTTCACGTACTGCACGATGACCGTCGTCCCACCGAGTCGGCTGCCGTCCGTGGCTTTGGCCTTGCGACCATCCATGGTCAGCAGCCAACGAGCCTGCGACGTGGACCAGGTGAATGCAGCCCTCGCCGAGGGCCAGCGAACGGTGACCGTTTCGACGGCTCGACCACCCGCGGGGACCACATCGTCGAAGGTGAACCCGACGTCTTTCGGCTTGTCGGCCTTGGGCGCCCGTTTGAGCAGAGTGACGCCGTTGCCGAAGAAGTCGAAGGGCGGGTAGCGCCCAGCTTGGCGCCAGTAACCGGTCGCACCTCTATCGCCGCTGACGTCGTACAGCGGCGCGCGGGCAATGACCGGTCGGAGCTTGGGGTTGGACCCCGAGAAGGCGAAAGCGACCTTGCCGTACTGCGGCAGGAGCTCGAGATCAGCGATGCGCGCGCTTCTAACAGGACCGATGACCTTGGGAATCCGGGTCGAAAAAATGGCTGCGTAACGAGTGAGTCCACCCTCGACCTGCTCGAGGTAGACGACATCGGCATCGGGGAGTCCTGCGTGGGGGGCGGCCCGGCGAGTGTTGTCCAGCTTGACGGCGAGCACCGGACCGTCAACCTCCCCGGGACGACCAGACAGCAGCGAACGCGGCTCTTCCGTCGGCGTGGGACTGGGCGTTGGGGTGGCCGAGGGCACGACCAGCGACTGGCTACCTGAGGCCAACGGTGCGGCCGACGGCGTAGATGATGAACACGCGGCCAGTGCCAACCCGGCTGCAGCGACGACCACAGCAATCCGCCAGCGCCCACGACGACTCGTCAAGACCATGAGCAGGAGGGTACGTGGGCTTGGCAGGTGGTCAGGACAAGGCCGGCGGCGCGTCGTCGATCTCGAAAGCGCGTGGCCACGGAGCTGTACCGGCCAACCGGAACCACCGGGCCACGCGGCGGCGCCGGATGCGCAGCGTCGCCCGCACGGTGTCGTTGTGGAACCGCCGGGCCAACACCACCCGTTCGCCTGCTGCCTGAACCTCCTCGAGCAGGTGACGTCCAGTCGGGTTTGTAGCCAACTCGGCGACTTCGTCCTCGTCCAGTGCCGCCCGTAGGGCGAAGGACAAAGCACTCTCCGCGGTTTCCCGACCTGATTCGTCCGCGCGGCCGGTCCCTTGCGCGGCATACGCGGCATCAGCAAGCAGCACAGCAGTTGCCGGATCGACCAGACCTGAGTGCGCCACCTCATTTGCGGCCGCACTTCGCCGGACGAGCTGGGCATCAAGGGCCGACGCCGCAGCCTCGAGACGTACGTGCAACCGGTCTAGTCGCCCCGCCACGGACCGCAGGTACAGCAAGACCAGGAGGGCGAAGAAAAAGATCCAGACCCATGCCGGAACCACTAGGCCTCCTTGAGACGGGTGAAGCGGCCGAACACCTGACCGCGGCTGTCCTCGCGTACCTTGGGCTGCCCGAGGGTTACGGTCTCGTACACCGTGACAATCTCCTGGGCCACCCGCTCCCAGTCAAAGATCGCCACCCGCGCGGTCCCGGCAGCCTTGAGCCGGTGGCTGGTTTCCGGATCGCTCAGCACCTGTCCGACGACCTTGGCCAGAGACTGGGCGTCCTCGTTGACGAACAGGGCACCCGCAGTCCCGTCGGCCAGGACTCGGCGGAATGCGTCCAGGTCACTTGCCACGACCGGGGCGCCGGCGGCCATCGCCTCGAGGAGCACGATGCCAAAACTCTCCCCGCCAGTGTTGGGAGCGACATAGACGTCAAGCGAAGCGAGCATTCGCGACTTATCAGCCTCGCTCACCAAACCGAGGAAGGTGACCCGGTCCCGGTGCTCCGACGGGATCGTCTCGCGCACCTCGTCGACGTCACCGGGGCCGGCGACGAGCAATCGAAGCCCCGGATGGGCGACCGCGAGTTCCGGCAGGGAGGCCAACAAGACTTGCAGCCCCTTGCGTGGCTCATCGATGCGGCCGAGAAAACCGACTGCTGGCGCCTCTCCTGGCCAACCTTCGAAGGGAACTGCGTCGCGGAAGTTGCGCACCAGCACCCCGTTCGGGATCAGAACGGCGTCACCACCGAGGTGCTCGACCAACGTCGTCCGCGCATGCTCACTGACAGCGATCCGGGCGCTGATCTTCTCCAAGGCCGTCTGCAGAATTCCGTAGGCCACGCTGAGTGCCCTCGACCGCTCTGCACTCATGTGAAAGGTGCCGACGATGGGTCCGATCGCCGCCCAGCACGCGAGCACCGACAAGCTGGGCGCAATCGGTTCGTGGACGTGAAGGACATCGAACTCCCCTTCCCGGATCCACCGCCGCACCCTGTTCGCCGACACCGGCCCGAAGGAGAGCCGCGCGACAGCACCGTTGTATGGCACCGGGATTGCTCTGCCGGCAGGGACGACGTACGGCGGCAGACTGCCATCGTCATCTGCAGGCGCCAGGACAGACACCTCGTGACCGATTCGGATCAGCTCGGCAGCCAAGTCACGAACGTGGGCCTGGACGCCGCCGGGAACGTCGAAGGAATAGGGGCAGACCAGGCCGATCTTCACGAGTCGACTTTCATGAGTCGGTGACCCGATCGGATCGGGTGCGGGCGTCGAGATCTTCGGTCCACAACGCCTGCAGCATGTGCCAGTCCGCAGGGTGCTCGGCAATGGCGCTTTCGAAGACGTCTGCGACCGCCTGAACTGTCGCTGCGATCCGCTCCCCACGGGTGCCCTTGGCCGGCGGAACGACCTCCGGGTGGAAGATGCAGCAGGTGCGGTCGTCCTCGTGCCACAGCGTCGCCGGGATCAAGGCCGCACCCGTGGAGAGGGCGAGCGCGGCTGGCCCTGCCGGCATGGTGGCCTCAGCCCCGAAGAACTGAACCGGGATCCCGTGCTTGGTCAGATCTCGGTCGCCCAGCAGGGCCACCAAGCCACCGGCACGAAGCCGCTGCGTGAGGATCGGGAGGACTCTCGGCCCACCGGTCAGCGGGAGAACCTCCATACCGAGAGACTCCCTGTAGGCCAGGAAACGCTCGTACAACGCCTCCGGCTTCAGTCGCTCGGCCACCGTGGTGAAACCGCCATGCTCCAGGGCGAACCAAGCCCCGGCGTGGTCCCAATTCCCCATGTGTGGCAGGGAGACCACCACACCCCGGCCCGAGGCGAGGGTCTCGGTGAGCAGGTCACCTCCTGCCGGCACGTGAAAGGACGCCACGATCTCTTCCGAGGCGAGGGACGGCAACCGAAAAGCCTCCCGCCAGTACCGCAGGTAGCGCCGCATCGCCTCCCTGACCAGGGCATCGAGCTCAGCCGGATCCAACGCGGGCTGCACCCGCGCGAGGTTGCGCCGCAGTTGGCGAACGCTGTCGCCGTCACGCTCAGAGGTCCGGTCGGCGATCGCCCTGAACAGGGAGCGGGCCGTCCCTTCAGGCATCCAGCGGACAGCCCCCCAGCCCCCGGCGTAGGCAAGGTCGGTAGCCCGCTCTCGCACCTTCACGCTCAGGTCGCCTCGGCGACGCGGGTCTGGCGCCGAACCTCGGCCATCCGCTGCACCACCGTGATCACTGTGGCGATGGCCAGAACCCAGAGCAGCACCTCGGGGGCGTACGGCACACCGAGGCCAAGCAAACCGGCCACAAAAAGGACCGCCACGAGGCGTTCGGAGCGCTCCGCGATCCCGACGTTGGCGGTCATGCCCAAACCCTCGGCGCGAGCCTTGGCATAGGAAATGACCATGCCGCCGATCAGGCACACCAATGTGACGCCAGCCAGGACGTTCTCGTCCCCGCGGCTGACGTACCACCAGAGCAGCCCGGCGAAGATTGCAGCATCAGCGATCCGGTCCATCGTCGAGTCGAGGAAGGCTCCCCAGACACTCGAGCGTCCGGACAGTCGGGCCATCGTGCCGTCGAGGGTGTCGGAGAAGACGAAGACCAAGATGATCAGAGTCCCGACGAGGAACTCTCCACGGGGGTAGAAGGCCAGCGCGGCGGCGGAAACCCCAATCGTGCCGATCAGCGTGATGACGTCCGGCGAGATGCCCATGGCGAGGAGGGCTCGGGCGATCGGCGTGAGGATTCGGGTCACGAACGCCTTGGCGTAGCGCGCGAGCACGAGCAACTCCGGGGGTCAGCAGTGGAAGGGCGGGCGTCAGCCTAACCAGCCACGGGTTCTCGAGTTCCCCTTGTGCCAAGTCGCCGCCGCGGGCACAGTCGCTCACAAGGCGCCCCAGCAACCCTCAGCATCTCGACCGTGCCCACAACCCAGCGACCGAAAGGCCCGGACCATGGCATCAACAGGAGCGTCCGGGGCCGCCGGCAGTGCACCGAGGGCCGACCGGCCGGAGCAGATTCGCAATGTCGTGCTGGTGGGCCACACCGGAGCCGGCAAAACCACACTGGTCGAAGCCCTGCTTCTCGCCTCCGGCACCATCACCCGGGCCGGCCGGGTCGAAGACGGGACGACCGTCAGCGACTTCGACGAGGCCGAGCTGCGCCAGCAGCGGTCAGTTTCACTCTCCCTGGCCCCGCTCGAGTTCGACGGCTTCAAGGTCAACCTTCTGGACACCCCGGGATACGCCGACTTCGTCGGTGACCTGCGGGCCGGCCTGCGTGCAGCCGACGCGGCGCTTTTCGTCGTGTCCGCCGTGGATGGCCTCGACGGGACGACGCAGCTGCTCTGGGACGAGTGCGCTGCAGTCCGGATGCCCCGGGCTGTCGTGGTCACCAAGCTCGACAAGGAGCGCGCGGACTTCGAGGAGACGGTCGCCGTGTGCCAGCGCGTCTTCGGCGAGGGTGTACTCCCGGTCTATCTCCCGATGGCGAAGGACGACGGTACGCCTGGAGGGCTCATCGGACTGCTTTCCCAAAAGGTCTACGACTACTCGTCGGGTACTCGGGTCGCGCGCGACCCCGACGCCGAGCACCTGCCGCTCATCGAGGACACCCGAAACCGACTCATCGAGGCCATCATCGCCGAGTCCGAGGACGAGAGCCTGATGGACCTCTACCTCGCGGGCAACGCGTTGGAGGTCGATGTCCTGGTCGCGGACCTAGAGAAGGCTGTGGCACGAGGCTCGTTCTTCCCGGTTCTCGCGGCCGCCACGCCGACCGGTGTCGGCATGGCCGAGCTGCTGGAACTCGTCACCCGCGGATTTCCCTCGCCTCTAGAACACGAGATCCCCCTCGTGACCGCTCCCGACGGGAAACTGAAGGGTCCACAGACCTGCGATCCACTAGGGCCCCTGCTGGCCGAGGTGGTCAAGACAACGTCTGACCCGTACGTCGGTCGGATCTCTCTCGTCCGGGTGTTCAGCGGAACGCTGCGCCCTGACGCCGTCGTCCACGTCTCCGGTCACGGCATGGCCGACCGAGGGCACGAGGATCACGACGTCGACGAAAAAGTCGGAGCGCTCTCCAGCCCACTGGGAAAGACCCAGAGGATCACGAGTCAGGCGGTCGCCGGTGACATCGTCGCCGTGGCCAAGCTGACCCGAGCCGAGACCGGCGACACCCTGTCCGACAAGGACATGCCCATGCTCATCGAGCCTTGGCTGATGCCGGACCCCTTGCTTCCCGTCGCGATCGTCGCGCACTCCAAGGCCGATGAAGACAAGCTCTCCCAAGGGCTGGCGCGGCTGGTCGCGGAGGACCCCACCCTGCGGCTCGAGAACAACCCGGAAACTCATCAACTGATCCTGTGGTGCATGGGAGAGGCCCACGTCGACGTCCTTCTCGACCGGTTGAAGACCCGATACGGCACAGCCGTCGATTCCGTCCCCTTGCGAGTATCCCTTCGGGAGACCTTCGCCGGGCCCGCCAAGGGACACGGCCGCCACGTCAAACAGTCCGGCGGACACGGGCAGTTCGCCGTGTGCGACATCGAGGTGGAGCCACTCGGTGACCCCATGGGGTTCGAGTTCATCGACAAGGTCGTCGGGGGCTCGGTCCCTCGACAGTTCATCATCTCTGTGGAAAAGGGAGTGCGCACCCAGATGCAGCGAGGAGTCGGTGCCGGCTATCCCGTCGTAGGGCTGCGCGTCACCCTCGTCGACGGGAAGGCGCACTCGGTGGACTCATCCGACATGGCCTTCCAGACCGCTGGCGCCTTGGCCCTCAAGGAGGCTGCCAAGTCGACCACGATCAGCCTGCTCGAGCCGGTCGACGAGATTTCGGTCCTCGTCTCCGATGAGTACGTCGGAGCGGTCATGAGCGACCTGTCTGGCCGCCGAGGCCGGGTCGGCGGCACCGAACCTGTGGGAGCTGGCCGCACTCTGGTTCGCGCGGAGGTCCCTCAGCTGGAGATCACCCGCTACGCCGTCGATCTGCGCTCCTTGTCCCACGGCACCGCGACGTTTCACCGGACGTACGCACGCCATGAAGCGATGCCCGCACACCTGGCCGCCAAGGTCCACGAATCCGCACTGGGGTAGCCGACGCGTCCTCCTGCCGCCGACAGGATCCGCCTACTCGCGTTCTGGGGGTGGGCGGTCGGGCCAGACGTCGTAGGTGCGTCCGGTGGGGTCGCGCCAGGTGAAGTGTCCGTAACCATGGTGGGTCAGCGTCCAACCGCCGAAGGTCTTCACTCGGTGGTGATGTCTACACAGGCAGCCGAGGTTGCAGATGCAGGTCGGGCCGTGGGGATGCGGGATCGTGTGGTCGATGTCGCAGACCGTGCCTGGGACGGTGCAGCCGGGGAACCGGCAGGTGACGTCGCGGGCGATCACCGCGGCGATCAACGCCGCCGAGGGCCGGTAACGCCCAGGCGTGTCGTGAACCCCGGGGCAGCTCAGTTCGGCGATCTCGCGGAGCTTCACCCGGCCGCCGCTGGCCGCGGCGAGCGCAAGGAAGTCGGTCAGCGCCTCAGGCGACATCGCCCCCGCCCGCCCGGCGGTCACTTGCCCGGTGCGGTCGATGGTGACCTGCAGCTGAACAGGAACCCGGCCACCCAGCCCGTCGTTCGCGCCAAGCAGCAGGTCGGTGAATACATCCGCGCGGAGCTGACCGAGGGTCCGCGACTCGTCCGGGCTGGCCGCTAGGCCGCGGGCGGTGGCCTCGATGCGGTCCCAGACCGCTCCGGCTTGGGCCTCGGGGAGCTCGGCACCGATCCAGCGCATCCCGACCCGACCGGCCCAGGTGTCCACATCACGGGCGGCCCGGTTGGCTTCACGTTGAGCCCGCACCGCCTCGGCATCCAAACCGGCTAGGGCGCGACGGGCCAGGGTGCGTACGGCACCGGCGGTGGCCCGAACCGCGACCGCGGCCACCAAACCGACCTCCAGTCGACCCAGCAGATCGATCTCGTCGATCGAGAGTCGACCGAGGCGTTCGACCAGACCACGACCCAGCGCGTCCAACACGCGGGCCTCGGCCTCCGCTGCGACCTCCGGGGTGGTGTTCTCGGTCTCGCGGACCAGCACCCGGACCACCGGCAGGGACAGGATCCCGGCCTCCAGCGCGGCGAGCGTCTTGGGCAGTCGAGTGGTCACCGCGAGCGCGTCCCCGACCCGGACCTCCGCAGTGCCCCGCGACACCCCCAACAGCATCGCCACCTGATCAACCACGAACTCCCCGATCAGCCTCCCCCGGCCACACGCCCGAGCGGTGTCCTCGGCAGTGAGTTCCTCAACCAAAGAGGCGACCGCCCGCAGACCCCGCGCCTGAGCCATCCGCGTCAACTGCTCACACGCCATCGCCTGCCCGGCCAGCAACTCCCGCACCGACCCCGCCCCGGCTGGCCCCAGATCACCAGCAGCCCGAGCAGCAGCATCGGCCTCCAGAATCCGCGCGAGCACCTCGACCTCGGCATCCGCCGAGGCCAAACCCACGCTGTCGAAGAGATCGAACATAGCAAGGATTCTATCCCAAACCACCGACAACCCGCGAGGCCCCTGTGCACAAGAACTCGTTACGGCGGAGTAGTTCTAGCCGAGGCTGCATGGCTGCTTGGTGAATCACGCTCAACTGCCGACAGTGACGAAGTTGGTTACGTCCAGGCGGCCGCGAGCAGGTCGCGGGTCTCCTCGAGCAACTGCGGCAGGACCTTGGTCCCAGCCGTGACCGTCATGAAGTTCGCGTCTCCGCCCCAGCGTGGGACGACATGCTGGTGGAGGTGCGAAGCCAGCGATCCTCCGGCCACTCCCCCAAGATTCAGCCCGACATTGAATCCGTGCGGAGAGGCGACCTCGCGGATCGTTGCCACGGCCTGCCTCGTCATTGCCGCCAGCTCCACCTCTTCCGCTTCGCTGAGCGCGTCGAGGTCGCCAACGTGACGGTACGGAACCACCATGAGGTGACCGGGATTGTAGGGGTGCAGGTTCAGCACGGCATAGACCGAACGACCCCGCGCCACCACGAGTGACGCGGGCTCGGGGCCTGACGGAAGCGCGCAGAACGGGCAGCCATCGCCTGCCGCTGAGGTGGTGACATAGGCCATCCGGTGCGGAGCCCACAACCGCTCGAGACGGTCGCCATCAGAGGCCGACATTCGAGAACTCAGACCTGAACGCGATCGCGTACCGCGGCAACGATCTCGGCCACCGCCTCGGCCACGGGCACGCCGTTCTTCTGCGTGCCGTCGCGATAGCGGAAGGACACGGCCCCAGCAGCCATGTCATCGGCGCCGGCGATGAGCATGTAGGGCACCTTAGACTTCTGCGCGTTGCGGATCTTCTTCTGCATCCGCTCGTCGGCGTCGTCGACCTCGACCCGCAACCCCGCCGCCTCCAGCTGGGCCGCGACGTCGCGCAGGTACGGGACGAAGTCCTCGGCCACCGGAATGCCGATGACCTGAACTGGGGCGAGCCAGGGCGGGAAAGCGCCCGCATAGTGCTCGACAAGCACGCCCATGAAGCGTTCGATGGACCCGAACTTCGCCGAGTGGATCATCACCGGCTGCTGACGCGAGCCGTCGGCGGCCTGGTACTCGAGCTGGAAGCCGGCCGGCTGGTTGAAGTCGTACTGCACGGTGGACATCTGCCACGTACGGCCGATGGCGTCACGCGCCTGGACCGAGATCTTTGGGCCGTAGAACGCCGCACCACCCGGGTCGGGCACCAGGTCGAGCCCGGTGTCGGTGGCGGCATCCTCGAGGATCCTCGTCGCCTCGGCCCACTGCTCGTGGGAGCCGATGAACTTGTCCGAGGTGTCGTCTCGGGTCGACAGCTCGAGGTAGAAGTCGTCGAGGCCGAAGTCCTGGAGCAAGCCCAAGACGAAGCTCAGCAAGTGCTTGATCTCGTCTGGAGCCTGCTCTGGCATGACGTAGGAATGCGAGTCGTCCATGGTCAGGCCGCGGACTCGGGTCAGCCCGTGCACGACGCCGGACTTCTCGAACCGGTACACCGACCCGAACTCGAACAACCGCAACGGCAGTTCACGGTAAGACCGCCCACGCGACCGGTAGATCAGGTTGTGCATGGGGCAGTTCATGGCCTTGAGGTAGTAGTCCGAGCCCTCCATGTGCATGGGAGGGAACATCGTGTCCGCGTAGTAGGGCAGGTGCCCCGAGGTCTCGAAGAGGCCTTGCTTGGAGATGTGCGGCGTCCCGACGTACTGGAAGCCCTCCTCGATGTGACGGCGGCGGACGTAGTCCTCCATCTCGCGCTTGATCACGCCACCCTTGGGGTGGAACACGGCGAGGCCTGAGCCCAGCTCGTCAGGGAAGGAGTAGAGGTCGAGCTCAGCCCCCAACTTGCGGTGGTCGCGTCGCTCCGCCTCCTCGATCCGCTGCTCGTAGGCGCGCAGGGAGTCCTTGTCGGGCCACGCTGTCCCGTAGATCCGCTGCAGCTGCGGGTTCTTCTCGCTGCCGCGCCAATAGGCGGCCGCGCTGCGCTGGAGCTTCACGGCGTTGGCGGGGATGTGCCGAGTCGTGGGTACGTGCGGTCCCCGGCACAGGTCGCCCCAGACTCGCTCGCCCGTCCTGTCAAGGTTGTCGTAGATGGTCAGCTCGGCCCCACCGACCTCGGCGGACTCGTCTTCGGAGGCACCGCCCTTCAGACCGATGAGCTCGAGCTTGTAGGGCTCGAACGCCAGCTCGGCGCGTGCCTCGTCGTCGGTGACGACCCGGCGGGAGAACCGCTGTCCCTGCTTGACGATCTCGATCATGCGCTTCTCAAGCGCTGCCAGGTCCTCAGGGGTGAACGGACGCTCGACGTCGAAGTCGTAGTAGAAACCGTTCTCGATCGGCGGTCCGATCCCGAGCTTGGTGCCAGGGAACAATCCCTGGACCGCCTGGGCGAGGACGTGTGCTGCGGAATGGCGGACGACGGAGAGTCCCTCCGGGCTCGAGACTGCGACGCCTTCGATGACGTCACCGTCTCGGAGCACGTAGGCCAGGTCGCGCAACTGATCCTCGACCCGGACCACCACGACCGATCGGTCATCGACGAAGAGCTCGCCAGCCGTGGCCCCTGCAGGCACCGAACGGGCTGCGCCGTCGATAGTGATGCGAAGGTCCGGAACGGCTGACAAGGCTGACTCCTGGAAGGCGTGATCGAATGCGTCGATCGGGTTCGCCGATCGTAGCCGGGTCCCGAGGAATGGCCTTGCTGGTTTATCCCCGAGGACGAAGGCGTGGCCCTCAGCCTGCGCTGGCGACTAGACGGTAGAGGTTCCCGTCGAGTGTCACCGCATACAACTCACCGGTGCCGCTCTCGCCGAAGGACGCCAGGCGGTAGGGGCCGACTTCCCCGACCCGGACAGTCTTCCCTTGCCCGTGGACCCATAGGTGCCCAGAGACGAAATCACCGAAGACGTACAGGCCGCTTAGGCGGGAGGCGTACTTGGAGCCGCGGTAGACGTATCCACCGGTCACCGACTCCCCGGAGGCGTGGCTGTAGGCGATCGTCGGGTCGTAGTAGGTCGCGCTGCCCGAACATCGCGAAGCGTTGAAGACCGTACGTCCCTCTCTGCAGGACCAGCCGAGGTTGCGGGCCTTCTGGCCGTACGGCACCCGGGTGACTTCTTCCCAGGCGTCTTGTCCGACATCGCCCAACCACAGATCGCCACTGAGTCGGTCGATGCTGAAACGCCAGACATTTCGCACACCATAAAGCCAGATCGCTCCGTAATACCCGCCCGGGGAAGCGTACGGATTCGATGCTGGGATGCAGTACTTCCGGTCGCTACAGAATGAGCGTGGATTGATGCGCAGGATCTTGCCGGCCAAGGTCTTTCGGTTCTGCGCCTTGTTTCCTGGGTCTCCAACACCGCCGCTATCTCCCGTGGAGATGTAGAGGTAGCCATCGCGACCAAAGGCCAACATCCCGGCGTTGTGGTTGGTCGCGTCCGGATGTGTGACGCGAAGGACTTTCAGTTCAGTCGTGGGCTGTGCTGTTGCGGAACCGGCCGACGACGCAGTAAACCTCGACACTTGCAACGCACCCGCCGAGTCGGTGTAGCTGACCCAGAAGTGGCGGTCCGTCGTGAAGGTCGGTGAGAACACGAGCCCGAGCAGTCCCTGCTCACTCCCAGAGGAGTTCACCCGGCCGCGGATGTTCAGGTAGGGCGTGGAGCGCACCGCTCCGCTCTGGAAGATCTTGATGACGCCGTCGCGCTCGACGACAAACAGGCGGGCTACCCCGTCTGCCGCTGTCTGCACGAACAGCGGTTGGGTGAAGCCCGATGCGGCGAGCTGCAACGACAACGCAACGTTGTCCGGGTCCACCGAGGCCGAAGACGGGAGGCCGGGCGAACCCACCACTGAGAGGGGCAGAACGGTGCCATCGGAGGCAGTCACAGGCCTCGAAGGTGCGTCGGGGCTCGAGGCGCTCGAGGTCGGCGCGACGATCGTGGCGGCCAGCGCGAGGCTAACCGTTGCTGCCAGACCGGCTGTGAACGAACCGCGGACCGAGGTGCGGAGGGAGTTGCGCATGCCAAGCACCCTACGATGGTCGGGCGCCCAAGCCCTGGCGCCGCAGGGCCAAAAGGGGCGTCCGTCCCAGGAACAGCGACAGCCCCCACATCGGCGAGAAGTGGAGGCTGCCGGGGCTCAGACTAGCGGGGGTGGGCGATACTGGGATCGAACCAGTGACCTCCTCGGTGTGAACGAGGCGCTCTACCACTGAGCCAATCGCCCGCTCGTGCAGCCGGGGCAGACTACCCGACTAGGGGACCCACGAGTCGAGCCAACTCTCGAAGCCGTCGGGGAACCAGCTGGGTACGCCCACGACGCTGAGGTAGCCGACAATCACGAAGGCGACCACGAGCACGAGTGCGATCCCGATCAAGAGTCGGATCCCGAGGGACTGCCGGCCCACCCAGTGCGTCCAGGCGAGTACCCGGTCTCGGGCGTAGTCCAGCAGGCGTGCCGCCCAGGCGAACTCCGAGGCCAAGATCGCCATCCCGGCGAAAATGACTAGCCAGCCAGGCCCGGGCAGCGGCAGAAGGACCACACCGAGGGCGACGATCAGAGTCCCAACGATTCCGACGAACACTCGGTAAATGAGATGCGTTGTTCGGGTCCGGCGCAGGTAGCGATCGCGGAATCCCGGCGCCTCGGGTGCCACCCCAAACACCAACGGCGCGGCGGCTTTGTCCTCGTGTGCCACGCCTCACACCCTAAGCGCGGAGCCGAACGACATCCGCGAGCATCAGAGGGGATGTTGCACCACGACGTTCCGAGGAGACCATCGGTGAGCACTCTCGCCCCCCTGACCCGCGCGCTTCGACTTCACCTGGTCGTCGCTGGCGAGGAGTCCATGCCCGTCGATGCCTCGTTGAGCTACGCCTCTTCAGATCCCTACGCAGTGACTGCCGTCTTCCATGCGGATGAGTCCGAGCCCGTGACCTGGACCTTCGGCCGAGACCTGCTCGCGGCGGGCCTGGAGCAGCCAGCTGGCGAGGGGGACATCGGAGTGTGGCCGTCCACGTCTCAGGGCCTCCCCGTCATCTGCATGGCCCTGTCGTCGCCGACTGGGCACGCGCTCCTCGAGGCATCCCACAGCGATGTCAGAGCCTTCCTCACGGCCTCCTACGAGCTGGTCCCTCGCGGGACTGAGTCGGCGCACCTCGACCTCGACGATGCCCTCGATCGACTGCTGGCCGGCTGAGGGCCGTCCAGCAGCTAGTTCTCGGTGAGGGTCTTGCTCATCTGCTGAGCCTCAATGTGGTATCCCAAGCTCTGATAGAGCCCGATGGCCGCAGCGTTGCCTCCGAACACATTGAGTCCCAGGGTGGCTCCCCCATCAGCTCGGGCCGCGCGCTCAGCTTCCAGCATCAGATCGCGACCGAACCCCCGACCGCGGTGCCGCTCTTCGACGCTCACGAAGTAGACCCAGGGTCCGCCGCCTTCACCTCGGCTCGGACCCACCCAGATGATCCCGACCCGTTCCCCGTGTTCTTCAGCGACGGTGAGCCGGTGAGTCGCGAGCAGCCCCGAGGCCGGGAGCAGCTCGGCCAAGTCGGACTCGGCCTTGCTGGTCGCGATCTCCAAGGTCATCCCCGCGTGCTCCGTCATCTGCTCGCTGTAGTCGAGGGTGGTCACCTGCCGGTAGGCGAGGTACTCAGCCACAGTCGCGGGTCGGAAGCGCAGAGTCACGGGTCTTGGTCCTTGGCCTCGTGCTCGGCGAAGGTCTCCATTGAGGAGAGGGTCAGCGGCCCTGGCAAGGACAGCTCGCGCCCATCCAAGGCGTGCACCGGATGTACGTCACGGGTGGATGAAGTCACGAAGATCTCCTCGGCAGTAGCCAGATCCGACGCCGTGAGGTCGACCTCCTCGACGTCACACCACTCGATCACGAGCTCACGGGTGACTCCCGCCAGGCATCCTGATGACAGCGGGGGCGTGACGAGACGCCCGCCCACCACGGCGAAGACATTGCTGCCCGTGCCCTCGCAGACGTACCCCTGAGTGTTCAGGAACAAGGCTTCGGACGCGCCCCGGGCGTGCGCAAAAGCCAAAGCCACAACGTTCTCGGCGTAGGACGTGGTCTTCACCCCGGCGATCGCCGATCTCTCATTGCGCGGCCAAGGCACGGTGATGAGGACGGTTGAGGGGGGCCACGGTTTGGCCGCCGAACAGGCGATAAGCAAGGTTGGACCGCCGACCCCCCGGTCGCTGCCCAGGGGGCCAGGTCCTCCCGTGACGGTGATGCGCAACCGACCCACGTCTTCAGCGACATTGGCCGCCAGGGCCTCCTTGACCGCCGACCGCAGGGCGTCTGCTGTTGGCGGCTCAAGTGCGAGGCCGGCCGCGGAACGCGCCAACCGCTCCAGATGACGGCTGAGCGCGAACGGAACCCCGCGCGTAACCTTCATGGTCTCAAAGACCCCGTCGCCGACCGTCAGCCCGTGGTCGAATGCCGAGACCCGCGCCTGGTCGGCGTCCACGACCAGCCCATCCAGCCAGACCTTCATCCGTCTCCTAGTCCCGTCCGCTGGCTAGCGCCACGAGTCGTGCCGCCTTGAGCTCGGTCTCGTTCCACTCCCCGGCGGGGTCGGACCCCCAGGTGATGCCCGCGCCCGTGCCGAACTTCAGCATGCCGTCCTCGACCCAGAACGTACGGATCCCGACCGCGAGCGCGGCCGTGCGCGTGTCGGCATCCACCCACCCCACCGCCCCGCAGTACGGCCCTCGGCGGGCGGTCTCCAGTGCATCAATCACCTGCACCGCCGAGGACTTAGGTGCGCCGGTGACCGAACCGGGCGGGAACGTCGCCTCGATGATCTCGGCCCAGCCCGCCGAGGGCTTCAGACGACCGCGGACTCTGGAAACCAGGTGAACGAGCCCGGGGTGGCGCTCGACGGAGAGCAAGGCCGGGACCTCAACTGTCCCGGTGGCACACACTCGTCCCAGGTCGTTGCGCACGAGGTCGACGATCATGATGTTCTCGGCCTCATCCTTGGCGAGCAGACCCTCGGGTTCGATGGCTGTGCCTTTGATGGGTCGGGACTCGATGACGTCGCCCTCCCGAGCAAGGAACAACTCCGGCGACGCCGTAACGATCGAGATCTCGTGGGTCGGCAAGCTGACGAGCCCTGCGTACGGCGCGGGATTGCCGATCGCGAGCCGCTGGGCAAGCCCTCGAAGATCAGGATCGGTCGGCATCTGGGCGGACATGATTCGGCAGATGTTGGCCTGGTAGACGGTGCCCTCAGCGATGGACGTACGCACGCTCTCGACGGCTGCAAGGTAAGCCGGGCGGTCAAGTGAGGTGGTCCAGGCGGCGGGATCCGGACCGACCCACGGGCGTACGGCTGGGGGCAACGGCGCAACCCGGACGTCGGCGAACCTGGCGCAGGTGTAGGAACCCTCATAGGTCAGGACAACGGCCCACCACCCGTCGCTGTCGAGGGCCGACAGGTCATCAGTCACATCGAGGAGTCCGGTCGCCAGCCGGCCACCGAGGTGGGCATAGGGCTGGTCAGCCATGCGAGCCAGCGGAAGTCGTCGTCAGCACCCTCAGAGGCTAGGCGTTCCACCGTGTCGACGGACCAGGCCCGCGCAGGCCTCGAGCAGGCACAGGGCGGCGAGCCGCACCGTACGTCCGTCATCTCCGTCAGCCGTCGCGTCGACCTCGGTGATCGCCAGGCCTCGGACCGACTGATGCTGGCCTGCAAGGAACGCAGCCTCGCGGACCTCGAGCGCGGAGAGCCCCCCGGGAAGACTCGCCGGACAGGCCGGTGCCACCGTGCGGTCACAGACGTCGAGGTCGATGTCGACCAGAACCACGCCTCCCCCTCGCGAGGCAAGGTCGAGGGCGTCACGCATGCACTGGGTGATGCCGTTGCGGGTCACCTCCCCCCGCGCTGTGACCCGCACGCCCCACGAACGGGCACGGTCGGAGTAGTCCCGACTGTTGGCCCAGTCGGCGATGCCGACCTGGACGACGTGACTCGCAGGTAGGCCCACCTCGATCAGCCGACGTACCGAGGACCCGTTGTTGACCCCTTCACGGAGGTCGTGATGGGCATCCAGGCAGATCAGGCCGGCCCTTTGGAGCTCGTCGCCGGCGAGCCCACGGGCCATTCCGTAAATGATCGAACCGTCTCCTCCGAGCCCGACGACCAAGCGAGACCGCCCGATCGCGTCGGCGACCTCGTCACGGACCGACTGTTCGTCGAGATCGGGCTCCTCAACATCACCGAGATCAGTGGGCGCCAGTCGCTCGAGATCGGCATCTCTGGAAGCCGACCAGGTCGAGTACCGGGCCAGAGCAGCGCGTACGGCGGCGGGCGTGGTGTGTGCATTGGTCGGCGACAAGGACGTGCGGTGGGCGGGGATGCCAAGAACTGCGACATCGACCTTGCGGATCCCAGGCCCGGCGGCCAACCAGGTGGAGGCGCGCGGCCACAGCGGGTCCTGACCTCGCCCGTCTCCGGCCACGCTGTCGATAGTGCCGGGCTCCACCCGTGCCCGTCAGCGCTTTGGAGCGCTCGCTCGTCATCGGCTATGGTTGGCCTTCGCCCGCGGAGAGCCATTGCCGCCGCGGCACGCGGACGTAGCGCAGTTGGTAGCGCGTCACCTTGCCAAGGTGAAGGTCGCGGGTTCGAACCCCGTCGTCCGCTCGGAAGGGCTCAGTCGTGCTGCTCTTTGGTGCGGGTCGGGCCTTGCCTGGTGGAGTGGCCGAGAGGCGAGGCAACGGCCTGCAAAGCCGTCTACACGGGTTCAAATCCCGTCTCCACCTCGGTGGAGCAACACCATTTTTGGGCGATTGGCGCAGTCTGGTAGCGCGCTTCCCTGACACGGAAGAGGTCACAGGTTCAAGTCCTGTATCGCCCACAACCGAAAGACCAGGTCAGACCCCGTTCTACGGTGCCCAACCCGGAACTATGCCCAATCTCAGCCCAACGTGCCCTGTTTCCAGGTGTCCTCGACCCTCACCTCGGGCACACGAAGGGCTCAGTCCCAGAGCACCGTCGCCACGAGGCTCGCCACCGCTGTAACCGTGGCCAGCAAGTAACTAACCGCCGCGCTCTTGTGGGTGCGCTTGTCGGCCTCGATGACGGCAGTGCGCAGGATCTCTTGGCCCTCGTTCATGTCGGGAAACCCGTGGTCGTGCTGCTCCACGTGAAGGCCGTTCCGCCACATCCGCGCCTCGACGAGCATCATCGTCAAGAAGATCAGGCTGAACACCAGCCAGACCGTCGACTCGACCTTCCAGTGCATAAGCGCATCGTCCTCGCCCGTGCCAACACTCGGTCAGACCGACACGGACTTCCACGGCTCGGCATGTGCGCGAAGCGAACGCGAACGGCACTTCGGACCGATCTCCTGAAACCGAACGAGACATCGTTTCCGCTGTCCATACTTGCGGAATGGGACAGGTGGTCACGGAATGGGAGGCTCCTAGCCCCCTTCGGTGGTGGCGACGCTCTCGGGCGGTCGTTGTTGCCGCGAGCCTTGGCTTCATCCTCGGAGTGCTCTCCCTGCTGTTTTGGCAGCACTGGCGGGCCGACGGCCGCGATGAAGCCGGCTTCCGGGCCTACGTCGCAGAGTTCATGGACGGAAGTTCATCGCAAGCGGACCTGGACTGGGTGGCTGACAATCCCGAAGCGGTCCTTGCCGAGGGGGATCGCGCCTGCCGTTGGCTCACCGCACAGCCCCGGCCTGGCGTGCAGCCAGCGCGCGCAGGCGCCGACTCGTACGAAGTCCAAGGGCTGTACCTCACCGAACTCCAGGATCAGTATCTGAGGGCGACTGGCGAGTTTCCGATCGTCCAGATTGCGGACACGCGCGACCTAGTTGTCTCCAGCGCGTGGCAGCACTTGTGCCCGAGCAGCCGGGAGGATCACATCCCCCCTCGTGGTGAGAACGGGCCGACGGTCCCGGGCGAGGACTGAGTTCTCGGAAGCGGCCATTCACCAGCGGGCCGAGCCACTCGCGAACGGCACGTCGGCGCGGCTGCCCGTGCCAGGATTTGGCCTCATGTGGCGAACAGACTCATGTGGCGAACAGAAGACGGCAGAGTTCACACAGCGGCGCTCCCAGATCCGACAGAACTGTTCACGTCGGGTGCATTGGCGGCGCTGAGGGCGTTCTTCGACGGCGAAGATGCGGGCGCGGTTGAGGAGCTCCTCGAGTCGGTTCACGAGGATGCGATCGATGCGTCGGTCGAGCCGCCCTTCAACGCAGACGAGGAGGAAGCGTTCGTCGCCGAGACTCCTTTGGTCGACCTGTTCTCCGCGCAGATAGGAACAGAGGCCGAACTTCGAGCGGCCCTTTCTGCCTTGGATTGGCGTTGGCGCCTAGACATCGTGACCGCCATGGGAGACCTGACCGACGCCTAACGGCACTTCTGGCGCGTCAACGCGGGGACGCTGGTCATCTGAACCAGGCGCGCCAGAAAGGCGCTCTCTGGGTGGGTTTCTTTCGCTCATAGCCGCATTCCTCGTGAACCCAACGATCGCAGTAGGCGGCTCGGCCCTGCGGCGCGTCCACGACGGCCAGCCACTCGGCGGCCGCCCGCCTCAGGTGGGCCACGGCGGCAGCGTCCTGCTCAGGGGATCCGCGTCCCGGGGCATCCATTGCATCGGTCAAGGCACCCCAGATCATGTATAGCGCCATCGGCTCTTCTTCGGGGTACTGGCCGGGCGCATCCGGTGACGCCGCCACTCTTATGGCAAGGCTCAGAAACGCGATGCCCGCGTCATAGGTGGGCCACCCGTCGCCGGCTTCCAGGACTCCGCGGGCATGATCGGCCGTGGCCCGATAGAAGGACGCGGGCTCCGCGTCGGCGCTCCCTGAGGCTGGCACGTCGCCAACGATAGGCGCGCAGCCTGTCGCCAGTTCCACCCTTAACGGCACTTCGGCGCGGTCTGTCACACTCTTTCGTGTGTGGGGGATACGGGGCAGCAAGATCGGCGGGGTCTACGTCGGCGCTGTCGTCGTGCTCGCCGCCGTTGGGCTGACGGCGGACGCAACCTGGGCCTACGGGGCGGCGCTCGTCTTGACTCTGCCTTGCGCCGTCTTGCTCCTGCCCGCATTGGGCGTCGTGGCCACGCTCGCCAGCCTGCTACCTGGCATCCCTGCCGACAGTCCGTGGGGGGCCGTTGCCTTGGTTCCCATGTTCGCGGCGGCGGCGCTGCTGAACTGGCTGCTGGTCGACCGCATTGTCGGCAGGTTCTGCTCAAGGCGCTCAGTCAGATCCGCCCTCTAGCGAGCAGTGCCCCGGCGAGCGAGATCGGCACATCTGCGCGCCTACGTTGCCGGGGTGCGACCGTCGTCGGCCGATCGCAACCAGAAGCCCGCGCCCATCGGCTGCCAATCAAGCTGATCGAGTTCGGCCTGAGCGCGAGGAAGCCAGTCGGCGGCCGACCCTTGCCAGTCTTCGAAGCCGGATTCCCCCAGGTCGCCGGGCACCATCAGCGACTCGTGGAAGAGGTGGTCGAACACCCGCATTACGCGTTGCTTGGCTGCGGTGTCGCGGTCGCCCTTGGTCGACAGCCAGAGGACATCGTGCGTGGAGACCCAGTCAATGGCCCCGCTCGCGAGTAGTTCCGCCACCACGGTCGCGATGTCGCGGTCGTCCCCCATGCGGTTCAGGATGCCTTTCGAGACAGAGGAAGTAGAGCCCTATCGGCACATATCAGTCGGCCTGGTCGGGACGCTCCCGGAGGAACGTGCCGATCTTCGACGCCGCATCTTGGACGGGCTGCAACTCAGTCCACTTGCTGGAGAAGTACCGCCGCTCGCGGACAGGCTCCGTGTAGTCCGTCCACTCGTCCCACGCCTGCATGCCCTGAACGACGTTGGTCAAGTTCCGCCGTTCGAAGGCAGCCACCTTGAGCGTGTCGCCCTTGCAATAGCGGGAGGTCAGTCGCTCTGCCGCCGTGTACATCGCAGCCCACGTCTGGTCGCGCTCGTGCTTGGCCATACCGGAATGATGCCTTGAAACCGGCGAGCGACAATGCCTGTTCGCCCACCCGCCACGCGAACGAGAACGGCACCTATGCGCGAACGTCGTAAGTCTCCCGGAGCCACTTTGCGTCGCGTCTGTACAGGTCCGCGTGCCCAGCGGCCACGGTCGCCAAGAACCTCTCGTCTCCGCGAGCCGCCTGATCGATCGAGTACTCGACTAGGTCGTCCAGCCTTCGCACTGCCCAGGTGAGGACCTCGTGCGGTTCCGCATCGCCATAGGCCTCGCAGAGCAGGCTGAGCCTGCGTTGCTGCTCCGCGACGCCACAGGCCCGACCATCCGGGTTCTCGGGTGCCGTGAGGCTGATCCATCGGTAGGCGGCATAGCCCAGGTCCCATCCCGTGGGGCCAGGAACGGAGAAGTCCCAATCGATGACCGCCACGAGGTGGCCGTCGCGGCAAACGGCGTTGTAGGGCGCGAAGTCACTGTGGCAGACGACTTCTACCGGTATCACCGGCTGCCGCTGCCAGCCCGAGTCTGGCTTCGGTAGGTCTCTGGTCGCGTCGTGAAGGCGACGTATCGTTCGCCCCACTTCGACGAGTAGAGCGTCGGACCACACCCACTGGGGCATGGGATAGACGCCCACATCGCCCACGACGTACTCGATGGACTCGGCCCCTTCGTCGTCCAGCCCGAGAGGTCTTGGCACGAAGTCCAGGCCACGTTCGCGCAGGGCTCTCATGAGGAACTGGACCTGCGGCGTCCAGGGGCCAGACGGTCGCCGCACTGTCCCGCCGACTCGCCGGACCTCGCCCATGTTCCCGCCAGGCAGCGGTTCGGACCGGTGCTCGTCCACCCCGCCATCGTGCCTGACAAAGTGAGCGCGAATGCCGGATATTGCTCGGGGTCAGGGGCTAAATCGCAGGTGGCCCCAGGGCTCGCCGTTCGGCTCCCACTCGGTCACGGCCCAGCCGACCAGCCCCACCAGGCCCCCGCCGCTGATCGCGGCCTCGACCTTCACGGCCTCGTTCGTGCGACCCGAGGCGCGCAGGTGCTCGACCAGTGCCCGCTCCAGAGCCGAGGGTCCGACCGAGCCCACCGAGTCCAGCGCGTCGTAGCACGGCGGGCAGGCCTGACCGACGATCGGGTCCGGCGAGGGGCGACCGCCCAGGGCATCGGAGGGTGCGGTCAACTCACGCCAGACCTCGCGCTGGGCACGGCCACGACCACCCAGGCGGGCCACCTGTCCAGCGGGCATCACGACGCCGCCCACCCCGCACAGCAGGCAGGCCTCGCCGGTCGGCGGAGGAAGTCGCACGTCAGGGGCCGAGGTGGCGATCTTCTCGGCCAGCATCCCGGCGTAGGCGCTCCGCAGTCGTCCTCGGTCGACTAGCGAGACGTGGGCGAACGGGTAGGGGTTGGCATGGCGGGCGGTGGCCAGAACACGCCACGCCAAGCCCGAGCCGACACGGGACAGATGACGGACGTGCAGCCCGAGGTCGATGTCGCTGACCGACGGGAGGAGCGCGGGACGACCGAGCAGAGCCAGGCCCGCCAGGACACCATCAGCCACCTGGACTGCCCGCTCCGGCCCGAGTCTGCCCGAGAGCGCCGGGTGCGTCAGAACCAGCGCCTCCGCGAGGGTTCGCCGGTCGGCACACGCCGGGCAGCGGGTCATATCCACCCGGTCGGTGCGCAGCACGCCCGCTGGGCGCTACCACGTCGATGTCGCGGAACTCCAGCGACTCGGCGGAGGCGGGCCGAGGCTCGGAGATCCCGCACCCAGCGCACGCCAGCCGGTCGTCCTTGCCGAGGGTGATCGAGTCGTCGGGGACCGCGCGCCTGGCTGCCTCTACGTCCATCTCGACTCCCGAGGCGCGGCTCATCGTCGCGTCCCCTTCGGTCGGGTGTAGCGCTGGTAGTCCGGGTGGCTCTCCATCATCTCGACCATCGCCTTGGCCTCCGAGGGACTCAGCACCAGCCCGCCGTCGGCGGTCGGGCCTGGCTTGGGTGGTGCCGCCTTCGCCGGGGACGGCGAGGGCACCGGCGAAGGCGACGGCTGAACGGCAGCCCGTCGGGCGGGCTCCCGTCGTTTGGGGGCCGGAGGCGTCGGGTCGGGGGCCGCTGGGGCTCTGGCGGCGTCCCTCGCCTTCTCCCTCGCCAGCATCGAGGCCTCGTTGGCCGCTCTGATCTCGGCGTCCAGGGCGACCGAGGCATGACTGGGGCCGGTCATCGCACACCTCTGACCCTGACGGCGCACACGCCCAGGTCCTCCGTGGGACACGAAGGAGGTGACACGTGGGTCGCTGACGCCGCCATCGCCATGATGGGCCAAGAGAACTGGTCCGGCATGTTCGTCACGTTGGGCGGCATCGACAAGGCCGGCCACATGTGGGGCGCCCAGCGCGACGCGGACACCTACGCCGAGTCGTGC
>JANPBY010000213.1:0-7154 GCA_031430645.1 Actinomycetes bacterium
TGGCGTCGCGGTCGGCCCACTTGCCCTTGAAGAAGGTGCGCAGCGCCACCCACTTCACCAGCGTGGTGTTCTCGTCGATCGGGATGTTGGTGTCGTAGATGACGATCTGCCCGAACGGCAGGTTGACCTCGAGGCGGATCATGTTGGGGAGCATCCAGCCAGTCTTGGTGAGCACTCCGGGTCGTTCCTTGAGTTTCTTGGTCTTGTTGTCCGTGAGCCGCTTGTTGCGACCCTTGGGTGCCGGCGGGTGCAGAGTCACCGCGGTGAAGCAGGACCAAGGAGTTTCTTCCAGGACGTGATCCGCAACTTCGGCCATCTCCGGGTTGCCGAAGGCGCCTCCGTGCACAAAGGGGGCGTGCGCGATGTCGGTGCCGTTCTCGAGGATGCGCTCGTAGTTGGAGTTCCAGTGGTACTCGCCGTAGACCGCGCGGTACTTGTCCGGCTGGTCGAACTCGGGCCACTCCGGCATGGGAGGGCGCTCGGACTCGGGCAGGTCACCGAGGAAGACCCACACGAAGCCGTACTTCTCGAGCGTTGGGTAGCTGTCGACGCGGGCCTTCTTCGGGATGGCCCGATCGGGTGTGTTCGCAGGGATTCTCGAGACGGCTCCGTCGGGCTCGTACTCCCAACCGTGGTACGGGCACACGATGCAGTCGCCCTTGATCGTGCCCTCGGACAGGGCGGCACCGCGGTGCACGCACAGATCAGAGAGGCACACGACCGAGCCGTCGACCTTGCGGTACATCACCAGCTGTTGGCCCAGACAGACGAACTTCAGGGGCTTGCTGCTGACGTCCTTGCTGAACTCGACGGCGTACCAGAAGTTCTTGAACATGGTGCAGGCCTCTCAGACGTATCCGTCAGCGCCGGCGAGCGGTGGAGACCGCTGCCGGGGGGTGGATGAGCAGATCCTCGAGCCGATCGAGCGCGGCGGCATCGTCGCGAACGTAGGCGTCGAGGAAGTTGGTGATCAGCGGGCCGAGGGTTTCGCGTGACTCCGCGGGGTCGGTGGTCGGTTCGCTGTCGAGGAAGGCCCGCGCAGACGTGGGGTCGACGACCTCTATGGGGGTGAAGTGGTTGGCCCCCTTGAGCTGGACGAGCCACGCATTTCCTGCCGAGCGGTCGAGTGCCTCATCGAAGGTCCGCGCCACGACGTCACGTCGGTCGGCGGAGACTTCTTCGCCGTAGCGGACCGCGCTGGCCGCGACGACGCCATCTTCGCAGCCGTACGCCATCAACAACGGCACATCACAGAGGACCGGCGGGATGGATGCGGGGGGCCAGCCCAGTGCGGTGGAGAGGCCGCCGTGGGCGCCGTAGCTGACAGCCGCGCGGACCTCGGGAAACCACTCGATGCGCGCGCTCTGCAGAGCCACGGTTCCGCCCGCGGAGTGGCCGACGATCGCGACCCGCTCGAGGTCGAGCAGCCCAGTGAGGACCGCCGAGTTGACGTTCAGGCCGGCGAGAGCGTCGAGGAGCGGGCGAATGCCGGTGGCGCTCGGTCGGCTGCCGTACGTCTCCGGCCGGACGGCATCGAGGTCGAGCCCGGGGGTGATGCCGGACTCTCCCGGGAAGATCTCGCCGACCCAGTCGTAGGTGACAGCGGCGTAGCCAGCCCGTGCCAACGTGCAGGCGACCCAGCGGTAGGAGTCCTGGGCGACGTTGATGCCAGGAAGTACGAGCACCACCGGGTAGGGCGCCAGGGTCTCGTCGGCGGCCAACCGCCCGGACATCCGCTCGTCCTGGCTGCCCGTGGGGGCGGCCGGGTAGTGCACCTTGAGATGCATCGTGTCGAGCGGCTCTGCGGCGCCGTTGACGCGCGTTGCGCACCAGAGCGCGCGGACGTCGGTGGGAGCGGCCCAGTCGGTCATCCAGTGACCCCCGGGCGGGGAAGTGTGCGGTCGGCGCCCCACAAGGACTTCACGAGCTCGGGCTCGACGTCGGCCCCGAAGTAGCGGACGGCCATGACGTTGGCTGGGTCGCGCTCGGCGACGTTCTTGCGCATAGCCAGGTCGGCGGCAGCCAAGGCCTCTTGCTCCTCGGCGGGTACCGGCTCGGCGTCGTCCAGGTAGCCGAACCACAGGTCGAGCTGGCCGTGGGCGTAGTCCCGCACCAAGTCATAGGTGCGGGCCTCGTCCGGACCGGAGTAGCAGAACGCCGTTGGAGACAGCGTGGCCCGGACGAAGCCGTCCAGGCTGGTGAACCACTTGAGTTGGGGGTTCTCGGCCCGCAGCTTCACCCACGCGTCGTTGCGCGGCGCGTAGTAGCGCTCGAAGTATTCCGGCTCGCGGACCAGGTCGGCGCGCGGCAGCAGGTCGCAGAACGCCCACGGGTCGGGGAAGCAGGCCACCGCGAAACCGAAGTGCGGCACTCGCACCTGCGGCCCGAGCCAGGCGGTCACATGCAGGTTGCAGAAGGAGACGTCAGGGTTGTGGATGTAGGAGTCGACGTACCAATCGACCTCGGTCCCCACGTAGGCCTTGATCGAGCCGGTTGCCTGCCCGTTGCCGGTGAAGGACTCCCACGGCTGGACCGAGGCGTCCCGCTCGAGGGCGAAGCGTTCTTCGATCCGAGCGGTGAGCTCCCGGGTGAGTTGCGTCCAGGTGGCGTAGGCAGCAGAGATGTCCACAGGCTCGGCGTTGCTGACCCAGTCGGAGACGTGCTGGAGGGTCTCGCCGGACATCTTGACGACCTACTTTCCGACTAGTGGAACGCTGTTACAGGAAAACGTAAGAGGTTTCGGGGTCGGTGTCAACGGGTGGCCGTCCCTTCGCCCGGGTCGACAGGCTTGACGAAGGCGTCCATCAGCTGCCAAGGCCTCCCGTCCACGAGGTCCGTGCCCTTGGAGACGAAGCGGTTTGCGGCCTGCGCGGGGCTCACTTCGCCGAGGTGGGTCGTCGCTTCGGCGGCGACCAGGTCAACGTCGGGGTGGCTGATGACGCCGTCGAAGGCCTTGTCCCAAGCGGCCCAGAGGGTGAAGTCCTTGGGCAGGTTGATCACCGCCCCGGCGCCGTATGGCGTGGGCCGGCTGGCCGCCACGATGTTGAGCCGGTTCTCCCCGGCCCGCTCGACCAGGCCCGTGCGCAACTCCCACGGCTCCTGAACCGAGAAGGGCACAGCGACCACCTCGGCATCGGCCAGGGTCGCCAGACGGAAGGTCTCCGGATAGATGGCGTCGTCGCCGATGACCACCGCCAGGCGACCCCACGGCAGCTCGAGGACGGCGATTCCGGTGGCTGCATCGCCGAGCCGCGCGACCCACGAGGCGTGCCGAGCACTGCGATGAAGCTGGGTCTGGCGATGCACGATGCCCGCAGCGCCGATCACCATGCCCACGTGCGCGCCGTCATCGGGCAGGGAGACCACGACGTGAGAAGCGCTGCCGTGCAACGAGTTCCGGAGTGCCGCGATCGCCGCCGCCGTACGGCCTTCGGCGTCGTCGCTGGCCACCACGCGGCCACCTTCGAAGCAGAACAGTTCGGGGAGCACGATGAGTTGGGCACCACGGGAGACGGCGTCGCGTACCCGGTCCGCTGCTTCGGGGATGGCGTCGGCCCCGTCGGCGGCCGGTTGCACGACGGCGACGGTCACCTGGGGATCGCCGGCCGGATGCACGCGGCCGTGGGGTGCATCGAGCAACGGGCCGTAGGCGTCCGGACGGCGAGCCTTGAAGACGTCGGTGCCGTCAGGGCGCCGCTTGTCATTGGCGCGCTCGACCTCGATGTCAGCAATCACCACGGCCTCGCCGGTCAGCGGACCTCGGGCCACCACCGTTCCGTCAGGCGCGACGACCTGACTCTCGCCCGCTCCGTGCAGTCGGTCCTCGGGCACGCCAACGGCCTGGCTGACCGCACCCAGCCGATCGGCGGGAACGAGTGGTCCGACCTTGTTAGCCGCGATCACCCAGACCCGGTTCTCGGGCGCGCGCACCGGGATGTGCAGCGAGGCCTCGTCCAGCGCGAAGGAGTTCAACGAGTTCAGCAGTACCTGCGCACCTCGGAGGGCCAGGCCGCGTGGGGTCTCATTGATGACGCCGTCCATGCAGGAGTACATCCCGACCCGGCCGAAGGGCGTCTCGACGACCGGCCCGGGCGTCATGGCACCGTCGAGGTGGTCGCGTTCGCTGCCCATGAGGACCTGCTTGTCGCTCGTGGCGACGACAGCACCCTGGTTGTCGATCAGGACGTTGGTGCCGGTGACCCGGCCGTCAGGCTGCCGGAGCGTGACGTTGACCATGACCCAGACAGCGCGCTCGCGGGCCAAGGCGGCGATCCCCTGGACGAACGGTCCGTCGAGCTCCTGGGCCATTCGGAAGGCGTGCTCGCGGCCGTCGTACCACGACACGTGGTTGCAGAACTCGGGCAGTACCACGATCTGGGCACCGTCGTCAGCGGCTTGGCCGATCATTCGGAGGCAGGTGGCGAGGTTCTCGTCCGGGTCCTGGGTCGCCGAGAGCTGCACCGCGGCGACCCGCACCGTGGTCGACGTGCTCACGCGGCGTCCTGACCGGTGGGGAAGCCGCCAGCCTTGCTCACCAGGGCGGGGGTCGGCCGGCCGAGTTGCTCACCCAGCCAGTCCGACGCGGCCATCAGCGCCTCGAGGTCGAGCCCGGTGCTGATGCCGGACCGCTCGAGCAGGTAGGCAAGGTCTTCGGTGGCGATGTTGCCGGTGGCCTTGGGGGCGAACGGGCACCCGCCGATTCCACCGAGGCTCGCGTCCAGCACCGTGATGCCGGACTCATAAGCCGCGAGGGCGTTGGCGTAGCCGGTGTTGCGGGTGTTGTGGAAGTGCGCGCGCAGCCGTACGTCTCCGGTCACCGCCCGGACGGCCTTGACTCGAGTCCGTACGTCGGCCGGAACGGCGACCCCGATCGTGTCGGCGATCGCGAGCTCCTCCACCCCGGTGGCGGCGAGCCGCTCGGCGAGAGCGACCACGCGATCGAGGGGGACGACGCCCTCGTAGGGGCAGCCGAAGGACGCAGACAGCGTGACCGTAGGGACAACCCCGGCTGCTCGGGCGAGCGGGACCATCTCTTCAACGGTTCGGACAGCGTCCTCGGTCGACATGCCTTGGTTGCGCTGGCTGAAGGTCTCGGTCGCGACGACGACCAGGTTGACCTCGTTGACTGCTGTCTCGGCCGCCCGGTGGAAGCCACGGGCGTTGAGCACCAGGCCGATCATGGCCAGGCCGTCCGCGGTTCCCTCAGCGACGAGCCCTTCGACGACGGCTTCGGCGTCGGCCATCCGCGGCACTCGGTTGGGGTTGACGAAGCTGGCGACCTCGGCCCGGGTGATGCCGGCGCTGACCGTTCGGCGGACCAGCTCGATCTTCTGCGCGGTGCTCAGCTCGGCGGGATCGTTCTGCAGGCCGTCGCGCGCGGCGACCTCGACGATGGTCACGTCGGACACGCGGCGCCTCCTGCTCGCTCTTCGATCTGGTGAAACGCTGTTCCACAACACTACACTCAGCGGTGTGGACGAGACCATGGTCGACCTCGCGGACGACTACACCAAGGCCGGGTTCTCGGGGCGGCTCGGCTGGGGCTCCTCGCCGGCTCTCCTGGTGATCGATGTCTGCCGCGCCTACCTCGATCCCGAGTCTCCTCTCTATGCCGGAGTCGAGGATGCCGTGGCCTCATGTCGGCGCGTGGTCGCGGCAGCACGTGCTGCGGGTGTCCCGGTTCTGTTCACGCGGGTGGAGTACGTGCCGGGCGGCGCCGACGGTGGGGTGTTCTTCCGCAAGGTGGGGGCGCTGCGGTGCTTCGAGGCCGGCAACCCGCTCGGGGATTTTCTAGCCGAGGGGCCCGCTCCGTTGCCAGGGGAGCGGGTCGTCACCAAGCAGTTCCCGAGCGCCTTCTTCGGCACCGGCCTCGCCGAGGAGTTGCATGCCGCCGGGATCGACACCGTGGTGGTGACCGGACTGTCCACCTCGGGCTGCGTCCGGGCGACTGCGGTCGACGCCGTGTCGTCGGGCTTCGTGCCGCTCGTCGTACGCGAGGCTTGCGGCGACCGGGATGCACGCCCGCATGAAGCCGCGCTGTTCGACCTTGATGCGAAGTACGCCGACGTCATCACCGAAGCTGACGCCGTCGCCCACTTCACCCCACCAGGTTCCATCTGATCCCCGTTTCTAAATGATCAAGGAGAAGCACACCCATTTGGGCGCCCAAATGGTGGTCCTTTCCTTGATCATCGCAAGCCATCCCGCTCCCGATCCCGAGAGGCTGTTGTGATCACCCACACCGTGCTCATGAAGTTCACCGACGCCGCAGATGCACCTGAGGCCCAGCGCCGGCTCGAGGAGCTGGCGCCGGAGATCGAGCAGATCCGCTCGCTGTCGGTCGGCCTGGACGTGGCGCGCACCGAGGTGTCGTACGACCTGGTGCTCGTCACCACCCACGAGGACCTCGACGCTCTCGTCGCCTACCAACAGCACCCCGTCCACGCAGCCTTCGGCGCCTGGCTGCGCCCCCTGCTCACCGCCCGCGCAGTAGTCGACGCCACCACCTAACTTCCCCCCCAACTTCACGCGCGACACGCCGTCCTGACGCGCGATGTACCACGCTCGTTGGTGCCTTTTCGCGCGTGAAGACGAGAGGCGTCCAGCACTTCACGCGCCAAAAGGGTGACGGTGAGCGCGGTGGATGACACGTGAGGACGGCGTGTCGCGCGTGAAGTGGGGTCGGGGCGGGTGGTTGGGGTGGGCGGCCCAACAGCGGGGATGACAAGGTCGCTTGACATTTTCATAGGTGTCAAGTATCCTTGTCATGTGAAGAACCGGGTCCGCGAGCTGCGTGCGGCCAGAGAGCTGTCGCAGGCCGAGCTCGGCGTCCTGCTCGGAGTGTCACGGCAGACCATCAACTCGATTGAGACTGGTCGCTACTTGCCGTCGCTGCCGTTGGCCTTTGCGATTGCACGCTGCTTCGAGCTCGGCATCGAAGAGGTCTTCAACCCTGACGAGGAGAACTGATGTGGCGAGTACCAAGCTGACCGGGCGCCGCTGGGCTGCGGCTGCCGTCCTCGGCGCCGGCGGTGCCGTCGTCGCGTTCGCGGCCTGGATCGGCGGCGATCACGGGCTCGCAATCGGCCTCTTGGTCTTCTATGTCCTTGCGGCTGTGGCGGTCTACTTCTGGTCCGGGCGTGACGGCGACGTCG
>JANPBY010000214.1:0-2792 GCA_031430645.1 Actinomycetes bacterium
CGTCGGGTTCATGGGGGTCGGATTCAAGGCTGTCTTCCGGAGCTTCGAGAGGGTTCATGTCAGTTCGGGGGATTGGCGATTCAAGCTTCAGGTTCCGGTGGTGAAGGGGGAGACATTTGGCGACTTGCAGCGCGATTGGATCGGTGCCGTGCTCCCGGAATGGGACGATGGAGCCAGCACACCGTCGGAAGGGATGACCTGCCGATTCCACCTGACTGGGCGACTAGCCGGTCTTCTATCGCCACAGAGCGACTTCGAGGCGGTTCTGGGGGACGACAAGTCGCTCCTTCCGCTTCTGGCCTGGCGCGGCGTGAAGGAAGTCGAACTCGGCACGAACAACTGGCTGCTGGAACTACGGAAAGCAGCGGAGCACGAGCGGGGCGCTTCGGAAGTCGGCGCCGTTGGAGACGGGGAGGGGCAGAGCAGACGGTGGGTCGTGTTCTGCTCCCAATACACCCCGTCGCGGGACGCGGTAGCCCGCTTTCTGGAACACCGCCAGCTCTCGCCAACCCCGGAAGAGAAAGAGCGAGTGTACGAAGAGGCGAGTCGCGCTCGGGAAGTGCTGGCGTTCACTCCACTGGACGGCTCGGGGGCGCCGACGCCGCCCCACCACGGGGTGGCGTTCGCGCTGCTCCCGACCGCGGTCTCTCTGCCTTTGGGCCTGCACATTCAGGCCGATTGGCTGCTGGTCATCAATCGCCAAGAGATCATGCAACTCGACGGGAATGCCTGGCATCGGGAGATCCTCGCACAGATCCCGAGACTCCTTCACGACTATCTCCAGTGGCTGGTATCCGTAGGGCCGAAGCGGTCAGACGCTTGGACCAACGGGTTTGACGCCCTCCCGACCGCGATACGAGAGGACATCAAGGGCGACGCATGGGTTGCGGACGCAGCCTTCGTGAATGCGGCGAAAGAATCCCTCCGCGAGTTGCCCTTCCTTCCACTGCCCTCAGGAGACGACGACGCCGTGAAGTTCGTGTCGCCCGAGCGGGCGCGGAGACTTCCCGCTCCGCTGGCCAAGATGATGTCCCGCGAGCGGATGAAACAGGGACTGTTGTTCGGGAGTGGCGTAGTGAGCGGGCGATCGCTCGGGGACCGTGCGAGCCAATGGCTTCAGGCGATCGAACTGCTGAAAGAGCTAAGTCCTGACGAACTTGTTGCGGATTGGGGCACGGAGCGCGTCCAGACGTGGTACGAGGCGTTCGTACCCGAAGAGCGGGCCAAGGCACTGGCAGACCTGCTGGAGTCGCTCGCCGAACTCCACGGTCGGGAAGAGTGGTCAAAGTGCTCCCCCGTGTGCCTGCCCACTGAGGCGGGGGGTTGGGGATCCCGGGACTCGGTGTCGCGGTTTCCGCGCGACTGGGCCGTGCTCACCAACGAGCCCCTCGTACAGGCAGCGCTCAAACCCTTCGCGGGACCGGGTGAGGAACTGGTCGCCTGGGTGTTCGACGCATGGCTCGCTCAGAAAAGGTCGGATCGTCAGCATTACCTCGAAGAGGTCGAAGTCTGGGACCTTGACGAACTAGTAACCGCTTGGTGGGATTCGCTTCCTGAATCGATCGGTGAAGAGGCAGTTCCTGTAGTGGTCGCATTCACCGTTTGGGTGCGGAAAAAGCAGTCCCAGCGGAAAGGCCTGGTGGAGAAGGTGCTTTGCGTCAACGAGGGTGCGGCACACCTCCTGGTGCCCGCCGATGCTTGCGTGTTGGCGGACCCCTACGCGTCCTCGATCCGCCGGACGCTGTACCCGGCAATTCCGGTTGTCAGCGGGGTGTACCTCGCGAGCGATGGTGGGTCGAGCGCGGCGGACTGGCGAGCTTTTTTCGAGTCGATGGACAATTCTCCCTGCGGCCGATTCAAGTTTGCGATGGATGGCTCTCGCTGCTCAGGGCCGCAGTTGGAGTCGTTGGTGGGGAACGAGTTCAGCGCCCCGGCTCAGCGGTCAAGCTACATGACGGAGAGGTTCCTAGGGCTTTCATTTGGCTCAAATGAGTATCTCGTGGTGGATTGGAAGCTCCCGGAGCCGGCGCTCAGACTTTTGGAGAGGCCGGTCACAGCGGACGGAAGTCGTTCGCTGGTCGAGTGGCTGGCGGAGTCCTGCGGTGGCTGGCGACAAATGGCGAAGAGAAAGTTCGCATTCATTCCGTTCGGGAAGGGAAAGGTTGAAGAACTCGATTTGGACCTCCCGACATCGTGGACCCAGGCGCTTGGGAACACTGCGTGGTTGTTCAGTTCGCCTGGCGACGGGCCATTCCGACCTCGCGACATTCTGCAAGCACCGGATCCTTCACGCCCCGAGGCTCCTGTTGCCATGCTACCCGTGCAGCTTGTCCAATCCCTGGCCGACGCCGGGGTCAAGTTCGGAGGAGACATTCCGAACGCTCCCACGATCGTTCGCGTCAAGACCATGGGTCCAATCTCGATGGGAGAGGACCTGACGAAACTGGTGGTAGAAGCGATCGAGCAGGCAGGGGAGGACGACGATCAGCTTTCGCTGGTGAAAGGCGTACTGGACACCACACCACTAGTCCCATTGCCCCCGGGGTTCGTAGCCGTTGATGGCGCCGCAAGGGTGGCGAGAGGCCGTCTGGTGCGCTCGCTTTGTGGACGCAGTGCACTGGGCAACTGGGTCATAGCTGCCGACGCTTATCAGGACGGCTCGCCCGAACAACGAGTACTCGACGCCGTTGACACAGCCTTTGGGTTTTCTGATGGCCCCGGCGCAGAGCAGGCCATGGACTTCCTCAAATGGGTCTGGAGCACGCATCCCGACGCAGAGCGCGTGCGTCAGG
>JANPBY010000215.1:0-1701 GCA_031430645.1 Actinomycetes bacterium
CGCCCGGACGGGCGCGCTTGTAGATCTCGACAAGCGCTTCCTCACGAGTGACCGCCAGCTCGCGGTCCTTCTCCCACTGGCCTTCGTGGAAGTCGAAGTGCCGGACGAAGGCCTCCATGAAGCCAGGGCAGCGATCTTCGCCGTAGCCGAGGGCCCGCATGAGGACGAAGATCGACAGGCGGCGCTTGCGGGCGACGCGGGTGCCGGCGGTGACGTCCTTGCCGGGCTTCTGCTCGACGTCGAACTCGATCCACTCGCCGCGGTAGGGGTGCACCGTGCCCTTCACCAGCTGGTGCTTGGTGAGGTTTCGGAGGCGGTACCGCTCGCCGGGCTCGAAGATGACGCCCGGGGACCGCACGAGCTGCGAGACGACCACGCGCTCGGTGCCGTTGATCACGAAGGTGCCCTTGTCGGTCATCATCGGGAAGTCCCCCATGAAGACCGTCTGCTCCTTGATCTCGCCGGTGGCCGCGTTGATGAAGCGGGCCCGCACGAAGATCGGAGCGGAGTAGGTCATGTCCTTCTCCTTGCACTCCTCCACCGTGAACTTCGGCGGCGGGCGCAGGTCCTCGTCGTCAGGATCGAACTCGAGCTCCAACTGGAGGGTCTCGGTGAAGTCCTTGATCGGCGAGATGTCGCGGAAGGTCTCCTTGAGACCCTCCTGCAAGAACCATTCGAAGCTGTCGCGCTGGACCGAGATGAGGTCCGGCAGGGACAGGGCTTCGTCGATGTTCGCGAACGAATAGCGATCGCGGATGGGCGTGCGAGCAGGCAACGCGTCTCCCTAGCTCTGGTGGTCGGCCGGCCGGGCAAGGGGCGCGCAGGGTCGCCACGAAGGGACGACGAAGCAACACACCAGGGCCACGGCTCGGCCGATCCTAGGGAGAGGACCGCCTGAAGGCAACTCGGAGCACAGCGGTGCTGCCGAGGAGTCCCTTGACTGGGTGGCACCGTACGACAGCCACCGCGGACGGTCAAGGATTTCCTTGTCCGAAGGTAGACGATCTGCCAAGGTGATCTACCGGTCGATGGTTCAGGAGGTAGATCGGATGGCGATCAAGAAGACGGCGCTGCTGATCGACGACGAGCTCGTGCGCCAGGTGAAGGAGCTGCTCGGCACCGTCACGACCACCGAGACGATCGCCGAGGCCATGCGGGAGGTCATCCGCGTGCGCGGGCGCGCCCGGCACCTCGAGCGTCTGCACCGACGGGAGGGGATGGACCTCGATGATCCCGAGGTGATGCGGGGCGCGTGGCGCGCCGGCGGACGGAACCTTGGCGACCCACCTCGCTGACACCAGCGCGCTGGCGCGCCTCCACCACGACGACGTCCTCGCCCGGGTCAGCCCGATGTTCATGGGGGGGCGGGTCGCCACCTGCTCGATGGTCGACCTCGAGGTGCTCTTCAGCGCCCGCACCGGAAGGGACCACGCCGAGATGCTGTCGGAGCGGTCGCTCTACCCGAGGGTGGCGTGCGGCGATGCGGCCTTCGAGCGGGCCATCGAGGTCCAAGGGTCCCTGGCCGACCGCGGCTTGCACCGAGCGGTCCCGGTGCCCGACCTGCTGGTCGCGGCGGCGGCCGAGCTCGCTGGCCTGACGGTCCTGCACTACGAACAGGGCTTCGACCTGATCGCCGAGGTGACGGGCCAGCCGATGGAGTGGGTCGTCCCCCGGGGCACCGTCCCTTGAGACGGCGAAGGC
>JANPBY010000216.1:0-9514 GCA_031430645.1 Actinomycetes bacterium
GGGGGGGGGGGGGGGGGTGGGTGTCCCCCCCCCCCCCCCCCCCCCCCCCCCCCCCCCCCCCCCCCCCCCCCCCCCCCCCCCCCCCCCCCCCCCCCCCCCCCCGCCTTCCCGAGGAGCGCTGCGCTGAGGTCAGTTGGCGAAGCCGGGGGCGACCCGCGTCCAAGGCCGCCGGGTCTCGAGCTGACTCGCCAGCCCGAGGAGCACGACCTCACCCCCGGGGGGACTCACCAGCTGGACCCCTAGCGGCGTCCCTGCCTGAGGGTGCACCCCGACCGGGACCGAGATTCCGGGCCAGCCCACGACATTCCAGGGTGCGGCGTACGGCGCATAGCGCAGGTTGGCCCACACCGACCGAGCCCAGGACCCCTTTCCCCACTCCTCGGAGGAGATAGGGGGTGTGGCCAGGGTCGGGGTCAACAGCACGTCGTAGCGCCGGAACCACGGCTCCACATGCGCGACCCACTTCTGCTTCTGCTTCTCCTGGGCGAGGTCGAAGCGCCTGACGACGTCGCCCAGGCGTGCCTGCACCCGGGTGCGCCGCTCCATCGCCTTGCGGTCCAGCCCCTCGGCATCCCAGGAAGCGCCGCCGAACCAGCGCTCAAGGGCTGGAAGCGCGTTGAGCGGATAGGGGAACGGCGCCTCCTCGACCGTATGGCCGACGGCAGCCAGATCCTCTGCTGCCTGCCGGACACCGTCTGCCCAGGCATCGTCAAGCTGAGCCACTGCAACCGGGCTGCGCAACGACCAGCCGATCCGCAACGGCCGGTCCGGAGGTCGTACGTCGGCATAGCCGGGACGCCCCGCCATGACCGAGAACATCAACGCTGCGTCCGCCACCGTCGTGGTCAGCGGGCCGTTCTCGGACATGCCGTACCAGTCGTTGTTCCCGATCCCCGAGGGCACCACGCCTGACCCTGGTTTGAGGCCGACCAGGCCGCAACACGCGGCTGGGATTCGGATCGACCCCAGCCCATCGTTTCCGTGGGCGATGGGGACCATGCCGGCCGACACAGCTGCCGCCGAACCTCCCGATGAACCCCCGGGAGTTCTCGTGACGTCCCAAGGGTTCTTGGCCACCCCAAACGGCGAGTCGGTCGCCCCAAAGAGGCACAACTCCGGAACCCGGGTGATCCCGACCACGACAGCGCCGGCCGCCCGCAGCCGCTCGACGACCGGGTGATCGTGGTCCTGTGGGTGATCCGAGGTGGCCAACGAGCCGTCGCGCATCGGTTCGCCAGTGACCGCGATGTTGTCCTTGATCGCGATCGGCACACCCGCCAGCGGGAGATCGGCCAGGTCCTCGCGGGCGGCTACCTGAGCGGCCTCGGCCAGCGCACGTTCGGCACGCACGACCTGGAAGGCGCCGATCCGCTCGTCGTATGCAGCGATTCGGCCTAGGGACACCGCAACGACATCGGTCGCGGAGAGATCACCCGCGCGAACAGCAGCGGCGATCTCGACAGCAGTGCGCGTGGTCATGCGGGAGACCCTACGGCCGACCACCCTTCCCCGCCGACGCCCCCAATGATCAAGGAATTCTGCACCGGTCGGGGCACAAACACCAGTGCAGAATTCCTTGATCATCATCTCCCCAAGATTGGGCGTTTCCACACACTCGTCGCGGTCAGGTGAGCTCGGAGGCCAGCAGGCGGGCGGCGGCGCCCGGATGGTCCTCAGCGAGGAGGCCCGCGGCGGCCAACACGTAGGAGTTATCCACCACTACGCGCGCACGTTCGGGCACCTTCCAGCCACCCGCGACGTCGCCGATGACGGGAGCGAGCACCTGCTCGATGGCACCCGACGAGGCGTGCCGCAATACACCACCCGAACCGACCACCAATCCCACTGACCGGAGGTCCTTGCCCGCGCGCCGTGGCCCATCAGCCAGCACCGGGTCACTCGGGCGGGCATGTCTGCGCAAGGCAACAGTGACCGCAAGCCGCGCGAGGGTCAGGTCCTCGGCGCGCTCTTCGTCCGTAGAGGGGAGCCAGCCCGGAGCAGCAGCTCGGGCAGCCGCGCCCGCGCCCAACGAGGCAGAGTCCTCAAGCAAGCGCTCGGCCGCCGCCGCCCCCACCACCCCCGGGGCATTACACCGCATCCCCAGATCGCCCTCGACCGTGCGTTCGCGCCACAGCACCTCGACGACCTCGCGGTGCAGCGCCGCTTCCTCCGGGTCGGGTGTCACCACCGAGTAGACGTCGGTCGTCGCGCCCCCGACATCGACCACCACAACGTCACCTACACCGGGAACCCCGTCGGCCCCGTCGGCCAGCAGCTCGACGCCGGCCAGCACCGCGTCGGGTGTCGCCGCTCGTACGAGCCGGCCGAACGCCGGCCCCTTGGACAGGCCCTTGCCGCCGATGACGTGCTTGATGAACACCTCGCGGATCGCTGCGCGGGCGGGCGACGGGTCGAGAACCCCGATCCGCGGCAGGACGTTCGCGGTCGGCAGCGCCGTACGCCCTCCGGCCAGGAGCAACGCACACACCTCGTCGCGCACCTCAACATTCCCGGCCACGACCACCGGCGCCTTCAGTCGCGCAGACGCCAGCCGTCGCGCGTTGTGCAGCAAGACCTCAGCGTTCCCACCATCGGTCCCACCGACGAGGAGTACGACGTCGGGTCGGTCCGCACGCAACGCCCGGACACCGGCAGCGTCTAGCGGACCGGCCGACACGTGCACCACCCGTGCACCCGCCGAAAGCCCAACCCTCGACCCGGCTTCGGCTGTGATGGCCCGCTCGTAACCGACAACCGCGAGACGCAAGCCACCACCCGCAGACGAGCAGGCACGCACCTCGTCAGCAACGACACCGGCCGAGGCTTCTGCGGCAGCGCCTACCGCCGCCAAGCCGTCGAGGACATCGGTGGCGATCGTCGTCGGATGGGAAGCGGTCGCGAGCAACCGTCCCGAGGGGACCTCCACCAACGCGGCCTTGGTGAACGTCGACCCGACGTCGACGCAGAGGATCCGCGACACCGGCTGCGTCAGCCGAGAGCCTGGGACAGGTCTGCCAGCAGGTCGTCGACGGTCTCGATCCCTACCGACAGCCGGACGAGGTCGTCCGGCACCTCCAGCGCAGACCCCGCAACCGACGCGTGGGTCATCCGCCCGGGGTGCTCGATGAGGGACTCCACGCCGCCGAGGGACTCCCCCAACGTGAAGACCTCTGTGCGGGCACACACCGCGAGGGCCTCAGCCTCACCGCCGGCGACCCGGAACGACACCATGCCGCCGAAGCCGCGCATCTGCTTCACGGCCACGTCGTGTCCTGCGTGCTCGGGCAGACCGGGCCAATAGACCTGGGTGACTTTGGCGTGCGCCACCAACAGCTCGACGACCCGCTCGGCATTGGCGCAGTGCCGGTCCATCCGCACGCCGAGCGTCTTGGCCCCGCGCAACACGAGCCACGAGTCGAACGGTCCCGCGATAGCTCCCATCGCGTTCTGGTGGTAGGCCAGCTGCTCGCCGAGCTCGTCATCAGCCACGACCAGGGCGCCACCAATGACATCGGAGTGGCCGCCGAGGTACTTCGTCGTCGAGTGCACCACGACGTCTGCGCCGAGCGCGATCGGCTGCTGGAGGTACGGCGAGGCGAAGGTGTTGTCCACCACGAGCAACGCACCCGCGTCGTGCGCCACGGCTGCCAGCGCCTCGATGTCGGCGATGCCCAACAACGGGTTCGTGGGCGTCTCGACCCAGATGATGCGGGTGCGCCCCGGCTCGACCGCGGCACGCACAGCATCGACGTCAGACAGCCGTACGGGCGTGTGCGCAACACCCCAGCGCTCGTGAACCCGCGAGAACAGCCGGTAGGTCCCGCCGTAGGCGTCGTCGGGGATCACCACGTGGTCCCCGGGAGAAAGCAGAGTCCGCAGCGCCGTGTCCTCAGCAGCGAGCCCGGACGCGAAGGCCAAGCCGCGGCGTCCACCCTCAAGGGCTGCCAGGCACTCCTCCAACGCGGTGCGGGTGGGGTTGCCGGATCGGGCGTACTCGTAGCCGCCACGCAGCCCGCCGACGCCGTCCTGCTTGAACGTCGACACCTGGTAGATCGGCGGAACGACGGCGCCGGTGGTCGGGTCAGGCTCTTGGCCGGCGTGGATGGCGAGCGTCTCGAAGCCGTGAGTCATGCCTCAGAGGCTAGCGCTGCTGAGCCGTCAGCCGTTCCCGGCAGCGCCAACCACAGCGAGCGCCCCGCCCGCGGCTGCGTCCTGGTCCGCGCCGTCAGGTGTCCACGCCTCGGGCTCGTCAACCGGATCAGCGACCTCGACGTTGAAGGTCGCGATCGACCCGCGCATGCGTACGGCGACCGATGCGAGCTCCTCCGCCGACGAGGCAGTCTGACGCGACCCCACGGCGTACTGACGGGAAGCGTCGGTGACCTGAGTCATCGCCACGACCACCTGATCTGAGGCGGACCGCTGTTGCTGGGTGGCCACCGAAATCTCCTTCGTCGCCGTTGTGGTCTCATCGACCATCCCGGCTATGCGGTCGAGCGCCTCGACGACTTCGCGGGCGAGGTCGACGCCCTGGCGCACCCTGGCCGAACCCTGCTCGCTAGCCAAGATCGTCGCGTTGGTCTCGGACTGGATATCGGTGACGATCGACTGGATCCGGCCGGTGGACTCTTGGGCGCGCTCAGCAAGCTTGCGCACCTCGGCAGCCACCACCGCAAAGCCACGCCCATGCTCGCCCGCTCGGGCTGCTTCGATGGCCGCGTTCAGCGCGAGCAGGTTGGTCTGGTCGGCCAGGTCATCGATGACGGCAAGGATCCTGCCGATCTCCTGCGATCGCGCGCCGAGTGACAGGGCGTGAGAGGAGATCACCTCAACCCGATCGGAGATGTCGTCCATGGTCGTCAAAGAGGACGCAACTGCCTCTCGGCCCTGCTCAGTGAGTCGCAACGTCTCGCGAGCGACCTCCGCGACCTGCTCGGAGGTATGCGCGATCTGGGCCGCTGTCGCGGCGAGCTCCTCGATGGTCGCCGTGGTCTCCGTGACCATGACGGTCTGCTGGGACGCGGCCGCGGCCTGCTGGGTCGACGTGGCGCGCAGTTCCGCGGCGGCCTGACCCAAGGTGTCGCCGTTGACCTGAGCCTCACCGACGAGCTCGCGCAGTCGCGAGAGCGTCTGGTCGAAAGACCCGGCGAGGGCCGCAACCCGTACGTCGTCGATGCCGTCCACCGGCAGCCGTACGCCCAGGTCACCGCCGGCCGCACGAGCGAGGGCACGCCCCATGTCATCCATCCGCGCCGACAGCTCGTCGCGCTCGGCGACCGCGCGCAGCTGACCCTCACGTTCGCGGCGAAGCGAGCGGAGCCAGGCAAGAAGGGCGAACAGGACGAGGAGAAGCCCGGCGATCGCCAGGGCAATCGACAGCGGCGACAGCGTCGCAGCGCCGGTCGCGGGGGCCGGTTCGAACACGTCGATATAGAGGGCATCACCAGCAGAAGCACTGACCACTCCGCGCGCCGTCACTACTCCGTGAGGCGTGTTGCCGAGAGTTCCGAGATCAGCCAGCAGGCTCCCATCCGAACTGGTCAGCACTGCTGAGGAGCCCCTGCCGACGGAGACTCGGAGGGCAAGAACCAGGCTCTCGACGGGCATATCGACCTCGACTGCTCCGCGCGAAGCCGCCGTCGGGGTGGGGAGTCCGAAAGACGTGGTGATCACGTCGCCGCCGGCAACTCCTTGGTACGGCGCTGAGCGAAGCGCCATGCCGGCCCCAGGACGCAATCGAGAGTCAGGACGCTTCTTGTCCGGGGAGGCGATAATCACTGCCCCTTCGCCATCGACGACCGCGGCGGAGACGATGAGCTTCTCGTCGATCAGCAGCAGGGCATCGAGTTGTTCGCGCGCGGATGCTTGTTCCGCGGAGGTGCCGCCCGCAGCCGTACCGGTGGTGCCGGTCGCCTGGATGCGCGCGGCCAGCTCCGCCCGGTCGAAGGCGTGCTCGACCCCAGCGACGGACGCCTCCAAGGTCGCGGCCACATCAGCTTGGACTCGTCGGGCCTCGGCGTCGCCGGTGGACGAGGCGCGAACCGCCAACACCGATGCGAAGGCGAACAGAATCACACCGACGACGGCCATCCCCACCCGAGACTTCCCCACAGGTGTTCTTCGGACGGAACTTCGTAAGGATTGAGCGGAACACCCACCCGTGATCACAGCGTTGTGTCGAGCGAACCCCACTAAGGAGGAGCCGTGCTGTTCAGCTCAAGGAAGTCCACGCTCGTCGAAGCAGACCAAGCCCTCGCGAGCCGGGCCGTTCGGCCCTTCACCGTCGGCGAGACCCACGCCGTCCTGGGCACGCCGATGTTCGGCCCCTGGCCGGAGGGGCTTGAGGTCGCCTACTTCGGCCTCGGCTGCTTCTGGGGAGCCGAGCGCAAGTTCTGGCAGGTGCCTGGCGTCTACTCCACCGCCGTCGGATACCAGGGTGGCTTCACCGCGCATGCGACGTACGACGAGGTCTGCACCGGGCGTACCGGGCACACCGAGGCCGTCCAGGTCGTCTACGACCCCGCCAAGGTGAGCTTCGAGGACCTGCTCAAGGTCTTCTGGACGATCCATGACCCCACCCAGGGGTTCCGGCAGGCCAACGATGTCGGCACGCAGTACCGCTCGGCGGTCTACTGGACCACCGACCGGCAGCGGGAGACCTACGAAGCCTCCAAGGCGGTCTATCAAGGTTCCCTGACCACGGCCGGGCTCGACCCCATCACCACCGAGGGCGTCGCGGCGCCGGAGTTCTACTACGCCGAGGACCCGCACCAGCAATACCTCTACAAGGTCCCGCACGGGTACGACTGCCACTCCTCCACCGGAGTGCCGTTTCCGGCCGACGCCTGATCATCGACCGCGGCCTCATCGTGGTCGCGGGCCAAAGAATTCTCAGGCGATGTCGGATCGGGCTACCGTCGTTCTTAGAGGCAAATGGTTGCCGCAGGGGCACCCAGCAAGGGAGAAGCCATGACCGAGTACCTCATTTACTTCAACCAGCAGTGGGTGGGCGACCACAGCGAGGAGTGGTTCCGAGGGCGTGGGCCGCTCGCCAAGGCGGTCGTTGAGGAGATCAAGGCAGCTGGCGTGTACGTCTTCGCCGGGGGGCTGGAGGAGGAAGTCGACACAGCCTTCAGCGCTGACGCGACCAGCGGGACGTTGCTGTTCACCGACGGGCCTTTCGTCGAGACCAAGGAGTTCCTGGGCGGGCTCACCGTGGTGGACGTGGTCGACGACGAGGCCGCCAAGATGTGGGCCGGCAAGATCGCGGTGGCGTGCGGCTGGCCACAGGAGGTTCGCCGCTTCAAGTCGTGGCCCAACACCCAGTGATCGGGTGATCGTCAGCGTTGGCCTGAGCCTGGCAGCTAGAGGTTGGTCATCCCTTCCGCCGCGTCGCTGTAACGACCACCCTCCACCTGGATCTTGGACGCGGCGTCCTCGATCTCGCTGAGCTCCTCGCCGGAGAGGACGACTGCGGCGGCGGCGAGGTTCTCCTGCAAACGATGCAGCTTGCGGGTGCCCGGGATCGGGACGATCCAGGGCTGCTGGGCCAGGAGCCAGGCTAGAGCGACCTGCGCCGGCGTCGCGCCCTTGCGGTCAGCGATGCTCGTGAGCAGGTCGACGACGGCCTGGTTGTGCTTGAGGGCCTCCGGCGCAAACCGCGGGATGGTCGTTCGGATGTCGTTGCCAGCCTCAAAGGTCGTTGCCGCCGTGATGGTGCCCGTCAGGAAGCCCTTGCCGAGGGGGCTGAAGGGCACGAAGCCGATGCCCAGGTCCTCGCACGCAGCCAGGACGCTCTCCTCGGGACGCCGCCACCACAGCGAATACTCGCTCTGGACGGCCGTCACGGGCTGGACCGCATGCGCACGACGGATCGTCGGTGCGGCTGCCTCAGACAGGCCGAAGTACTTCACTTTTCCGGCCTCGATCAGTTCCTTCACCGTGCCGGCAACATCCTCAATGGGCACCTGCGGGTCGACGCGGTGCTGGTAGTACAAGTCGATGACATCGACACCAAGCCGTTGCAGCGAGCCATCGACGACGCCCTTGATCACCTCGGGCCGGCTCGTGACCGCCCCGCTCGGCTTTGCTTCGACGGGGTCGATGTCCCAGCCGAACTTGGTCGCGATGACCACCTGGTCCCTGTACGGAGCAAGCGCCTCGCCGACGAGCTCCTCGTTGACGTACGGACCGTAGATCTCGGCGGTGTCGAAGAACGTCACGCCGAGGTCCACCGCGGAGCGGACCAACGCGATCATCTCGTCCCGATCCGGCTTCTCGCTGTAGCCCCCAGTCAGGCTCATGCAGCCGAACCCGATAGCCGAGACCTCCGGTCCGTTCGTGCCCAAGGTGCGCTTGTTCATGGTTGCGACTCCTGTTGTCCGGCGCGGTCGGAGAGACTTCGGTCATACGGCGTCCGATCGGCCTCAATCCGCAGGACCCGACCGCATCGTTGGCGACGCAGTCTCGAGTCTCGATTCGGTTGTCCACAACGGTAGACGCTGCGGGGAGACCAGCCTCGGTGGGAGACCCCGACTGTACCTGTCGAAGGGCCTGCCGCGACGGGGTGAACCCTGCTTGTGTTGGCACGTGTTGGAGTCATCCCCGTGGGCGCCGTTGAAGAACCGCGCCTTCCGCTGGCTGTGGCTCGGGGTCTTGATCAGCTACACCGGCACCTGGATGCAGATGGTCGGTGCGCAATGGCTGCTTCTCGATGCTCCGAACTCTGCCCTCGCAGTCTCGCTGGTTCAGGCTGCGAACACTGTGCCGGTCATGCTGCTCGCACTCCCGGGGGCGACTCGCGGTGTTCATGGTCGTCTTCACCGGCTCGCAAGCAGTCGGTGCCATCGTCTGGGGGCTTGTCGCCAACCAGATCAGCCTCGGGGCCGCTTTCCTCGGTGCGGCGGCCTTCGTGATCGTTGGTGTTGTCGCGGGAGTGTTCTGGCGGGTGCCCGAGACGGGTCACCTGGACCGCGAACCCGCGATGTACTGGGCTGAACCCAGTCTCGGCCTCGAACCCGAGCTGGACGCTAGTCCCGTGCTCGTCACCGTCCACTTCACCATCGCCCCTGAACGGGAGGCGGCGTTCCTCGCTGCGATGGAACCCCTACGCGGATCTCGGCTCCGGACCGGTGCAAGTCGGTGGGAGCTCTACCGCAACGCCGAGGAACCCGAGCGCTTCACCGAGATGTTCAGTGTCCCGTCCTGGGAGGAGCACCTCCGTCAGCACGAAGGACGGCTCACGGCGATGGACCAAGAAATCGAGGGAGCTGCCCTGTCGCTCTCAGACCCGCGCCCGACGGTGGAACATCTGATCCCGCCGCGTGTCGACTGAGTGATCTGCCAGAGTAAGAGGCCGGCCGCCTGACCCACCCGCCCGCTGAGTGTTTAGTTTTTTAAGCCACACGCCGCGTGTCGCGTACGCCACCTAACACACAGCGGGGGGTGAGTACGCCGGGGGGGCGCGGATTCCCCCCCCCACGCACCAAACGAACGCGGTACCACCCAACCCCCC
>JANPBY010000217.1:0-39881 GCA_031430645.1 Actinomycetes bacterium
CTGAGGAAGGACCACCCGACGGCCACGACGTAGGCCAGCATGAACGGCAGCCCCACCCAGCAGGCCCACTGGTCGGAGTGCCGCGACTCGTGGCGCAGCAGTGCCGGTCTACTCGACAGGTAGCCCGGCGGATGTTTGGTGACGATGACATTGCCCACCGTGAAAGCCGCTGCCTTCGGCAATCCACGGCGATATCCATGCCCCAAGACAAGCCCGTCCGGGCCTCGGGACAACCGGGCCCCGCCGACCCGTGCCACGGTGATGCCCAGCAACGTCGAGAGGTTGAGGGCGTTGACGACCTGACGGGCTCGGAGCTTGCCGTGCATCGAGTGAACCGTCGGTCAGGACGCTCGTCGCCCGAGTTCCTTACGCACGGCTGCCATCGCCGGGCGTTCGGTCACGGACACGTCATGGCTCAGGGGGCGGAAGGTGCCGTCGACCCGTTCGAACTGGGTGAGCGTTGCTCCGAGGCCGTACGGCCGAAGCGTGCGCCCGGTCGGATCGATGCGGCGGAGGGCGGTCTGCCAGATCTCCGCGGCCATCCGGCCCAGCGCTTGCTCGTCCTGGTGCTGGTGGTGCCGGACGCCGAGGTCGACCTGGGCGATGGCGTCGAGCCCGGCATGGCCCAGAGTGTCGACCAGCAGGGCTAGTTCTACTCCGAAGCCGGTCGGGAATGGGAGCTGCTCGAGGAGGCGGCGTCGCGCGGCGTACTCGCCGACCAGAGGCTGAATGATCCCGGCCAGTTCCGGCCAGTGCAGGTTGAGGATCGGGCGGGCGACGAGCTCGGTGACCCGACCGCCGCCAGTGGCGATGAGTGAGTCACCGTCACGCAGCGGTCGGTCGTAGAAGCCTTTGACGAGTATCACCGAGTCGTCGAGCAGCAGGGGTCCCAGCAGCCCAGACACCGTCGAGGCGTCGAAGTCCTCGAGGTCTGCGTCGATGAAGACCACGAGGTCGCCGCTCGTGGCTGTCAGGGAGCGCCACAGCACCTCGCCCTTGCCAGGGACTGGGGGGATCTCGGGGAGAACGTCGTCGCGGTGCACCACTCGAGCGCCGGCCGCCGCCGCCGCCGATGCTGTGCCGTCGCTGCTGCCGCTGTCCATGACGACGACTTCGTCCACGAGCGGGCGCCGTACGCCAAGCAGTTCGGTGACGATCGAGGCGACGATGGGTCCGACGGTGGCCGCTTCGTTGAGGGCCGGGAGCACGACGCTCACGCGGGTCGTGCCCTTGGCAGCAAGCAGGTCCTCGAGGGCCCAGTCGGCGGCCTGTGAGGTTCGCCGATCGAGCCATCGGGTCACGTCGGGCCGCACGAGGGGCCTCCCTGGGCATCGGTGGGGGCAATCTGGACCGTCTCGCCAGCCGGACGGCCGGTGGGAGGGACTCGGAGCCTTCGGTACAGTCTCCAACACACTGGATGCTGTGCGCACCTCGCGCGGTTCCGGCACGACAACTTCATACCGCTCATCCAGAGGGGCAGAGGGATACGGCCCGACGAAGCCCCGGCAACCACCACGTCTACCGCGAGCGCCTTCGGGCGGTCGCCTGGCGTGACAGGTGCCAACTCCGTCCCGGTGCACCTAGCCGGGGAAGATGAGGAGAAAGGTTTCTCTTGTGACCGCATCGCTCGACCTCCCCCCCCGCGTCGACCTGCCCGCCGGGGCGCTCGGCTCTGCCACCGGTCTCTCGTGCCGTGAGTGCGGCCAGCTCTATCCCCTCGGTGCCCGGTACGTCTGCGAGGAGTGCTTCGGCCCGCTCGAGGTGGCCTACGGCATCGCCCCTGGCTCGGTGACCCGCGAAGGCATTGCGGCCGGCCCACCGTCGATCTGGCGCTACAAGGCCCTGCTGCCTGTGCCCGACGACGTGGCCGAGCACCCCAACCTCGCCCCCGGACGCACCCAGCTCGTGAAGGCCGACAACCTCGCCCGCGTGCTCGGGATGCGAGTGCTGTGGGTGAAGGACGACAGCGGCAACCCGACCCACTCGTTCAAGGACCGGGTCGTGGCCGTGGCCCTCGCGGCCGCCCGGCCGCTCGGGATCCAGACCATCGCCTGCGCCTCCACGGGCAACCTAGCCAACGCCGTCGCTGCTGCTGCTGCCCGCGCCGGTTTGCGCTCGGTAGTGGTCATCCCATCCGACCTCGAGGCGGGCAAGATCCTCACGACCGCGGTGTATGGCGGCACGCTGATCGCCGTTGAGGGCAACTACGACGACGTCAACCGACTCTGCTCTGAAGTTGCGGGCGAGCCGGAGCACGCGACCTGGGGCTTTGTGAACGTCAACCTCCGGCCTTACTACGCCGAGGGATCGAAGACCGTGGGCTACGAGATCGCCGAGGACCTTGGTTGGCGGCTCCCCGCCCAAGTGGTCTGTCCGGTCGCGTCTGGTTCGCTGCTCACCAAGGTCGACAAGGCCTTTGGCGAGCTCGGGAAGCTCGGGCTGGTCGAGGAGCCCGTGTACCGCGTGTTCGGCGCCCAGGCGACCGGCTGCTCGCCGGTTGCGCAGGCGTGGCGAGCGGGCCAGGACGTCGTTCGACCCGTACGTCCCGACACGATCGCGAAGTCGTTGGCGATCGGCAACCCCGCCGATGGCCCGTACGCACTCGACGTGGCCCGCCGCACTGGGGGCGCCATCGAGGACGTCAGCGACACCGAGGTCGTGGAAGGCATCCGGCTGCTCGCCGAGACCGAAGGGATCTTCGCCGAGACCGCGGGCGGAGTGACCGTGGCGACCCTGCGCAAGCTGTTGGCCTCGGGGGCACTCGATCCCGAGGCCGAGACCGTCGTGCTCAACACCGGCGACGGGCTGAAGACCCTGGACGCGATCGCGCCCGTCGTGGGTCCGACAGCGACCATCGAACCGTCCCTGCAGGCCTTCCGAGAGGCAGTCTCCCGATGAGCGTCACCGTCCGCGTCCCCACGATCCTCCGTCAGTACACCGGGGGCGCAAGCGAGGTCGCCGTCGAGGGGGCGACCCTCGGGGAGGTGCTGACTGCGCTCGACGCCGCGAATCCCGGGATCGGCGCCCGCGTTCTCGACGACGAAGGCAAGTTACGTCGGTTCGTCAATGTCTACGTCAACGATGATGACGTTCGCTTCGCCTCCGGCCTCGACACGGCGACCCCGGACGGCGCGACAGTTTCGGTGATCCCAGCAGTGGCCGGGGGCTGACCGCGCGGGCTAATCTGCGGACACCCGCCGGCGCTGATCAGGCGGTCGATCCCACGCGGAGGGCACCATGGTCCAGGGGACTGTCAAATGGTTCAACGGCGAGAAGGGCTACGGCTTTATCGCCGTCGACGGTGGGCAGGACGTTTTCGTCCACTACAGCTCCATCCAAACCGACGGATTTCGTTCCCTGGAGCAGGACCAGCGGGTCGAGTTCGAGATCACCGACGGGCAGAAAGGCCCCCAGGCGGAGGCCGTTCAGATCATCGGCTGAGCCGCCCGGGTTGTCACTCGGGGGTGGAGAGTGCTAAACAAGAGTTAGCACTCCGACCCCGAGAGTGACAACGAACCGCCGGGTGCGCGGGGACGAGGCCGAGCAGGCTGTCCGTCGCGGACGTCACCGCTCCCGGCCGACCGTTCCAGGAGGACGGACACCCCATGGCCAAGATCATCGCATTCGACGAGGAAGCTCGTCGCGGCCTCGAGCGCGGCATGAACGTCTTGGCGGACGCCGTCAAGGTTACGCTCGGCCCGAAGGGCCGCAACGTCGTGCTCGAGAAGAAGTGGGGAGCCCCCACGATCACGAACGACGGCGTCTCCATCGCCAAAGAGATCGAGCTCGAAGACCCCTACGAGAAGATCGGTGCCGAGCTCGTCAAGGAGGTCGCCAAGAAGACGGACGACGTCGCTGGCGATGGCACCACCACCGCAACGGTGCTCGCCCAGGCGATGGTCCGCGAGGGCCTGCGCAATGTGGCGGCCGGCGCGAACCCGATGGCGCTCAAGCGCGGCATCGAGAAGGCCGTCGAGGCCGTGAGCGACCAGCTCCTTTCGATGGCCAAGGAGGTCGAGACCAAGGAGCAGATCGCTGCGACCGCCTCGATCTCAGCCGCTGACCCCCTGATCGGCGAAATGATCGCCGAAGCGATGGACAAGGTTGGCAAGGAAGGCGTCATCACCGTTGAGGAGAGCAACACCTTCGGCCTCGAGCTCGAGCTCACCGAGGGCATGCGCTTCGACAAGGGCTACATCTCGCCCTACTTCGTCACCGACGCTGAGCGCATGGAGGTCGTCCTTGAGGACGCCTACATCCTCATCGCCAACCAGAAGATCTCTGCGGTCAAGGACCTGCTCCCGATCCTGGAGAAGGTCATGCAGAGCGGCAAGCCGCTGATGATCCTTTCTGAGGACGTTGAGGGCGAGGCGCTTGCGACCCTGGTGGTCAACAAGATCCGTGGCACCTTCCGCTCCGTCGCCGTCAAGGCGCCGGGCTTCGGTGACCGTCGCAAGGCCATGCTCCAGGACATCGCCATCCTCACCGGTGGCCAGGTCATCTCCGAGGAGGTCGGCCTCAAGCTGGACTCCACGGGGTTGGAGCTGCTCGGTCGCGCTCGCAAGATCGTCGTCACCAAGGATGAGACGACGATGGTCGAGGGCGCCGGCGACGCTGAGCAGATCGCCGGTCGGGTCAACCAGATCCGCGCCGAGATCGACAAGAGCGACTCCGACTACGACCGCGAGAAGCTCCAGGAGCGTCTGGCCAAGCTCGCCGGAGGCGTTGCCGTCATCAAGGCGGGCGCAGCCACCGAGGTTGAGCTCAAGGAGCGCAAGCACCGCATCGAAGATGCCGTGCGCAACGCCAAGGCAGCCGTCGAGGAAGGCATCGTCGCCGGCGGCGGCGTCGCTCTTCTCCAGGCCTCCAAGGCTGCATTCGCCAAGCTCGAGCTCGAGGGTGACGAGGCCACAGGCGCTCGGATCGTCGAGATCGCTGTCGAGGCACCGCTGAAGCAGATCGCGATCAACGCCGGCCTCGAGGGCGGCGTCGTGGCAGAGAAGGTCCGCAACCTCGAAGACGGTTGGGGCCTCAACGCCGCGAACAACGAGTACGTCGACCTGATCAAGGAGGGGATCATCGATCCCGCCAAGGTGACGCGCTCCGCGCTGCAGAACGCGGCCTCGATCGCCGCACTGTTCCTCACCACCGAGGTCGTTATCGCCGACAAGCCCGAGAAGGCGTCCGCGCCGATGGGTGGCGGCGACGGAGGTATGGGCGGGATGGACTTCTGAGCCTGAGTGAGCGAAGTGGACGGTCGCGCCAGCGGCCGGCCGCGTAGCGAACGAAGGCTCAGAAGTCCACAAAGGCATGCCTTAAGCAAGCCAAAGTGCTTCGAGGCAAGCCAAGGTGCTTCTCAAGGCCCGCCAAAGTGGTTTGAGGCCCGCCAAAGTGCGTGAGGGAGGGCGGTTCCGGGAAACCGGAGCCGCCCTCCTCTGCATAGGCCGGGGCCGAACGGGTGACCAAGCCTTGCCGAAGGTGCCGGTGTGTCGCTTCGCCGGAGGTGATGGAATGTCCCTTCGTCAACCAGCCACGCCGAGAGCGTGGCCCGTACTGGGGGTTTCGTGCTCGCGTCGGTCCTACGCCGTGCCGGGCTGACGCTCGGGACGACGACGGTGGCGGCTGCGGCGGTCCTCGGGGTCGTCCCTCCGGCTGCGGCGGCCACGAACCCGACGATTCGAGTCTTCGACGCGACCCTCACCGAAGGCACGGGTGGCCAGGCGATCGTGGCGTTCGCGGTCCAGCTGTCGAAGCCGGCCACTAAGACGATCACCTTGACCTGGGGCACTTACGCGGCGGGGTCGACCCGAGCAAGTGCCGGGGACTACACCGCAGTCCCGAGCGGAACCAAGAAGTCGATCGCCAAGGGCTCCTCATCGACGGTGCTGATCGTCAAGGTCAACGCCGACGTGATCGATGAGTACTCCGAGACCTTTGGCGTGCGTATCGCCGGGGCCAGCGGGGCCATGATCACCGACGCCACGGCGACGGCAACCATCATCGACGACGACGTACCCCCACTTCTCGTGGTCTCGACCCCTCTGGTGGTCGAAGGTGCTGCCGGCGATCCGGGCCTGCGTCCAGTAAGCGTGGGACTGTCACAGCCGAGCGGGAAGCCGGTTTCGGTCCGGGTGGCCGTCACGGGGGGCACAGCTTCCGTCGGAAGCGATCTCGTGGGTGGTACCAAGAACGTGGTTTTCCCCCCGGGTGCGATCGCCGCTGTTGTTGACGTCGACGTCGTTGGCGACTCCGTCGACGAGGCGAACGAGGCCTTCGCGCTCACCTGGGCCGCGCCGGTCAATGTGCGATTGCCCAGCCGCAGCACGGCCAAGACGCTCCTGGATGACGACGGACCGCTGGTTCCGCGGATTCTTGGGTCGACTCCCTTGGCACCGAGCCCCGATCCGGAACCTCTGTTGTTCGGCCTGATGCCAGCCAGGTACACCGTGAACGTCTATGGCGACGCTTCTTGCACTGGGCCAGTGATTGATAGCGGCAGCGCCGCTGACTTCATCACTACGGGCTTTGCGGTGTCGATGAGCAGCAACGTCACCAACACCTTGACGGTCCGGGGTGTCGATGGCGTAGGAGGTGCCGACACCGTCTGCTCAGCGCCGTTCACCTACCGCCACGACGATAGCGCCCCCACTGCCCCGAGCAACCTCGAGGCTCTGCCCGGCTCACCGACCCAGTCCGTCACTCCGGCCGTGCGGGGCTCTGTCGAGACGGGAACCTCGGTGTCGGTCTACGTCGGCTCCGCCTGCACCGGAACTCCGGTCGTCACCAGCACTGCTGCCGACTTCGAGGACGGCGACGGGCTGCCGCTCGGCACGCTCGCCCCGAATGCGACCTACAGCATTCAGGTGGCCGCAACCGACGCCGCCGGTAACGTCGGTGCCTGCAGTGCAACCCTCGCGATCACCATCGACACTCTGGGACCCGCGGTCCCAACGGGTCTTACGGTGCTTCCCTCGGCAGTCACCACGGACACGACCCCCGCCCTCCAGGGTGACGCCGAAACTGGCTCGACGGTCGAGATTTTCGTCGACGAGGCCTGTGACTCCTCGCCGCATGACACCGGGAGCGCTTCCGTCTTCGGGGGAGCCTCCGGGATCGCTCTCAGCTCCGCGCTATCTGATGGTGATCACGATCTACGTGCCCGTGCGGTCGACCTCGCCGGCAACCTTGGTGACTGCTCGGCACCGGTGGTGGTGACCATCGATACGGCTGGCCCCGCCGACCCGAACAATCTGGTGGTGCTTCCGGGTCCGCTCACCAACGATGACACTCCTGCGCTGAGGGGCGACATTGAGGCTGGCTCAACCGTTCAGATCTGGCTGGGAGCTGGCTGCTCAGGCCCCTCTGACGCCTCGGGATCGCGTGCGGCTTTCGCTTCCGGCATTGCCGTGCCTGCCCTTGCGGATGGGTCCTATCAACTTTGGGCACGAGCGACCGACAGCGCGCTGAACGTGTCGGGCTGCGCCGGCCCCGAGCTGGTGACCGTGGACACCGTCAGGCCCGCAGCGCCGACCGGACTGTCCGTGCTGCCGGGTGCCGTGACCAGCGATCCCACACCCGCGTTGCAGGGGACGACCGCCGAGGTCGGGTCCACGATCGAGGTGTTCGTCGACAACGCGTGCACAGGCGCGGTGCGCGGCTCGGGCTCGCGCTCCCTCTTCCTCGGGGCTGGGATCACGATTGCCCCCGCACTGCTGGAGGACTCCTACTCGCTCTATGCCCGCGCCTTAGATGGTGCCGGGAATGACGGGTTCTGCTCTGCCGCCGAACCAGTGACGATCGACCTGACAGGTCCCGCTGAGCCGACCGGGCTCACGGTTCCGGACGGGACCCCGACAAATAGCCCAGCGGTGCGTGGGCAGGTGCCGGCCGACGCGGTCACCGTCACGATCTTTCGTGGGGGGAGCTGCCTGGCGGCGAACGAGGTAGGCAGTGGGAGCGCTGCCCAGTTCGAAGCGGCCCAAGGGATCCCCGTGACGGTGAGTGACGGACCGCAAATCTTCAAGGCGATGGCCACCGATGCCTTGGGCCTGGACAGTGCGTGCTCGTCGGACTCGGTGACAGTCACCGTCGATACCGCCGCGCCAGCCGCGCCGACCGGGTTGTCAATCGTGCCTGGGACACCGACCAACGACGTAACCCCGGCGCTGAGCGGCACCGCGGAATCAGGATCGGTCGTTCACCTTTTCGTGGACGACCTCGATTGCAGTGGAACGAACGCGGCCATTGATGACGCAGCCACTTTTGCAACCCCTATCGGAATCCCGCTCGATGTAGCTTTGGCCGAGAACACGTATCAGCTGACAGCCACTGCCACGGACTCGGCCGGCAATGAGAGCGCGTGCTCGGCCGCCGAGACCGTTGTCGTAGACCTGACCGACCCGGCTGCGCCGACGATCGACCTGATTCCGGATGACCCCGGAGCCAACCCGTTCGCCAAGGGGAATGTTGAAGCAGGGAGCACCGTGTCGGTCTACCTGAACGGCGACTGTTCGGCACCCCCGATCGACAGCGTGACGGCCAGTGTCTTCAACAGCCCGGGGGTTGCCTTGGGGTCACTGCCTGCCGGCTCCTACAGCGTGACCGCGCGTGCACGGGATGCTGCGGGCAACCTCGGACCCTGTTCGGCCTCGGAAGACTTCGTCGTTACCTAAGCAACAGCGCCGACCTTGGACAGGAGGACGCGCCCCAGGGCCACGACGCGGCCAGGGTCGTCCCACGCGCTGATCTCGACATCGGCAACCGCCTGCGACCGGCCGACTTTGCGGGCGACCGCGGAGACCCGGTGCGGCTCGGCTCGGGCCAGCCGGAGGAAGTCGATGCGGAGGTCGGCAACGACCCAGCTGCTGTCGCTGTCCTTCACGACGACCTCCCACGCGGCTGTATCGATGCAGGTCGCCAGTGCGCCGCCGTGTAGGTAGGTCGTGGGGTCGGTGGCCCCGAACGCCAGGGCGGTGGGATCGAAGCGCAGAACTGCACGGTCCCCCTCGTTGGCCGCCCGGGTGAGCCCGAGGGCGGCGTCCAACTCAGTTGCGCTGTGGCCCTCGGGGGTGGCTTGTTCGGTCATCGGAGCACAGTAGCGAAGAGCCTGTGGTTGCTCATTCATTGTCCCCTCGGCAGACCGCGAGCTCACCTAGACTCTCCCTCGTGGCTGGACACGCAGAGCAGGCTGGTGGCGGTTCGATCTCGATTCGAGGGCTCCGCAAGGAGTTCGAGGGTGGGTCCGTCGCTGTGGACGGCATCGACCTCGACATCGCCTCGGGGGAGTTCTTCTCCCTCCTCGGCCCCTCCGGCTGTGGGAAGACGACCACCCTACGCATGCTGGCCGGCTTCGAGCAGCCGACGGACGGCCAAATCATGATCGATGGCACCGATGTGGCCCAGGTTCCACCGCATAAGAGGCCGGTGAACACGGTCTTCCAGAGTTATGCGCTGTTTCCCCACATGGATGTGTGGAAGAACGTCGAGTACGGCCTTCGTTGGGCTGGTGGGCCCAAGAGTCAGCGCAAGCCGAAGGTCGACTTGGCCTTGGAGCTGGTGCAGATGTCGGAGTACGCCAAGCGCCGCCCGGGCCAGCTCTCCGGCGGTCAGCAGCAGCGCGTCGCACTCGCCCGCGCTCTGGTGCTCGAGCCTTCGGTGCTGTTGCTCGACGAGCCGCTGGGTGCGCTGGACGCCAAGCTGCGACACTCGCTGCGCGCCGAGCTCACCAGTCTGCAACGCGAAGTCGGCATCACGTTCGTCTTTGTCACGCATGACCAGGAAGAAGCCTTGGAGATGTCTGACCGCCTGGCGGTGATGAGCAAGGGCCGGATCATGCAGCTCGGTTCCCCTCGCGACATCTACCAGTTCCCGCAGAGCGAGTTCGTCGCCGACTTCCTTGGGGTGGCCAACCTGATCGATGTGTCGGTGTTGTCCGGCGGCGGAGGGACGGGTCGCGTGAAGCTTGGTGAGTTCACCCTTGATGCTCAGATTCCCGACGGTTTCCGACCCGGGCCGGGGCGGGCGGTCATCCGGCCGGAAAGCCTCCATCTCGAGGAGGGCGACGCCACCGGAGACAATCGTCTGCCGGGAATGGTCGAACGAGTGGTCTACCTGGGGTCGACGTCCCAGGTGTTCGTCCGCCTTCCTGACGGCTCCGCAGTGCAATCGCTGGTGACCAACGCGGTGCACGAGGAGCCGTGGAGCTCCGGGGACGCCTGCCGCGTGCGGATGGCTGCCGACTCCCTCCGAGTACTGGAGCAGTCCGGGGACCACGCCTGGACCGATGCCGACCCGGTAGCACAGACCGGCTGAGCGGGACGGCTGAGCGTTTCGGCCGAGCTGGACGGCTACATCTCGATGCCGGCCAGGTCGTCCAGGGCCGAACCCCCCTCACCCCGTCGGCGCAGTCGCAAGACGATGTAGGTAAGCGCGAGGGCGGTCATGGTGCCGACCAGCAGGATCGTGGCGAGGGCGTTCAGCGCCGGAGACGGCGAGGCCTTCACTGCGCTGTACAGCAGCACCGGGACGGTGATGTTGCTGGCATCGCCGTAGAGGAAGTTGCTGACGATGAAGTCGTCGAGCGACGCGGCAAAGGTGATCATCGCTGCCGCAAAGATGGCCGGAGTGAGCATCGGCAACAAGATGGTCCGGATCGCCTGCATGCGTGTGGCGCCCAGGTCTTGGGCTGCGGTTTCGAAATCAGGTCCGATGCTGACCAGCCGGCCGCGCACGATGACCAGGATAAAAGAGATCGAGAACGTGATGTGACCAAGCAGCAAGGCCGTTCGGCCGAGCCCGATGCCGACGTACAGGTTGGTGATCACCAGGTAGAGCGCAGCCCCCAGCACGAGCTCGGGAGTGACAAGCGGCAACAGCGAAATGCCGTTGGCTGCGTTGCTGGTCCGGGAGCGCCATCGGGTCAGGCCCAGGGCCAACGCAGCGCCGATCGGCACCGCGATGAGCGTGGTCAGGACCGCGATCGTCATGCTGTTGCGCAGGGCAAGCAGCAGCGCAGGGTCTTCGGCCACGGATGCTCCCGCGGCGATGGAGTCAGGACCGCCGCAGCAGTACCAGTCAGTTGTGAATCCGTTCCACGAGCTGCGCGATCGCGAGTCGTTGAACGAGAACTGGATCGCGATGAGCACCGGCACCAGGCTCCAGAGCACGTACACCCACGTGATCGTTGCCAGCACGTAGGGGCGGCGCCACGGGTTGCGCCAAGGCGGGACGAACCCCTTCCTGGTCGGCTTCACCGACGTTGGGGGAGGGACGTACCGGCTGCTGTCGTCCCAAGCCTTCGAGGCGTCTGGCGCGTTGAGACCGACGGTGGTCATCGTGCCGCCCGGGCGGTTCGCAGGGTCATGGTGAGGTAGTAGGTCATGAAGACCAGGAGCACGGCTGACAGCACGAGCACCAGACTGGCCCCCTGTGATCGCGAGAACCCGCTCTGGATCGACCGCTCAATCGAGTTGCCGATCATCACCGTGGTCGGTGAGCCAGAGACGAGGGTGTTCGTGTAGTAGTCGCCGAACATGGGCAGGGCCGTGATGACCATCGCAGTGATCAGCCCGACCCGGCTGAGCGGCAAGGTGACCCGGAAGAACGTCCGAAAGCCGTTCGCCCCAAGGTCCCGCGAGGCTTCGAGCAGGCGCTGGTCGATCCGGTCGAGGAAGGCATAGAGCGGGACGATGAAGAACGGCAGGTAGCCATACACCAGGCCGATGATGACGACGAACCACTGTCCACCCAACCAGTCGACCTTCTCGAACCCCAAGAAGCCGACGATGTCGTTGGCGTAGCCTTCGTCGCCGAGGATCCCGACCCACGCGAGCATGCGCGTGAGGTAATTGATCCACCACGGGGCCAGGATCAGCGCGAGGAGCAGGCCGCGGTTGCCGCCGGCCAGGCGGGCCACGTAATAGGCGACGGGGTAGCCGATCAGGACGCACAGCGACATCGCGATCGCTACGTAGATGAAGGTGTGCTCCCAGGCCGCCCGGTAGATGCCATCGACGGACTGAGCGAGCACCTGCTGCAGGACAGTGAAGTCCCAGTACGCCGGGTTCCACTCAGGGATGGGCTGGCCGAGGAGGTCGAGCTGACTTGAGAATGCGACCGCCATGATCCCGTAGAACGGCACCACGAACAGCAGGACGAGCCAGACCGTTCCGGGGACTGCCAGGAGCGGCCAGAGGAAGCGGGTGGAGGGGCTGCGCTGCCCCCCCTCGGACTCAGCCGCCGCCACTTTGGAACGACTGGAAGGCGGAAAGCCACATGTTCTCGGTCGCCGGGGAGCGCTCGAAGAATTGGAGTTCGCTGACGAAGTCCTCGGGCACCACCACCGCCGACAACAGGTTGTCCGGGATGTAGCCCTCGGCGATGAGGTAGTCCGCGCTCAACTTCTTGATCGGCGGCTGGTATCCGTTCCAGCTGAAGTTTTCCTCGGCGATCTCGTTGTCGAGCAAGTCGTTGATGAACGTGTGCGCCAACACCGGAGATGGCGAGGACTTGGGAATCGCGATGTTGTCGCCTCCGATGACCCGGTCGGTGTTGGATTCGGGGACCCAATAGCCGAGGACGTCGGAGCTGACGCCATCCGCGAGGTAGCCCGTAGCGGCGATCAGGTCGCCCGACCAGGCTTGGTGGACGGTGTACTTGCCGCTCGCGATGGTTTCGTACTGAGTGATGTCCACCTTCACGCCGAGCGGGATGAGCTCGTCCAGCTTGGCTTGGGCGGCGGCGACCAGCGCGGGGTCGGCGGTGTTGATGTCACGGGTGATGCCCCAGGCCAACATCGCCATGCCGAGCGCCTCGCTGGAATCGTCGATCACGCCCATCTTGCCGGCGTACTTTTCGTTCCAGAGCATCGCGTAGCCCTCGGCGGGATCGCTCACGCGGTCTGCGCGATACCCCACACCCGTGGTGTAGACGACGTACGGAACCGTGTACTGCGACCCCTGGTCGTACCACGGGTTTTGGTACGCATCCCAGACGTTCGTCAGGTTGGTGAGGTAGGACTGCTGGACGGGCTGTAGCAGTTGGGCGTACACCATGCGGCTCAGATAGCTCGGTCCAGGAAAGACGAGGTCGAAGGCCGCGCCGGGCGCCGTGAGCTTGGTCAGCATCTCGTCATAGTTGTTGTAGGGCGTGACCTGGACTTTCACGTCGTACTTCTCGGCGAAGTCCTTCTTCACCTTGGGGTTGATGTAGTCGGCGTAGTTGAGGACGCGCAGGGTCGCGACCTTCTCCACTTGTTGGCCGCTCGCGATTGCTGGGTTGCTGTCGAAGAGCGGCAGCGTCACAGGTGCGTTGGGACGCGCGAGCGGGTACGGCCCGTCGCCCGTGCCGCCGGAGGCCCCGGGGGCGCCCGTGCCTGTGCTGTCCCGCGAGCAGGCGGCTAGCAAGGGCGCTGCACCGAGACCCACGGCGGCCAGGGCTCCGAGTCGTAGGACGTCGCGGCGGTGCAACTGCGGCCGCCATTGCGGAGCTCGGTCGCTCGGCTTGGGATCGAAAGGCATTCCGGGTCCTCCTGAGAACAACGGGGCGTTCGCGTCTGGGGGTGGAGAAACAGATACTGACTGGTCGTTCAGTGAGTCTGTCGAGATCAAGAGTCGATGACAAGGGTGGTGCCCAGCCGAGCAAGTGTGAGCCCTCGACACGCGCCTGGGTCCGCGAAGGTCGAATCGTGATGATTTTGTTGGACGATGGATGCGGTTTCTCGGCTCGGCAGCGGATCTGGGTGTTACTCCGCGGCGGTGTCGGGCGTTCCGGGGAAGGACAGCAGCGAGCGAGGCCCCCGCTTGATGAGTTCGTTGGCGATGATCAGGCGTTGCACCTCGGAGGTCCCTTCCCAGATCCGGTCGACGCGTAACTCGCGGGAGAGCCGCTCCACGGCGTACTCCCGCATGTAACCGCGCCCGCCGAAGATCTGGACGCACCGGTCGACCACCCGGCCGGCGGCTTCCGACGCCGACAGCTTCACCAGCGCCGCCTTGGCATGAAGCGTCTTGCGGGGGAGTCCCTGGTCGGCCTCCCAGGCCACCTGGTGCACCAACGCGCGGTTGGTGGCGATGTCGACGGCGCAGTCGGCGAGCATGCCCTGGATCAGTTGGTGTCCGGCGATGACTCCGCCCCCTTGGACACGCGACGTGGCCCAGGCCGTGGTCTCCTCCAGCGCGCGCTCCGCCGCTCCGACCGTGCGGGCGCCGATCATCAGCCGTTCCTCGACGAACCAGTCACGCGTCAGCTCATACCCCTGACCGACGTCGCCGAGCCTGTGGTCGTCTCCGACCCGAACATTGTCGAAGACGAACTCTGGGTGTTCGTAGACGAAGGTGTGGGTGTAGCGAGGAGTCCGGGCGACCGTCACGCCGGGAGTGTCCTTGTCGACGAGGAACATCGTGGGCGCGCGCTCGTCACCGGCCAGGGTGAGCACCAGCAGGTAGTCCGCGACGTCCCCGACTGTGACGAACCACTTCACCCCGTTGAGTACCCACGAGTCACCGTCCCTGCGCGCGGTGGAGCTCATGGCCAGTGGATCGCTGCCTGCCAACTCCTCGGTGATGGCGACGGCGTCGCGTCGTTCGCCACGAATCCCGGGCAGCAGCCAGCGATCGCGCTGGTGCGGCGTGCACGCCCGGAGCGCGTTTGCCGGCCGCCAGACGGTGTCCCACAGGGCGTTCGTCAGCCGCCCCAGACGCTCCTGAACGACGACCTGCTCAAGGATAGCCAACCCTTGACCGCCCCACTCGGTGGGCATGTTGATGGCGTTCAGCGCCAGGGACCGAACTTCCGTGGCGATCGCGTCGTGAACCACGGTTGGGAGACCGTTGTTCTCCTCGCACTGCAGCTCGTAGGGCTGGATGAATGCAGCCAGGCGGTCGGCTCGCTCGGCCAGGTCTTGTAGCCGGGGTGGGTATGCGAAATCCACGGCGACTCCTCTCACAGTGACTGATCCGGCCCTTTACAAGCGGTCCATCCGATGGTGTCTGGTCGGTCTTTACGGCCGATTCTCGAACGCCTCCAACGGCAATCCGATCACGTGAGCAGCCGCAAATCGGGCGTGCTCGATCATCTCTGCGCGGCTCATCGAGGCGCGCTGCAAGGTGATGCGCAGTCCGAGGCCATCCAGGAGTGCGGCCAGCCGCCACGCGGACGCGCTCGGATCGGGGCACTCGAACTCGCCGGACTCGGTGCCGTCGCGGATCACCTGCTCCAGAACCTCGACCCAAGCGCCGTCGAGCTCGGCGGAGATGTCGCGTATGTGGGTGTTGCGAAGCGCCGATCCCCAAGCGTCGATCCACAGCGTCCAGCTGGCATCGTGGCCGCGTGGGCCGGGCACGAACTCGCGTATGACCTTGTCGAGCCGGGCGAGCGCCGTTCCCGGTCCGCCGGCGACCTTGCGCGCGCGCGCGATGTCGCGCTCGGCGGCCGTTCGCAGCATCGTCGTGAGCAAAGCGTCCTTGCTGGCGAAGTGATAGTGGATTAGACCACCGCTGACGCCACTTTCCTGGGCCACGTCGGCCACGCGGGCCTCGGCGAAACCGCGCGCCAGGACGACGCGCTCGGTGGCCTCGAGCAGTTCTGCGCGGCGCGCGGCGACCTGGTTCGCGCGGCCGGACGCCGGTGTCTGTGCCACTGCGTCAGCGTAACGTCGGACGAACCTGGTCACGTGCTGGTCGACCGATCAGTTTTCCGCTTCGAGAAGGTCGGGCAATTTTCCAAAGTCGTGACCGGGTAGGTATTGCCATACTGACTGGTCATTCAGTTAGTCTAGCGGTCAGGGGGCGCCGGATCCGGGCCCCCACGCGAGAGACGGAGCATGGACGTGAGCGGCGATGCATCGACCAACACCTACGACGCGATCATCGTCGGGGGAGGCCACAACGGGCTGGTTACCGCCGCCTACCTCGCCCGAGCCGGGCTTAAGCCGTTGGTGCTCGAGGCGCGCGATGTGCTCGGTGGCGCGGCGACCACTGAGACACCGTGGGGACCGGAGTTCAAGGTCACGGCACTTTCCTATGTCATGAGTCTGATGCCTGGGCAGATCCTGCGCGATCTGCAGCTGGCCCAGCACGGCTACCACGTGATCCCGATGGGCCCGAGCTACATCCCCTTCCGCGATGGCCGCTCGATGCTCCTCACAGGCGACCACGCGAACGACCACGCCGAGCTAAGCAAGTTTTCCTCCAAGGACGCCGACGCCTATCCCAAGTACGAGGCCTGGCTCAAGGGGATCGCTGACGTACTCTCACCGCTGCTGATGAAGACCCCGCCCAAGGTCGGCTCGAAGCGACCGGGTGACCTCAAAGACCAGCTGAAGCTGGCCTGGGGGATGCGCGGTCTCGATGTGCGCAAGGTCGGGGACACGACTCGGCTGTTCACGATGAGCATTGCCGACCTGCTCGATGACTGGTTCGAGTCCCCTGAGGTCAAGGGGATGATGTCGATCAACGGCGTCATCGGCACCTGGGCGGGTCCATGCGAGCCGGGTACGGCCTACGTCATGCTGCACCACTCCATCGGCGACGTCGGCGACGCAACCATGAGCGGCAACACCGGGGCCTGGGGCTATCCGATCGGCGGGATGGGGGCCGTATCGGCGGCTATCGCGAGCAGCGCTCGGTCCTTCGGGGCCGAGATTCGCACCAACGCACCGGTCGAGCGCATCCTGGTCCGCGACGGCCGCGCCGTCGGCGTCGCGCTGCAGGACGGCACCGAGTTCAAGGCCGACCTGGTCGTTGCAGCCACCCACCCGCAGATCACCTTCCTTCGCCAGCTCGACCGTCGTGACCTGCCCGACGACTTCGTCGAGGACCTCGAGCGCTGGAAGTCACGCAGCGGCACCGTGAAGATCAACCTGGCCATCGAGGGGCTGCCGAGGTTCACCTCAGACCCGGACATGCCGCTGGAGAACTACACCGGAGTTCTCGAGCTCTGTGAGTCCCTGGAGTACGTCGAGACCGCGTTCCAGGAGGCCCGCTCCGGCAAGGCCTCAACCGAGCCCTTCAGTGACACCGTGATCCCCTCGACCGTGGACCGTAGCCTGTGTCCCGAGGGCACCAACATCGTGTCGATGTTCACCCAGTGGGTGCCCCACACCTGGAGTGACGAGCCCCACCCAGAAGAGTTGTCGGCCTATGCCGACCGGGTCATTGACCTTTATGACCGCTTGGCGCCTGGCTTCAAGAAGCAGATCATCCACCGGCAGGTCATCGGGCCTTATGAGATGGAGCACGAATACCACCTGATCGGCGGGAACATCTTCCACGGGGAGCTCACGCCCGAGCAGTTGTTCCACATGCGCCCGGCGCCCGGCTACAGCGACTACACGACCCCGATCAGCGGTCTCTATCAGTGTTCGTCCGCCACCCACGGCGGCGGCGGAGTCACCGGTATCGCTGGGTTTCTGTGCAGCGCCAAGATGCTTGGTGATCACAAGCGAAGTCGGTTGCTACGGTCGGTCGGAAGAGGAGGCAAATCATGACTGCGAACTCGCGACCCGCACCTATCGATCGAGCCGAGCTCGAGCGTGTGCTCGATCCTGAGTCCACCGGGACCATGCTGCCCCGCGCGGCTTATGTCGACCCAGCTGTGCTCGCCTGGGAAAGGGACCTGGTCTTCGGTCACGGGTGGGTCTGCGCGGGTCGCTCCGACGATCTCGCCGAGACAGGGATGCAACAGGCCATGACCGTCGGCGACGAGGGGGTGCTCTTGGTCCGCGGCAAGGACGGCATCCTTCGCGGCTTCTCCAACGCCTGCCGTCATCGCGCCCACGAGCTGCTGCCCTCCGGCCCGGCGACCAAGGGCAAGGCGATCGTTTGTCCCTATCACGCTTGGGTTTATGACTTCGACGGCTCGCTGCGTGGCATCCCCCCGCTGCACCGCGAGGACGTCCCCGACAAGACGCTGCTGTCCCTCAACTCGGTCCGCATCGAGGAGTGGCAGGGGTTCGTCATGGTCAACTTGTCCGGCGACGCGAAGCCATTGGCTGAGCACTTCTTCGGTCTCGACGAGATCTTCGATCGCTACAGCTGCGGTTCGCTCTCGGTCGCTGCCTCGCACAGCTATGAGTTGGAGACGAACTGGAAGCTGATCGTCGAGAACTACCACGAGTGCTTCCACTGCTCCAACATCCATCCCGAGCTCTGCCGGGTCTCCTCACCGCTGTCGGGCGACTCGATGATGGGCCGAGGCTCGTGGATCGGCGGCAGCATGGATCTGATTGACGGCAACGAGACGATGAGCTTGGACGGCAGGTCCCACGGCGTGCCGATCGCTAGCGTTCCGCCGGAGCGGCTGACCGATGTCATCTATCTCCAGGTGACACCCAACCTCCTCGTCAGCCTGCACCCCGACTATGTGATGACCCACCGCATGGAGCCAGTGACCGCGAGCCGTACGAAGGTTGAGTGCCAGTGGCTCTTCCCCAAGGAAGCCTTCGACCTCCCCGGTTTTGATCCTGCCTATGCCGTGGACTTCTGGGACCTCACCAACCGCCAGGACTGGACCGCCTGCGAGTCCGTGCAGCGGGGCGTCACAACCCGGTCGTTCATCCCGGGTCCGTTCTCGAGCTTCCACGAGATCGTGGTCGCAGGGTTCACCCGGCAACTTGCGCACGCCTATCTCGAGGGCCAACCGCTGCAGCCGGTGCCCTTCGACCCGACGGTCGAGCATGACCGACGGCTTCAGCTTCGAGGTTCTGATCTTCAAGGCTCCGAGGAAGGAAGCCGGGCATGACCCTGACCGACGCCTCGACGTATGGCATTGCTGCTCAGGAGAACAGTTCTGACATCGATCTGGCCCGCATGGACGTGCTGATCGAGGAGCAGGAGGCCGTGCTCGTCGCACGAACCGAAGCGTCTCAGGCGCTGCGCGATGAGGCCCGCGCCTCCCTTGCCGGGGGTGTCGCCTCCTCGTGGCAGGACGCGCCGCCGGCTGCGGTGTGGATCAGCCACGGCGCCGGCTCGCGGGTCTGGGACGTCGACGGGTTCGAGTACTCCGACTTCCACGGCGGGTTCGGCGTTGGCTTGGCCGGTCACGCTCACCCCGCCATCGTCGAAGCCGTCACGCGTCGGGTGAAGCTCGGCACGCACTTCGCCCAACCCACAGCGGACGTCATCCCGGTGTCGCGGCAACTCGCGAGCAGGTACGGACTTCCGTTGTGGCGCTACAACAACTCAGGCACCGAGTCAACGATGGACGCGTTCCATTTAATGCGCATCGCGACTGGTCGCGACAAGGTCATCAAGGTCGAAGGCAGTTATCACGGTCACCACGACGCCGTGCAGGTCTCGGTCTATCCCGAGCTGAAGGATGCCGGCACCTACGACCACCCGAACAGCGTCCGCTACTGCAACGCGATCCCCGAGGCTGTGGCCCAGCTCACCCTCGTGGTGCCCTTCGGCAACCTCGAGGCCGTCGAGCGCGTGCTCGTGGAGAACCGCGGCGAGGTCGCTGGCATGATCGTCGAGCCCATCATGATGAACATCGGCATGATCCCTCCGCCCCCGGGCTACCTGCAGGCTTTGAAGGATCTGCTGCACGCGCACGGCGCGTACCTCACCTTCGACGAGGTGAAGTCAGGCTTTGGCGTGGCCGCCGGTGGCGTGACCGAGCTCTCCGGCGTCACACCCGACCTGGTCTGCGTCGCGAAGGCGATGGGCGGCGGGCTGCCGTGCGGGGCGATCGGTGGAGTCCCCGAGATCATGAATCTGATCACGGACAAGACCTACGAGCAGGTCGGCACCTTCAACGGCAACCCGCTCACCATGGCTGCCGCGCGGGCGATGCTGGAGGACGTACTCACGGCCGACGCTTATGTCGAGTTCGAGAGGCTGCGCGCGCTTCAGGTCGCTGGCTGCGAGGACATCCTGCGGCGATACGAGCTCCCGGGCTATGTGCAGAGTTTCGGGGCCAAGGGCGCCGTCATCTTCACCAACCGGCTCAACGACTATCGCGACTTCCTCGGCTACTCCGACCAGTGGGGCAATGCCCATTGGCTCTACCAGCACAACGGCGGGGTGTTCCTGCCGCCGTGGGGCAAGTGCGAGCAGTGGACGATGTCGGTGCAGCACACCGACGAGGATGTCGCTCGGTTCGTGGCCAACCTGGACACCTTCGCCACCGCCCTGCGCGGGGCACCGTAACGGCGAGGGCGCCCGAACGCAGACATCAGTTCGGGCTACTCGCCCGTCGACCCGTCGATCGACTGTCGCAGTAGATCCGCGTGGCCGTTGTGGCGGGCGTACTCCTCGATCAGGTGACAGATGATCCATCTCAGCGAGAAACGCTGCCCGTCTTCGAGGACCTCGTCAGAAAGGGTCCCGAGACCGTCCGGGCCAGCCAGTGCCTCGGTGACGAGGCCATCCGACACCGCGATCGACTCGTCGAACCACCTGAAGAGCTGCTCCGCCGAGGCCTCGTCCGCGGAGACGAACGACCAATCCGGGTCGCTTTGGTCAAGATCGTCGAACCAGGACGGCTTCACGGAACCACCGGCGAACGTCTGGTTGAGCCAACCCGCCTCCACCACGGCGAGGTGCTTGAGCAGGCCGCCGAGCGTCATCCTCGTCGGCTCCAGCGGCGTGGCTAGCTGGGCCTCGGTCAGACCACTGCACTTCCACCTCAGCGTGTCGCGCTGGTAGTTGAGGAACCCCATGAGGGTGGTCGCTTCATCGGCCGCCAGCGGCGGGTCCACCCGATCCTCGGCACGAAAAGTCTTCATGCGTGCAGCGTACAAAACGCCCCCTTCGGCCCTGCGGTTGGCCGTGCTGGCGCTCTTCAGCGCAGCTGCGCCGGCAGGGGGCGTGCGTGGACGACGGCGAGCCCTGACACCGCACGGGTGAGGACCACGTAGAGACGGTGGAGACCGCGAGGTTCAGCTTCGACGATGGCGGCGGGCTCGACGACCACGACCCAGTCGTACTCGAGGCCCTTGGCTAGCGTGGCCGGCACGACGGTGAGGGGGGCGCGGTCGGCGTCGTCGTCGCCGAGCAAGACCGGCTCGAGCCCCGCTTCCGACAACCACAGACGAACGGCCTCGCTGGCAGCGTCGGCGACGATCACCCCCACCGAGCCGGGCCTCCCGAGCGCTTGACGGCAGGAGGAGACCACGGCGGTGGCGACGTCATCGGTGGTGATCAGGTCGAGGTTGCCCGGGTCCTCGCGCACCGACGAGGGCGGCTCCAGGCCGGCGGCCAGGTCGGGAAGCAGCCGGGCGGCGAAGTCGATGACCACGGAAGGCACCCGGAACCCACGGGAGAGCTCTTCGAGGTGCGCCTCGCTCTTCCCGAGATGGCCGAGGGCGACGTCCCACCTGGTGGCCGCCCACACGGTCGTCCCCTGGGCGAGGTCTCCGAGCACGGTCGCTGAGCCCGTTGAGCACCGCCGTCCGACGGCGCGCAACTGCATCGGGGAGAGGTCTTGAGCCTCGTCGAGCACGACGTGCCCCAAGCTTGGCGTACGGTCAATGAGGTCGGCGGCTTCGTCGACGAGGACGGTGTCGGCCAGGCTCCAGGGCGCCGACGCCGGTCCGCGAGCCGGCTTCGGCCAGCAGAGCAGTCGAACCTCCTCGGGCGTGAGCAGCCCATCCGAGTGTTGAGCCAGCGACTTAGGGTCGCCGAGCAACCGGAGCACCAGCGTCGCCGGGCTGACCGTCGGCCAGGCCCCGTCGACGTACGCTCGCATGTCCTTGTGCCGCGCCACCCGATCCTGGTCGCGGTCGTCGGTGGTCACCCCTTCCCGTTCCATCTGCACGAGGACCTCGTGGGCGAGGCGCTGAGCGAGCAAGGCTCGGCCCGAGCCGTACCGCACGTCTCGCGCCAGCAGTGAGTCGATGGCCATAGCGACCCGGTCCGAGGAAACCCGCCATCGTCGTGAGCCTACCGGCACGACGAGTGGCTCCCTCGGGTGCGTGACGTGGGACCAGACGGCGCGCCGTACGACCTCTGCGAGCCGGGCGTCACCCTTCAGCAACGCGACCGCGGGACTGTCGATGTGGCGGATGGGCGGTCCACTCGTGAGGTCGTCGACCGTGGTCTGCGCGACGTCGTACTCGCCGAGGGCGGGGAGTACCTGGCCGATGTAGGAAAGGAAGGAGCGGTTGGGGCCGACGAAGAGCACGCCGCTTCTGCGGAGCCGCTCGCGGTGGGCGTAGAGCAGGAAGGCGACGCGGTGCAGGCCGACGGCGGTCTTGCCGGTGCCGGGTGCCCCTTGGACGCAGACAGTCATGCCCAGGTCGGCGCGGACTACGGCGTCCTGCTCGGGCTGGATGGTTGCCACGATGTCGCGCATCGGGCCGGTGCGCGGTCGCTGGATCTCGTGGGCCAGGATCGCGCTGCGCTGTTCGCTTTCGGTGTGGTCGGAGAGGTGCTCGTCCTCGTAGGCCGTCAGGGTGCCCCGGTCGTAGCCGTACCGTCTGCGCAGTGAGACGCCCAGCGGCTCCTTTCGGGTGGCTCGATAGAACGGCAGAGAGACGTCGGCTCGCCAGTCGACCACGGTCGGCTCCCCGGCGCTGTCCTGGACATGTCGTCGGCCGATATACCAACGGCCATCGGCGGTGTCGGTTCGTCCGAAGAACAAGGGCGTGGTCGGGTCGTCGACGAGGGCGCGGGCTCGCGCGGCCAGCGTCGCGGCGAGGTAGCCGTCGGAGACGGGGTCACCACCGACTGCATCAAGGGACAAGACCCGCTCACGCATCGAGGCCAGGTCGGCCCGGGCGGCGGTGAGGTACTCCTGCTCGCCGGCGAGCGAGTCGGATCCGGGCACGGCAGAGCACCTCCTAGCCGAGGGGGGTCGCCGAGGCTAGCAGCGCGACTACGCTCGGGGGCCATGGCGATCCTCGTGGACCCGGCGACCTGGCCCGCGCGGGATCGGCTCTGGTGCCACCTGGTGAGTGACCTGTCCTTTGAGGAGCTGCACGCCTTCGCCCGCCTGCACGGCATCCCTGAGCGCGGCTTCCATCGCGACCACTACGACGTGCCGGCAGCCCACCGCGCCTCCGTCGTCGAGGCGGGTGCGGTCGAGGTGACGAGTCGCGAACTGGTCCGCCGCATCACCGCCGCCGGCCTCCGCCGCCCGAAGCACCAGGCCGAGCCGCCCCCCTGACCCGCGCTGATCTTGAGAGATGACTGGCGACACGCCGTTGTTGGCCGTTCATCTCTCAAGGTCAACTCGGCAGGGGTGCCTCGAGGCGGGCGATCTCAGCGGTGACGTTGCGCCAGGCTGCCGCCTCCCACCGGTTGATGGCCTCGGCGGTCTTGAACATCGTCGGCTGGTCGAGCAGGGCCCGCAGGACCGCCGCGCGTCCTGGCCGGAAGAGCTCGTCGGGCACGTGGGCATACTCCGCCCGCACGGCGTTGGCATAGGTCGCATAGCCGTCCCTGTCCCGTCCCAGCACCGCCAGGTCCGCGTCGCAGAGCACAGCGCCGTTGCGATCGTCGGGCGATGGGGCGTGGGTCGCCGTCAGCCGTACCAGCCGGGTTGCTTCCTCGATCATCGCGTCGGGCACCCGCAGCGACGCTAGCTCGTGCTCGGCCACGGCTGCGCTGCGTTCCTCGTTGTCGACGGCTCTCGGGTCATAGACCGCGTCGTGGAACCAAGCCGCGAGCCGTACGGCTTCGACCTCGGTGGCGACCGCCGCGAAGGTGTCGATGTGGTCCAGCACCTCGGCCAGGTGATGGAGGTCGTGGTAGCGCCGCTCAGGATCGCCATAGGCGCCGAGCAGGCGCGCCCCGACCCCGGCGACGTCGTCGCGCGCCCCGACAGCCCGACACAACTCGATCCACGCCGGTGCCAACTGATGCGGTTCCACGCCTTCGGTTTACCCCCGCTGTGTGTCACGTTTGGCCCGCGCCCCGCCGCGTGTCGCGTACAAAACGTCACACTCAGCGGGGTTTAGTCGGTGGCGTCGAGACGATCGAGCTCGTGGGAGTCGACGATGCGGTAGGCGTAGCCCTGCTCGGCGAGGAAGCGTTGCCGGTGGGCGGCGTACTCCTGGTCCTGGGTGTCGCGGGACACCACGGTGTAGAACCTGGCCGTACGGCCGTCGGCCTTGGGTCGCAGCACTCGGCCGAGTCGCTGGGCCTCCTCCTGGCGCGACCCAAAGGTTCCCGACACCTGAATGGCCACCGCAGCCTCGGGTAGGTCGATCGAGAAGTTCGCCACCTTGCTCACGACCAGGGTCGGGATCTCACCGGTCCGGAACGCCTCGAAGAGCCGCTCGCGCTCCTTGATCGTGGTCTCACCCTTGAGCACTGGCGCATCAAGGCGCTCACCGAGAGCATCCAGCTGGTCGAGGTACTGCCCGATCACCAGGACGCGGTCACCGTGGTGCCGGGCGACGAGCTCCTCGACCACGGGCGTCTTGGAGCGTGCCGTGGCGCAGAGTCGGTAGCGCTCCTCCGGCTCAGCCGTCGCGTAGGCGAGCCGCTCGTGGTCGGTCAGGGTGACCCGGACCTCGACGCAGTCGGCCGGTGCGATCCAGCCCTGCGCTTCGATGTCCTTCCAAGGTGCGTCGTAGCGCTTGGGTCCGATGAGGGAGAACACGTCGCCCTCGCGCCCGTCCTCGCGGACCAACGTCGCCGTGAGTCCGAGCCGGCGGCGCGACTGGATGTCAGCGGTGAACCGAAAGATTGGTGCCGGGAGCAGGTGCACCTCGTCGTAGATGATCAGTCCCCAGTCGCGCTCGTCGAAGAGTTCGAGGTGGGCGTAGACGCCCTTCCGTCGGGTGGTCATGATCTGGTAGGTCGCAATGGTGACCGGGCGAATCTCCTTGCGGGAGCCCGAGTATTCACCGATCTCTTCCTCGGTCAGCGAAGTCCGCTTGATGAGCTCGTGCTTCCACTGACGGGCCGACACCGTGTTGGTGACGAGGATCAAGGTGGTCGCCCCGGCCTGTGCCATGGCTGCTGCCCCGACGATCGTCTTGCCAGCGCCGCAGGGCAGCACCACGACCCCGGAGCCGCCGTGCCAGAAGTTCGAGACGGCCTCGCGCTGATAGGCCCGAAGCTCCCAGCCATCCTCGAAGAGCTCGATCGGGTGGGCCTCGCCATCGACATAGCCGGCGAGGTCCTCAGCTGGCCAGCCGAGCTTGAGCAGCACCTGCTTGACGGTCCCGCGTTCGCTCGGGTGGACCACGACCGTGTCGGGGTCCACCCGTTCGCCGAGCAGCGGTCGCATCTTGGCCGAGCGGATGACCTCTTCGAGCACCGGCCGGTCGGTGGCCTCGAGCACCAGCCCGTGGACGGGGTGCTTGAGCAGCTTCAGGCGGCCGTAGCGCGCCATCGTCTCGGCCACGTCGACGAGCAACGCGTGCGGGACGGCGTAGCGGCTGAAGTTGAGCAATGCATTGACGACCTGCTCGGCGTCGTGACCCGCAGCGCGGGCGTTCCACAGGCCCAGCGGAGTGATCCGGTAGGTGTGGACGTGCTCGGGGGAGCGCTCGAGCTCGGCGAACGGCGCGATGGCTCGCCGGCACGCCTCGGCCTGCTCGTGGTCAACCTCGAGCAACAGGGTCTTGTCGGACTGGACGATCAGGGGGCCGTCGGTCACGCCACGCCTTCCGGGTCAGGGTCGGACCGACCGCTGAACTCTGAACCAGCATTGTCTCCCGGATCGTCGTCGAGCTCCGCCACGCCGGTGATGCGGTGGACGGCGAAGGTGTGGACCTCGCCAAGCCGGTGGTCGAACGCCGTGAGGTAGCCACCAGCCAACCGGATCGGATCGACGACCCGGTCGCTGACGCCGCCATGGGTGTCGACGTAGCCGATCCACAGGGACTTCCCTGAGTCGACCGCCCGCTTGAGCGTTCCCAGGGTCTCCGCCGTCGTGCTTCTCGGCAGCACCCCGCCGAGCGGAGCGCCGACGGTGCGCCCTCGCGGCGCGGTGGAGGCCCGCTCGCCAGCGCGGATGGCACGCACCGCGGCGCTGAGCAGGGTGTCGCCGGGGATCGCTGGTTCTGTTCGCAGGCGCGGGGGTCGTTGGCGGGGGGGCGTGCGATGGGTGTCAGGCCGACGGACAACGACGCTGCCGTCCGTGGACTCAGCGGCTGGCGCGTAGCCCATCGTGCGCAAGCCGTTCAGCACTTGGTCGACGGGAGCTTGGGCGGCGACCACCGTGGGCGCCAGACGTCGCAGGCGCAACGGGGCTGACCGACGATCGGCAACCAGCTCGCTCAGGACCGCTTCGTCATCGCAGCGCACATAGGCCGATGCCGCGCCGACCCGGATCTGACCGTGCCTGCGAGCCACATCGTCGATGAGATACGACAGCGGTTGGGGTACGGGCGTGCGCGAGCGCGCGGCCAGCATCGAGTGCAGATCGCCCGCGCTGCGCCCTGCGTCGAGTGCGCGCCGCACCGATGACGGCGAGAACCGGAATACCGTTGCCCCACCTGTGGATTCGATGTCCGCCATAAGGGATAGCTCGGCCGCCAGCCCAGACTCGAGTGGGCCGGGAGCAACGGCCGTGAGGTCGGCTTGGAGGAGCACGTGGTCGAGGGGCTGCGGCAGCATCGGCGCGAGGCGACGGACAGCCTCATGTGCGTCGTCGGAGACGAGGGCTCGCGCCGGCCCCGACAAAGCGCCCCGACCGGTGATGCCGAGGAGCTCGGCCTCCTCCATGGTCCACTCGATCAATTCGCTACGCCGGCGCCCCCCGCGGCGTGGGCGCAACCAGTCCAGGCGATCGACGAGCGAGGAGGCGTCGGCAGCCGCTCCGGGCGGGAGGGCCGCGAGCTCTCTGAGCACCACGTGTCGCATCTCGGAGGCCGCCGAACGGTCGAGGTCGGGGCCAAGGGCGGCCATGACCTTGTCGCGGTCGTCCCGGTCACCGACCGCGCCGGCCACTCGGTTTGAGGCGAGCCAGGCCTCGGCAAGGGTCGCCCAACGATCGGCGGTGTCGCGGGTGAGCCACAGGTCGTAGGAAGGGGTGGGGGCGTAGGCCTCATCCAGTTGGCCGTCCGCCCCGACCAGTGCCGCTGCGTAGGCGGTCTCGATGATCAGGCCGGCAGTTCGTTCGTCGACGTCGAGGGCGGCTGCGGTTCGACGGAGCTCGCGCACCCCCAGCCCTCCGGCACGCAAGATGGTCGGCGGCTCCAGCCCCCAGGACTCCAGGAGGGTCTCGACCAGACGTACGGATGTGAACGCCTGAGCCGCGGCCGACTGGTCGACCTGGTCTTGCCCGTGGTCCGTCGTGCGGATCCCCGGCGCGTCAGGCTGTGCCTCGCGATGGACGATGCCCTCGCGCAGGTGCAGTCCGACCTCGCGCGGGAGCACAACAGAGTCCGGTCCGACGCCCACGAGGAGTTCGTGGGCGAGCAACCAGTCGACGGGTGTACGCGCTGCTGCGGGATCGCCGAGAGGTCGGCGAGCATTGTCGACCCGGCCGTTCGGCGGCCCCCACGCGAGCTGCTCGAGAGCCTGTCTAGCCCCATCGGGAGCATCGATAAGCAGGCCCGTGAGCCCGCCGGGCGAGGCGAGGATGGCGGCGAGCCGGTCGTGGGTGGCAGCGAGTGCTGGGCCTAGGCCGGCTGGTGAGGGACCGAGGGCGTCAACGACTGCGCGGACCAGGCGGAGGTCCTCAGGCGGACCGAAGACGAGGGCGAGGGTCCGACACTGGTCCACGACGTGCATGACGTCGTCTCTGGGCGCTGTCGGCAGCGCGTCGCAGACCGCAGCGACGGACATCGGCTCTGCGAGCACGGCCAGCGCCTCGACGACGTCCAGGGAGAAGCGGTCGAGGCGGTCCAAGACCCGCGCAGCAGAGGGGACCGAACCGGCCCGCGCGGCCAGGGCCGCAAGGTCGGTCGGGACCGGGGTGATCAGGTCGGGGCGCGCGCGGAGGAGCTCGACGAGCGCAGGGTCATCCCAGGTGCGCAGGACGTCGGCGAGGCTACGCGGAGCTGCCTCGACAGTCATCCGACTGACGCTACCCCGCTCTGGGGACGTTCTCGAACTGAGGCGCTCGGGACGACGAAGGCCCCGCACCGAGGAGCTCGGTGCGGGGCCTTCGGCGAAGAACGAGGAGTCAGCCCACGGACACCACGGTGAGTCCTACTTGCTCGGCCCCGGAGTTGTAGCCGACCCAGCCGAGGTAGCGCAGGGCCGGATCCAACCCGGTCAGACTCACCGTCGCGGTCAGCGGCTGCCCGGACGTCGCAGTGGCCGAGGAGAGAGCCACCGTGGCGTTGCCCTCAGCGGAGTCACCGACGACGTAGTTGGTCTGGGCATACGGCGAGGTGCCACCTGCTCCGACCGCGTAGCCAACGACCCAAGCGGTGTAAGTGCCCGCATCGGGCGCCACCACCGTGACCTGCTCATCGCCGGACCCGGTGGCCGACAGGTCGAAGAACTCGCCATCGAGGGTGACATAGAGATCGAGATCACTGTCGTCCAAGGCATTGGTGTCGAACCGGACGAGAGATGTGCCGGCCGGGACGTCGACGTCGTAGGCGATCGCTCCAGCGGAGGCCACCGGGGCGAAGGGGTCGAACGTCAGGTCCTGGGCGATGTCTCCCTCATCGGCTGTGGCACCGGCCAGGCCGACGACACTGGCCGATACAGGTCCAGTGAAGCCGGGCGTGACATCCCAGGACAGCTCGTTGTCGGTCACTGCCCCGCTGACCTCCCCGGGTGCGCTGATCGGCTCGGGCTTGACGGTGACCGGGATCCGGACCGGGGTGCCGATCTGTGCCTTCCAGGTCAAGTAGCCCTTGCTCCACTCACCCAATGGCGCGCTCGTGCGAGTGAAAGTCAGGCTGACCGTCTTCTTCTTTCCGGGCTTGATCGTGAAACTCGCCGGAGAGACCTTGACCTTCACACCAGACAGGCCGCTCACCGACACCTTGTAGGTGCGGGTCGATCCGCTGATGTTGGTGAACGTGCGCTGGACGGTCTGGCTGCCCACGAGCTGCCCGATCCCGACAGAGGCCTGGTTGAGTTCGCTCCCGGTGAGGGGCGCGCCAGTGCCGACGCAGTCGCACACGCCATCGACGTAGCGGAACCAGTCGTCCTCGCCCGCGTCGAGCACTAGACCCGGGTGTTCGGCCATCCGGGGCCGAATGAAGCCGGCTCCTTGGGCGAACGGGTCGTCGGACGTCGCGTGGTCACGGGCTGTCGTCATGAGCGCCGACTTGATGGCCGCCGGTGACCACCTGGGGTGCGCGTCCTTCAGCAGCGCCGCGACTCCGGCGACGTGGGGTGATGACATGGACGTGCCTGAGTACGCATCCCAGCTGCGTCCGTGGTTGAACGGCGGGGCCACTGCAGCGAGCACGTCGACGCCCGGGGCGGCGAGATCCGGCTTGAGGATGTCGCCACCGTTCGTGATCGACGGACCCCGTGAGGAGAAGTCGGCCACCTCAGGAGCCAACGTCTTCGAACCGGTGTTGACTCCGGCCAAGATCGCCGAGGTGGGGTTCGCCGCCGAGGAGACGTAAGCCTTGACTGCTGCTCCGGAGACGTCGTCCAGGTGGACGGCTGGCATCGGGTGCAGATCTGCATTGAGAGAGTTCGGTGAGGTGTTGACCATGATCATGCCGACCCCGCCGGCCCGCTGGACTTCGAAGCTCTTGTCGATGCGGGCGACCACTCCGCGATCGCACACCACGATCTTTCCGGCTGCCTTCGCCGGGTCAAGGGTGTCGGCGAAGCACAGCTGAGCTTCGTCAGGATCTGCTCCGTCGAGGGCCACGTCCGCAGCAAGCACAGTCGCGGTGGACCCGATACCGCCCGTGATCGAGGCGCCGATGTACTTCTTTCCGTTGCCCAACTGGACGGTCGACTCGTTGACCTGCGAGGTGCTCGCCGCGACCGTGGTGAGCCAGGGGCTCACGTGGTCGAGGGTGCTCGCGTCGGGACCGGAGTTGCCCGCCGACGCGGCGACGAAGACGCCCGCCGCGGCCGCAAAGAGGAAAGAGATCTCGACGTCGTCGAGCACCCCGGACTCCGACCCGCCGATCGAGAAGTTGATGACATCGACGCCGTCGGCAACCGCGTCGTCGATGGCCTTCACGAGGTCGGAGCCGGCGCACCCGGCGTCCACGCCTTCGGCACCTTCCCAGCAGACCTTGTAGACCGCGATCTGCGCGGCTGGGGCCATGCCGGATGCCTGGCCGTAATTCTTGCCGTCGATGACGACCTTCTGCCCATAGTTGCCGGCCGCGGTTGACGCGGTGTGCGTGCCGTGGCCGTCGCCGTCGCGTGGGCTCAAGAACTCCTCCGGGGAGATGTTGTCCTCGCCGAAGCCGTCCACGTAGTAGCGCGATCCAATGATCTTCGTGGTGCAGTCAGCCGTGGTCCATCGCTCACCGGTCTGGCAGACGCCCTTCCAACCGGGGATCCCGGTCACGTTGCCGCTGTAGTCGACCTTGACCTTCTTGCCGGTGAAGGCTGAGTTCTCGGGCCACATTCCTGAGTCGATGATCCCGACGATCACGCCCTTGCCGGCGCCCTTGACGCCACCGACCTGGTTCCACAGCCCGTCTTTGCCGCTGAGCTTCAGGAAGTCGGGGGTCTGCACGGTGTCGAGCTGGTAGCGCTTCTCCTTCGTGACCGACGCCACGCCCTTGGTGTGGGCGAGCCTTTCGGCTTGGTCCGCCGAGAGGTCGGCGCTGAACCCGTTGAACGAATAGCTGTAGGTGTAGACGGTGGACTTGACGTTGGCAGCCTTGAGGACCCGGGCGCGTTCGCCGGCCAAGAAACTCCGGTAGGTGGTCACGGATTGCGCGGACCGGCTCACCTTCTCTCCTGCCGCCGGCTTCGTCGCGGCCAAGCCGCGAACGTCACCGTTGTACGCAGCGACGGGGGCGTCGTCCAGGCGCACGATGTAGCGACCGGCAGTGAACGGAGCGGAGGCCCGAGCGGTTGTGTCTTCGCGACCAGCCTGCGCTGGTTCGGCGACGACGACCAGGCCAGCACCAACGAGGCCGGCGGCTGCAACGGCCGCGAGGGCGCGTCGAGTGGGAGAGGGAGCCACAGAAGTCCTTCCAAGGGTAAGTCCGCCGATCCGGATCGCGGTCGCGCGGACACGACTTCGGCGGACCTTTCCGGAGTCGGTCGGCCGAGTCAAGAGTTAGAGCCAAAGTGAGGCCCGGACCGCAACATTTGCCGCCGATTTGGTGAAGAGCAGCGAAAAATGTCACTTGAGGTCACCGAACGTCACCCGTTTGGAGTGTTTGCTCTGCTGGTCGGCAGGGCATCCGAATTGGTTAGGGTTAGCAGCGTGGCGCCCCATCCCCTCGTCGTGGGGTTCGACCTCGACATGACCCTGATCGACTCCCGTCCCGGGATCGGTGCTGTCCTCGACGTGTTGGCCGCCGAGACTGGGGTCCAGATCGACGATGCTCTCGTACAGTCCCGGCTCGGGCCGCCGCTCGATGTGGAGCTGGCCCACTGGTTCCCGGCGGAGCAGGTGCCGGCCATGGCTGACCGCTTCCGTGAGCTCTACCCCACCTTGGCCATCGAGCCCACGCCGGCGCTTCCGGGTGCGAGAGAGGCCCTTGTGGCCGTACGGGCTTGTGGTGGGCGCAGTGTCGTGGTCACCGCGAAGTACGCCCCGAACGCCCAGCTGCACCTCGACCACCTGGGGCTTGGGGCGGATGCCGTCGAGGGCTGGCGCTGGGGCGAGGCCAAGGGTGAGGCGCTGCTTGAGCACGGGGCCTCGGTGTATATCGGGGACCATCCGGCTGACGTCGCCGGCGCACGGGCGGCGGGGGCTTTTGCAGTCGGCGTCGCGACCGGCGGATCCTCGGTTGAGGAACTGACGGCCGCGGGCGCGGATGTGGTGCTGACGTCGCTCACTGACTTCCCCCAGTGGCTTGGAGAACACCTGCTCACGGTTCGCCTCGCCGCTCTGGATGCTCACCTCCGCTCGTTGGATTCGGTGGTGGTTGCCTTCAGCGGTGGAACTGACTCGGCGTTTCTTCTGGCTGCCGCGGTCCGCACGCTTGGTCCCTTCCAGGTCGTGGCCGCGACGGCGGTCTCGGACTCCCTCGCTTCCGGCGAGCTCGAAGCGGCAAGGGACTTCGCCGCTGAGCTGGAGGTCCGCCACCTGACCCCGCGCACCTATGAGATGGCGCGCGAGGGATATCGGACGAATGCGGGCGACCGGTGCTACTTCTGCAAGGCCGAGTTGCTGGACGTCCTCCGACCGGTGGCCGACCGATTGGCTGTCCGGGCCATTGCGACCGGCACCAATGCGGATGACGCAGTGGCCGGGTTCCGACCTGGCATCCGAGCCGCTGATGACCGCGGTGCCGTGACCCCTTTGCGCGATGCCGGGCTGACCAAGGCTCAGATCCGCGAGGCGTCGCGCCGCTGGGGACTCTCAACATGGGACAAACCTCAGGCCGCGTGCCTGTCTAGTCGGGTGGCCTATGGGATCGAGATCACGCCAGCCCGGCTGGCGCGGGTCGACCGGGCTGAGACGGCCCTGCGCGAGGCGCTGGACGGCGCTTGCATCCTGGTCCAGGACATCCGGGTGCGGGACCTCGGCAACGCTGCGAGCATCGAAGTCGACGCTGATCAGGTGGCCGCAGTGCTCGGCGCCCCCTCGGTCGCCGCAGCCGTTGTGGCGGCAGGGTTCGACTCAGTGGTGGTGGATCCGCGCGGCTTCCGCAGTGGTTCGATGAACGAGACCCTGATCCCCCAGGCCGGGCTAGGCTGACCTCGCGGGCCAACGCCCGTACGGCGATCCATCCGGTCGCCGACTCACCGACACATCACTGACGCAGGAGTCCCTCGTGCCCACCGGCAAGGTCAAGTTCTTCGATACCGAGAAGGGCTTTGGCTTCCTGTCCCGCGATGACGACGGCGCCGATGTCTTCGTCCACGCCTCCGCCCTACCCGAGGGTGTCGAAGCGCTGCCCAATGGGGCCCGCGTGGAGTTTGGTGTCGCTGAGGGCAAGAAAGGTGAGCAGGCCCTGTCAGTCCGGCTGCTCGACCCAATTCCTTCTGTGGTCAAGGCAAATCGTCGTCCGGCTGAGGACATGGCGGTCATTGTCGAGGATTTGATCAAGGTGCTCGACAACGTGGGCAACTCGTTGCGCCGAGGCCGCTACCCCGCCGAAACGGGCAAGGTCTCCAAGATGCTGCGAGCGGTCGCCGACCAGATCGAGGGCTAGGTCCACGTGGGATCTCTTCGGCGACGCCTGCTTGGCCTTCGACGGGTGCCGGCTTCGGGGCGGGCGGCTGCCGTCGATCGGGATACCCTCGACGACGTGAGCACCCTGACGGATAAGGAGCGCGACCAAGCGCTGACCGCCACCGAGGTCGATGATCTCCCAGCAGCCGGAGGGGCTTCGCGAGTGCGTCCCGACCCGGCTTGTGTCGCGGCCGTTGACGTAGCTCGCACCGCCGCCTCCGACTTGGTCGGCGCTGACCTCGTGGGCGAGCACGTGGCGGCCGAAGCCGAGGAAGAGCGGGTAGTCACGCACCTGTTCGAGAGTTTGTTGCCTGGCTATGTCGGGTGGCGCTGGGCGGTCACAGTCGTCAGGGTTCCGCGCGGACGCATCGTGACCGTTGACGAAGTCGTCCACCTTCCCGGGCCGAAGGCGATCCTCGCACCGGCATGGTTGCCGTGGGCGGAGCGACTTGAGGCCGGAGACCTCGGGGTCGGCGACGTGCTCGAGACTGCGGAAGACGACCCGCGGCTAGAGGCCGGCTGGTCCTCCGTCGGCGAAGAGGACGTGGACCCGGATGTGGTGTTCGTCGCCCGAGACCTCGGGCTCGCCCGGCGTCGGATCCTGTCGGCCGAGGGCCGTGAGGACGCCGCGGACCGCTGGTTGAATGGGCCTGGCGGGCCTACTGCCGCGTTGGCCGAACAGGCGCCAGCAACGTGCGACACCTGTGGCTTCTTGGTTCGCATCGGCGGGGGGCTAGGCCAAGCCTTCGGTATCTGCGCGAACCTCTATTCACCCAGCGATGGACATGCGGTGACCTTTGACCATGGCTGTGGGGGACACTCCGAAGGCAGTTCTGCGACGCGGAAGTCACGTCAACCAACCGCCCTGCCGGCGCATGTCGTTGATGACCTCGGGTACGACGAATTCGGCCACAGCTGACACTGGCTCAATAGCCAGCGGTGCCGGGTCAGGACTGGCCAGCGGCCGACTTTCCCGCGCGTTCGTAGACAGCGCGGCGGCGAAGCACATACCCACTGCCAACAACACCCAGCGTCAGCCCAGCAGCGCACACCCCGACCCACGGTGGATCAAGGTCGAGCAGCAGCCCAGCGACCAGGGCGATCAGCCAGCCGACTGTTCCCACGAGGACCGGCACGACGGCGTCGGCCTGGGGCGCCTCGGGAAGCTCGCGGCTAGGCATGCCAGCGACCCTAGCCGCAGTGAGACGAGCTCAGTTCTCGCCTGCGGACTCTTGAGCATTTTGGGCCATGAGGAGCGTCCCGTCGGCGAACGGATCAGGCACAGAGTCGAGCCGATGAAAGCCGTTCCGGACGTAGAAGGATTCACGGCTGGACAGGCACTCGAGCAGAACCAGCGTGTCTGTTTGTTGGGTCACGTGGTCGATTGCTGTAGCGAGGAGGGCGCTGCCGATCCCTGCTCCCTGCAGCTGGGGCTCGACCGCGACGCGGCTGATCCAGGCATGCTCGGGGTGGCGGAGGTGCACCTCACGCACCCCAACCTCGAACTCCCACTCCTGCCCTGCGACCACGTCCTCGGGCCGCTTGGTTGGGTCGACCCCGTGGCATACGAAACAGTGACCTCGCGGCGAGACACGGACCGTGCCCACCATCGTCTGACCGGCAAAGGCCGCGAGTTGGAGCGCCGACTCGTCCCACGGCTCCTCGGAGTAGAGACGGTGGGAACCTTCGAGTCGGGTCAGTGGGTCGGTGCCCAGCATGCCGATGATGAACGCCTCGTCAAAGAATGCTCGGGCGGCCACTCCTGCTGCGACGCTCCGCTCCTGCTGGTCGAGTTCGCGAATCACGAGGTGAGTCATCGGCGATGTATAGCACCGGCGCTGGGCCAGGTGTGCCTAGGGCGTCGTAGAGGTGGCCGGCCTCCGGAGCCCCGTTGTGACGTACGCTCGGCGTTCGTGGATCCCCGTACGCGACGCTGGCTGGTTCCGGTCGCGTTGGCGCTCATGATCCTCCTCGTGCTGCTCGGCTCGTTGTTGAGGTAGCCGTGGCTGAGCTGCTCACTGACGTGTTGGTCGATCTCCGCGCGATTCTTCTCGACCCGGACCGCCTGGTCCGGGCTGTCGCCGCCGGCCGGCGCCGAGGGCTGCCGGCGCCCCTCGCCACCCGTGCCGTGCTCCGGCCGGTCGACCTCAAGGGTGGGCGCCGACTACTCCTCGAGCAGTGGGACGGCACGCAGACCACGACGCGGCACGCAGACTTCGGGTCGGGTGCCGAAGTTGAGGTCGATGCGCTGCTTGCGGAGCCGTATGGCAACTGGCACGTCGAGACCGTCGACGAGACGGTGCAGGTGCGCGTGACCAAGAAGGGGGCGGCTCAGGTGCATCGCGCTCCAGCGCGCCGCGACCAGCGGCCAGCTCACGATCGGGTGCGCCGCCGGGTCCTTGCTGATGATGACCCGCTGTTTGCCGCCCTCGATGCCGACGCGGACAAGCGCCGTCAGGTCGAGGCCTTCCTCCGCTTGCTGGATCCGGTGCTCCCTTCTGCGGGACCTCGGCCGATCGGGTTGGTCGATTTGGGCTGCGGGAACGCCGCGCTGACTTTTGCCGCCTACCGGCACCTGACAGAGGGGCTTGGCCGCGAGGTCCGCGTCGTCGGGGTCGACGTTAAGTCCCAAGCTCGGGAACACAACGAACGGACCGCGACCGAGCTCGGGCTCAGCGACACGGTGTCGTTCGTCATGGCCGACATCGTGGAAGCAGACGTCGACCTCCGGGACGCGGAAATCGACGTGGTCCTCGCCCTTCATGCCTGCGACACGGCGACCGATGAGGCGCTGGCTCGCGCGGTGCGCTGGGCGGCGCCGGTCGTGCTGGCAGCTCCCTGTTGCCACCACGACATCCAGCGTCAACTCGGGTCAGGCGTGACTCCGGAGCCGTACGGCGCGCTCACGCGGCACGGGATCCTCCGCGAACGATTTGCAGATGTTCTCACCGACACTCTGCGGGCAGAACTGTTGCGGATACTGGGTTATCGGGTCGAAGTTGTCGAGTTCATTGGCTCGCAGCACACTCCCCGCAACACTCTGATCAGGGCCGTCCGCACAGGCGCCCCGCCTGATGCGGCTCGTGTCCGGGACTATCGGCTGCTGACGACTCAGTGGCAGGTGCAGCCCGAGCTGGCGACTCTCTTGGCTGAGGAGCTCGAGCCACTCCTGGCCAGCTTGTGAGATCTGGGGGAGCACTCGCATTGATGGCGGTTGCGGTGGCTGTCCTACTCGATGTCGGGTTGGCCGGGACGTCGCCGGTGTCCGCGCGGCCGGCGGGTGCCGCCATCCCCAGCGAGGAGCTCACCATCACCGACTCGCGGATTGTCGAGTCGAGCGGGCTCGCGGCCAGCACGTCGTTACCGGGCGTCCTGTGGACGATCAACGACAGTGGAGATGGTCCGCGGGTGTTCGGCCTCGATGGGAGCGGTGACACCGTCGCGGTACTCACGTTGCGTGGCGCTCGCGCCCGGGACTGGGAGGCAGTGGGGGTTGGCCCCCGTACGGGCGACCGCAGTTGGCTCTGGGTTGCTGACATTGGCGACAACCGCTCGTCCTGGTCTTCGGTGCGGGTCTATCGCGTGCCCGAGCCCACCCGCACCGGCAATCGCGACGTTGCTTGGACGGCCTTTGAGCTGAGGTTCCCTGATGGACCCCGTGATGCCGAAGCATTGCTGGTTGACCCGAGCGACGGGCGCCTCTACGTCGTGTCCAAGCGTGTACAAGGTGCGGCGATCTACCGGGCGCCAATGCGGCTGAGGGCGAATCGCATGAACCAACTGACCCGGGTCGCGGCCGCACCGCCGCTGGTCACCGACGGGTCCTTCTCACCCGACGGTCGGCTAGCGATCCGTGACTACCTGCAGGCCTACGTCTTTGCTGGCCTGGGCGATCCAAGCAAGCGGGTGGCCCTGCCGCCCCAACCGCAGGGCGAGTCGATCACCTGGACTCCCGATGGAACAGCCCTCCTCGCCGGGTCGGAGGGGTCTGGCAGCATCATCTGGCGTGTACCTGTCCAGTCCGTTGGGGAGCCGTCTACGAGTCCGACGCCGTGGCTCAGCGAAGATCCGTCGTCAGCTGGAGACCCCTCGCTGCCGTCGGCAGTTGCCGGGCCTCTGGACGAGGATCAAGGCTCGGGACGCATGGCGATCTGGCTGGCGGCGCTCGCTGGGCTTGTTTTGGGAGGTGTACTGAGCGCAGTTCGCGCTGCGCGCCGCACGGACGGGCGGCAGAAAGCGGCGGTGGCTGCCGAACCTATGGATCACGATGTTGGGTAGTGGCGCTGCGCTGGCCTCTGTCGGCGCCGGACGTCAGCAGGATCGTGGCGGAAGTTCCTAGCAGGGCGGGCACCAGGAGAAAGGCTGTCCGCGTGCCATAGGCGTCAGCCAGGGCGCCGAGCACGAAAGGTGCGGTGCCGATGGCGAGCCCGGCTCCGATGGAGGCCCGACCGGCGGCCAAGTCGGGTCGCCCGCCTGAGAACGCGATCGCGCGGCTGATCGAAAGTGGGTACTGGGCACCCATGCCCAGACCGAGGACGAACAGTCCGAGGATCGCGATTCCGACCGAAGGTGTTGTCCAGAGAATCGCGAAGCCAGCGGCAGCCACCCCCAAGGTGAGCAGCAGGAGGCGCTCCAGGGAGTGCCGGAGCATAAGTCGCGCACCGATCACGCGCCCTAGGGTCATGCCGACGATGACAGCGGTCAGTGACGCAGCGGCGGTTGCGGTGACCATCCCGAGTCGCTGCCGAAGGAGGTCCGAGGCCCAAACCGTGACCGAGAACTCGACCGCGATGCAGAGCACCAGGACCGCCCAGGCCATCCAGAACGCCCGCGGCAGCCGGCTGTGATCCTCGGCGGCTGCTGGCGGCGGGTCGGGTACGGCAACCCCGCGGCCGAGCAGCAGCACGGCGGCGATGCCGAGGAGGGTGACGAGCATCCCGGCTCGCCAGCCGAGCCCGACAGCGACAGCTGCGCCGACGACCAGCGGCGCCAACGCCCCGCTGGCGGTCGCGAAGGCGTTGCCCTCGCTGATCGACGCAGGCCCGGCCTTGCCGTGATGATCACTCAAGATCGGGGACGTCGCGTTGACGACGGTCGAGCCGCAGGTGCCGCAGATGAGGGCGCCCAGCAGCGTAAGGGTCAGCCCGTCGCCGGAGACGTACACGAGGATCCCGGCAGCGACCCCGATCAGCCCGCCACTGATCAACAGCCCCCTTCCGACCCGGTCGCTGAGCCGTGCGAAGAACAGGCCGGACACGATGGCTCCAATGGCGAGTGCCGTGCCGTGCAGACCGGAGACGGCCCGGCTGGTCCCTTGGTCCTCGCGCAGCAGCGGGACGGTGGGTCCAAAGGAATAGATGAAGAAGCCATAGACCCCGAGGCTGGCGTAGACGACCCACGTCAGGCGGTCGCGCGTCAGCTCAATCAAGGGGACACGACCACCGCATCAAGCGAGCGCGTCGACGACGTGCTCGATGCAGGCGATCAGCGCGGTGGCATCGGACGGATCCACCGCGGGGAACACGGCAACCCGCAACTGGTTGCGCCCGAGCTTGCGATAGGGGTCGATGTCGACGACCCCGTGCCGCCGCAGCACTCCGGCCACTGCGGTGGCGTCGATCGAATCGTCGACATCGATGGTCGCGACGACCTGGGAGCGCTTGGCCGGATCGGAGACGTACGGCGTCGTCCACTCCGTCTTCTCGGCCCAGTCATAGAGGCGCGACGAGGAATCAGCCGTGCGGCTCACGCACCAGTCGAGCCCGCCCTGGCTGTTGAACCAGTCGACCTGCTCGGCCATGAGCAGGATCGTGGCCAGGGCTGGAGTGTTGTAGGTCTGGTCGAGGCGGCTGTTGTCGAGGGCGATCTTGAGGTCGAGAAACGCCGGGATCCAACGGCCAGTTGAGGAGATCCGTTCCACCCGATCGATCGCCGCGGGGCTCATGAGGGCCACCCATAGGCCTCCGTCGGACCCGAAGCACTTCTGCGGGGCGAAATAGTAGGTGTCGAACTGCGAAGGGTCGACGGGCAGCCCACCTGCGCCGGACGTGGCGTCGAAGACCATGAGCGCGCCGGGGTCGGTGTCGGTGACGCGGGTCGGAGTGATCGCTACGCCGGTCGAGGTCTCGTTGTGCGGCGCGGCATAGACGTCGATGCCTGGCTCGGACACGAAGTCGGGGGCGTCGCCGGGGGGCGCTGTGCGGATGGTCGGGTCACCCAGGTGGGGCGCGGCCGCGGCGGCGGAGGCGAACTTGGAGCCGAACTCACCGAACGTCAGGAACTGGGCACGATCCTCGATGAGTCCGAAGGTCGCTGCGTCCCAGAACGCGGTGGAGCCGCCGTTGCCGAGCACCACCTCATAGCCCTCGGGCAGCGAGAAGAGCTCTCGGAGCCCGGTGCGAACGCGGGCCACCTGGCCCTTGACCGTCTTCTGCCGGTGGGAGGTGCCGAGGTACGTCGTCGATACGGCTGCGAGCGCTGTGACTTGCTCGGTCCGAACCTTGCTAGGCCCCGCACCGAATCGGCCGTCTGCGGGCAGCAGGTCGGGGGGAATCACGACATCGAGTGGGTCGGCAGCCATACCGATGAGGGAGTGGATCACCCGGTTCAGGGTCGAACAGGTCCGCACCGCGACGAAGCTCATCGACCGTCTGCATCAGCGCCGCCGCAAAGTCGCGAAAAGCTGAGGGTCGATGAAACGCATCAGCGTCGCATTCCTCGTACTGGTCGCGGCCTGTACC
>JANPBY010000218.1:0-19238 GCA_031430645.1 Actinomycetes bacterium
CTGAGCCAGGATCACCTCGACTTCCACGAGACACTGGAGGACTACTACCAGGCAAAGGCTGAGCTCTTCACCTCCCAACACGCCCGGCGCGGCGTGGTGGACGTCGACTCGGCGTGGGGGCGACGGCTCGCGCTCGAAGTCGCCATCCCGGTGACCACCGTGTCCTCGGGAGGCGGCACCGGTGAGGGTGTGGCAGAGGCCGACTGGCGGGCGGTTGATGTGCGGCTGGGTCCGGAGGGCTCGGAGTTTCGCGCCGAAGGGCCTAGCGGAGAGTCCGCACGGGTGTCGCTAGCACTCCCGGGCCCGTTCAACGTCGCCAACGCGTTGGGCGCTCTCGCCACCCTCGTGGTTGCGGGCGTCCCGCTGGCCGATGCGGTTCGGGGGATCGGTGAACTCACCGGAGTGCCCGGTCGGATGGAGCGGATCGACGTCGGTCAGCCCTTCCTCGCCCTCGTGGACTACGCACACACCCCAGATGCCGTTCAGACTCTGCTCGCATCGGTCCGGTCCACCGTCGACGGTCCGCTGGTCGTCGTCCTTGGATGCGGAGGTGATCGGGACTCCAACAAGCGGCCGGCCATGGGCGCGGCAGCAGTTGCGGGCGCGGATGTTGTCGTTCTGACGAGCGACAATCCTCGGTCGGAGGACCCTCGTTCGATCCTGGATGCGATGCGCTCAGGCGCCGAGGCGGCGCTCGAATCCCATCCCGGCACTGCACTTTTTGTTGAGGTTGACCGAGCCGAAGCCCTCGCGTTGGCCGTTCAGCGTGCGCGGCCCGGGGGGGCAATCGTCGTCGCTGGCAAAGGGCACGAATCCGGTCAGGAGATCGCGGGTGAGGTCTTTCCCTTCGATGATCGAGAAGTTCTGCGAAGGCTGCTGGTTGCCAGGGTGAGTGAGAGGTCTGACCCATGATCGCCATGAGTTTCCAGGAGGTCGCGGACGCAGTTTCCGGCACACTCATCGACGTCCCCGATCCGCGTGCGCAAATCACGGGGCAGGCCTTCATCGACTCCCGAGACGTCGAGCCAGGCGGCCTGTTCGCCTGCGTGGTTGGGGAGAAGGTCGACGGTCATGACTTCGTCGACCAGGCGGTGACCCGCGGTGCTGCGCTCGTTCTCTCAGCGCGTCCGGTCGGGGTGCCGGCGGTAGTTGTCGATGACGTCGTGGTCGCGCTCGGACAGCTTGCCGCGCATCTGCTCAGCCGGCTGCCCGCCCTACGTGTTGTGGCCATCACAGGCTCGTCGGGCAAGACAACGACCAAAGACCTCATCGCGCAGGTTGCTGCTGCTATTGGGCCGACCGTTTCCCCGACCGGGTCCTTCAACACCGAGATCGGCCTTCCCCTCACCGTGCTGCGGGCCGACGAGGGCACTCGGGTCTTGGTGCTGGAGATGGGTGCGCGCGGTATCGGGCACATCAAGTACCTCTGCACGATTGCTCGGCCGGACATCGGGGTGGTGCTCAATGTCGGAAGCGCGCACGTGGGCCAGTTCGGGTCGGTCTCTGCCATCGCGAACGCCAAGGGGGAGCTGGTCGAAAGCCTGACGTCGGAAGGTGTCGCCATCCTCAACGCCGATGACGCCCACGTGTCGGCGATGGCCGCACGCACCAGCGCCTCGGTGGTCCTCTTCGGATCGTCGGGGACGGCTGACGTCCGTGGAACGCAGAAGTCCATGGGCTCGGGCGCTCGAGCTGCTTTCGTGCTCAACACTCCCGAGGGCTCTGCGCCAGTGACGCTTCAAGCGGTCGGAGAGCACCAAGTCTCCAACGCCCTTGCCGCCGCCGCCGTAGGCAGAGCGCTGGGGCTCTCGGTGGCAGAACTGGCTACTGCACTGTCGTCAGCCGCACCGCGAAGCAGGTGGCGGATGGAGGTCACGGAGCGAGCCGACGGTCTCCTCGTCATCAACGACGCCTACAACGCCAACCCTGAGTCCGTACGGGCTGCCCTGGAGGCACTCCTTTCCTTGGCCGGGGACCGCCGCAGCTGGGCGGTCCTGGGGGAGATGCGTGAGCTCGGCGCGGAGCACGATGCCCAGCATGCAGCCATTGGCGGGCTAGCGGCCGAACTCGGTGTCGACCGACTCGTCGTCGTTGGCGAGGCCGCACGTCCCATGCTTCGAGGCGCAGAACTGGGAGGATCCTGGGAGGAGCACCCGGTGCTCGTCGTTGATGTCGATGCAGCGATTCACCACTTACTTCGCACGGTTCCTCCCGGGGACGTGGTGCTCGTGAAGGCCTCGCGCAGCATCGGGCTGGAGCGAGTGGCTGAAGCTCTGCTAGCGGCTCCACCGCACCCCACCGGTTCCGACGGCATCCCGACAGGAGGTGACGAGCTGTGAGGCTCATCCTGGTCGCGGCGTTGGTCGGGTTGTTCATCGGCCTGTTCGGCACCCCGCTGCTGATCCGATTCTTGCGCCGCCACGGCTACGCCCAGGCGATTCGGGACGAGGCGGACGGTCACTATCCCCAGCACGAAGCGAAGCGTGGCACCCCTTCGATGGGTGGCCTGATGATCGTCGGGGGCACCGTTCTGGGATACGGGATCGCCCACCTCTACACCTGGAACAGTCCCTCTGCCTCGGGCGTCCTGGTGCTTTTCCTCATGACCGGTCTGGCGGCGGTCGGGTTCGCTGACGACTACATCAAGATCTTTCGGCAGCGCAGCAGCGGTTTGCGGGCCAGCGTGAAACTTGGCGGTCAGGCTGTGGTCGCAATCGCCTTCGGCCTCATGGTGACCCGATTCCCGGGCCCAGACATCCTGGCGCCGGCGTCTCGGGCGATCTCGATCGTCCGGGAGACGGCCTGGGTCCTGCCGCCCGCACTGTTCATCGTCTGGGTGTTCATCATGGTGCTTGCCGCTTCAAACGGAGTGAATCTCGCCGACGGACTCGATGGCCTCGCGACGGGTGCCTGCACCATGGTGCTCGCTGCCTATGTCGTCATCAGCGTGTGGCAGTTCGGCAATTCGTGCTCCACCGATCTGGTTCCCAAGTGCTATGAAGTACGAGATCCGTTGGACCTGGCGGTCGTGGCAGCAGCCGGAGTAGGTGCCTGCTTCGGTTTCTTGTGGTGGAACGCCTCGCCGGCTCAGATCTTCATGGGTGACACCGGATCGTTGTCCCTGGGCGGATTGCTCGCGGGCCTGGCGATTCTCTCCAAGACCGAGCTTCTCCTGGTGGTCCTCGGTGGGCTGTTCGTGGTGATCACGATGTCCGTCATCCTTCAGGTCGGGTCCTACAAGCTCACCGGCAGACGGATGTTTCTTATGGCGCCTTTGCAGCACCACTTCGAGATGAAGGGGTGGGGTGAGGTGACCATCGTCATCCGGTTCTGGGTTATTGCAGGCCTGTGTGTCGGACTCGCCCTCGGACTTTTCTATGCCGAGTGGTACGCCGGAGGGATCGTCGGGTGAGCTCACCGGCTTGGCTCGAGGGGGCGACCAGGGCCTCAGCGTGGGGGTCGCTGCACGTGGTTGTCGCCGGTGTCGGAGTCTCCGGGTTCGCCGTTGCCGATGGGCTCCTTCGCCTTGGTGCGCGGGTAACAGTCCTCGACGGCGTTGATGATTCGCGCACGCGAGAACGTGGGCAGATTCTCGAGATCCTGGGTGCGAGTATTGGCCTGGGTGCTGGAGCCGTAGCCGGTCAGGCCCTCCCGACCGATGCAGATCTTGTGGTCACGTCCCCAGGTTGGTCACCCGCTGCGCCACTGCTGGTCGCAGCATCCGCCGCCGGTGTTGCTGTGTGGGGCGAGGTGGAGCTCGCGTGGCGACTTCGTCCGCTGCTCGATCCGGCGCCGTGGCTCTGTTTGAGTGGTACGAATGGGAAAACGACATGCGTCCGGATGCTCGAAGAGATGCTGCGGGCTTCGGGTGCGCGAGTGACGGCTGCGGGGAATGTCGGACTCCCGCTGATTGACGCGGTCCTCGCAGACGAGCCCTACGACGTCCTTGCGGTTGAGTTGTCGAGTTTCCAGTTGCATTGGACGCAGTCCATGCGCCCTTTGGCCTCAGCTGTCCTCAATGTCGCCGAGGACCACATCGACTGGCATGGCTCGATGGTCGCCTATGCCGAGGCCAAGGGTCGCGTCTACGCCAACACGACCGTCGCCTGCATCTACAACGTGGATGACCCCATCACCGAGGATCTGGTGCGCGCCGCTGACGTCCAGGAGGGCTGCCGGGCCGTGGGGTTCACACTCGGTCCGCCATCGGTCGGCATGCTCGGGCTCGTCGAGGATGTCCTCGTCGACCGAGCCTTCGTCGAGGACCGCGCGAACACGGCCGCCGAACTGGGGACAATCGGTGACGTCAGACCGGCGGCCCCCCACAACGTGGCGAACGCCCTTGCGGCTGCGGCGCTGGCCCGCGCCTATGGAGTGCCGCCACGCGCCGTACTGGCCGGACTGCGCGCGTTCGTGCCGGACCCCCACCGAATCGCCCTGGCCGGAGTCTTCGATGGCGTGACCTTCATCGACGACAGCAAGGCCACCAATCCGCACGCCGCCGCCGCGTCTCTCCTGGCGTATGAGTCGGTGGTCTGGCTTGCAGGGGGGCTCGCCAAGGGGGCGGCCTTCGATGACCTCGTTCCCAAGGTGAGCCGACGGCTTCGTGGTGTCGTCACCTTCGGCACTGACGGGCCGGCGATCGCGGCAGCAGTCAGGCGACACGCGCCGGAGATCCCGGTCGTCGAGGTGGCCAACGTCGAGACTGGTCTCGTGGGCGCCGATGTCATGGTTGAGGTGGTGCGTGCTGCGGCTGTGCTTGCTCGGCGGGGGGACACCGTGCTGCTAGCACCGGCCTGTGCGTCTATGGACCAGTTCCGCGACTACGGCCAGCGAGGCGACGACTTCGTCGCAGTCGTCCGCACGCTGGCGAACTCGTGAGCCAGACCCGCCAGCCGGGGGCCCGCGATGCCCGGGGGATACCCCGGCCGCGGAGCGACCGACTGTTGGACCGCCCTCTCACTTCTTATCTTCTCGTGCTTGGAAGCGCGGTTGCGCTGCTCGGGCTGGGACTGCCGATGGTGCTCTCTGCCAGCAGCGTGACCTCTTATGCCGCAACCGGCTCTTCGCTCGCCCTGTTCGAGCGACAGTTCATGTGGGCGGCGATCGGCGTTCCGGCCATGCTCATTGCTGCCAGGTTGCACGTTCGTGCCTGGCGACTGCTGGCCTATCCGGCGATGGGTCTGGCCCTCGTCATGCTTGTCCTCGTGCTGGTCCCCGGCGTTGGCGTCGAGGTCAACGGCAACCGGAACTGGATCGATGTTGGTGGCCCCTTCAGGGTGCAGCCCGCGGAGGCCGCCAAGTTGGCGCTGGTTCTGTGGGGCGCTGAGGTCCTTGTCCGCAAGCGCGGTCGGCTCAATCAATGGCGCGAGCTGCTCGTCCCCTTGTTGCCCGTTGCAGCGGTAGTTCTTGCCCTCGTCCTTGCTGGCGGCGACCTCGGCACGGCGGTGGTGCTCATGGCCATCACAGCCGCGCTGCTGTTCATCGCCGGTGCTCCGATGCGACTGTTCGCGCTCCTCGGTGCTGCGGCCGTCGCGCTCGTGGCCTATCTGTCGGTGTCGGCCCCCCACCGTCTCGACCGCTTCGATACCTGGCTCAACCCTGCTCTCGCGGACCCTTTGGGTAACGGGCTGCAGTACCGCCATGGGCTGTACGCCCTGGGGAGTGGTGGTTGGTGGGGACTTGGGCTCGGTGGTAGCCGAGAGAAGTGGGGTCGACTTCCAGAGGCTCACACAGACTTCATCTACGCCGTGATCGGAGAGGAGCTTGGCCTGGCGGGGACGATCACGGTGCTGGTCTTGTTCGGAGTCCTGGTCTTCGCCGGGGTCCGGATCGCCCTGCGCACCACAGACCCCTTCGTTCAGTTGGCTGCCTCGGGAGCTACGGCGTGGATCGGGGCCCAGGCTCTCGTGAACATCGGCGCGGTGCTCGGCCTGCTACCCATCGCCGGCCTTCCGTTGCCGCTCCTGTCCTACGGTGGTGCCGCGCTCCTGCTCACTCTCGTAGCCATCGGCATGTTGTTGTCCTTCGCTCGAACCGAGCCTGGCGCCAACGATGCTCTCGTGGCCCGGCGAGCTTCCCGCCGGCAGCGCTGGCAGGCGGTCTTCGGGTCCCTCCAGCCGGGTCGGTGACGGCGGTGCACGTCGTGCTCGCCGGCGGCGGGACAGCGGGCCACATCGAGCCGGCTTTGGCCGTGGCCGATGCACTCAGAGGTCGGGATCAGTCGGTGGGAATCACGGCGCTGGGCACTCTGCGTGGGCTCGAGACCACCCTGGTCCCAGCGCGCGGGTACGACCTGGCATTGATCGCCCCGGTGCCAGTCCCGCGCCGTCCCGGCCTGGATTTGGTTCGGGTCCCGAGTCGACTGCGTGGCGCAGTGAACGATGTTGTCGAGGTCCTGCGTCGGACTGATGCCGACGTCGTTGTGGGGTTCGGCGGGTATGTCGCGGCGCCCGCCTATCTTGGTGCCCGCCGGCTTGCTGTTCCCATGGTCGTCCACGAGGCCAACGCACGCCCCGGCTTGGCCAATCGGCTCGGCGCCCGACTCACGCCGTGGGTGGCCGAGGCATTTCCCGGCTCCCTGCCCCGGGCTCGCTATGTCGGGGTCCCCCTCCGCCCGGCGATCGCGCGCTTGGACCGTGAGGCAAGACGACAGGAGGCACGCGAGCGGTTTGGGCTGGATCCAGAACGGCCGACCCTCCTGGTGTCCGGTGGGTCCCAGGGTTCGCGACGACTCAATGACGCAGCGTCCGGAGCTTCGGCTGCTCTGGCTGCCGCGGGCGTTCAAGTGCTTCATGCGTCGGGGTCTGCCCTGGACGTCAGGGTGGACCGGGTGGCGGGGGACCCGCCCTACCTTGTTGTTCCTTATCTCGAACGGATGGATCTGGCCTACGCCGCGGCCGATCTCATGCTGTGTCGAGCGGGGTCGATCACGTGTGCCGAACTGGCTGCAGTCGGGCTGCCGGCGGTCTATGTTCCGCTGCCGATCGGCAACGGTGAACAACGCCTCAACGCCCGGCCAGTCGTCGAGGCTGGTGGCGGGCTCGTTGTCGAGGACGACGAGCTCACGCCCGGCTACATCGCGGACGTGGTAGTGCCCCTGCTCCTCGATCGCGATCGGCTGCGTGAGATGAGCGCAGCAGCAGCGACGTTCGGGCGCCGTGATGCCGACGAGCGCCTCGCCGACCTCGTGCTCGAGGCGGCGGCCAGTCGGAAGCGGGCGACATGACCGGGGGAACGGACCCGCTAGCGGGACGCCTCGGCCACGTGCACTTCGTGGGAATCGGCGGCGCAGGCATGTCGGGCATCGCACGAATCATGCTCGCGCGTGGGCTCCCCGTGTCTGGCAGCGATGCCATGGATTCCCGAGAGCTGGCGGCGCTCAAAGCGCTCGGCGCCAAGGTGTCGGTCGGGCACGACGCCACCAACGTTCGCGACGCCGACACGGTGGTCGTCTCTGCTGCGATCCGGTCAAACAACGTCGAAGTCGCGGCTGCCGGCGAACGTGGAGTCCGCGTGCTTCACCGGGCGGAAGCCCTGGCCGCGCTCATGGTCGGCTACCGCTCCGCGGCCGTTGCCGGCACTCACGGAAAGACCACAACGACCTCGATGCTCACGGTTGCACTTCAGCACTGCGGCGTCGACCCATCCTTCGCAGTTGGTGGTCATCTGAGTGACTCCGGGGCCAACGCCCACCACGGCTCGGGTGACATCTTTGTCGCGGAAGCAGACGAGAGCGATGGGTCATTCCTGTTCTATCGACCTGATCTGGCTGTCGTCACCAACGTCGACCCGGATCACCTCGACCACTACGGCGATGCTGAGTCCTACCGCGCGGCCTTCGTGGCCTTCGCCGGGTGCATCGCAGAGGGTGGCCCGCTGGTCACGTGCGCCGACGACACCGGGGCCGCAGACCTCGCAGACTCCGTACGAGGACAGGGGGCACCCGTTCAGACCTACGGCGAGTCTCCCGGGGCCGACCTCCGGGTGGTGGACCTCGAGCTGCAGGGGACGAGTGCACGCTTCGAGGCGGTGCTGCGAGGCCGTCGCCTCGGACCGGTCCACTTGTCGGTTCCAGGACGACACAACGTCCTGGACGCCGCCGCAGCCCTGCTTGCGGGCATCAGTCTGGGCCTTCCGGACGAACGACTCAGAGAAGGGCTGGCCGGTTTCGCCGGAACTCGTCGGCGGCTTGAGCTGAAGGGGACCGCCGGAGGGGTTCGGGTGATCGATAGCTATGCCCATCATCCAACCGAACTCGTGGCCGACTTGACCGCAGCCCGCGACATGGCTGGAAACGGTCGCCTAGTCGTGGCCTTTCAACCCCACCTCTACAGCCGGACCCGGGTCTTCGCGGAGGCGTTCGGGACGGCGCTTGGCCTGGCCGATGAAGTGGTCGTGATGGAGGTCTATGCAGCCCGCGAGGAGCCGGAGCCTGGAGTGTCCGGTGCTCTGGTGGCCGAATTCGTGCCGCTGACGGCGGAGCATGTGCGGTTCGAGCCCTCGTGGTCGGCGGTGGCGGGACAGCTCCTGGCGCGCGCTCGCCCCGGCGATGTCGTGATGACCCTCGGGGCGGGCGACGTCACCATGATCGGTCCGCAGGTGCTCTCGATGCTTGCCGAGCGCAACCCAAAGGAAACGACGCAGTGAACACGACCAAGACACCACCTCGGTCCTCCGGTAGCGCCACCCGCCCCCTCGTCCTCGAGGGCGCTGACCGCTTCGCTGGACGCAAAGCCGCCGAACGGCGCCGACGCTGGCGTCGGCGGTCCTTGATGGTTTGCCTGCTTGCTGTTTTTGCGGGCTCCGCCTGGGTGCTTGGCTGGTCGGAGGTCTTGGGAGTACGGACCATTGAGGTCATAGGTGAGCAGCGAGCCCCCGCAAACCTCGTGGTGCTCACTGCCGATGTCGACCCGGGGACTCCGCTCGCGCGCATTGACCCCGACCAGATCGCCGCGAAGGTCGCGGGTCTGAAGGTCGTTGCCGAGGTTTCGGTCGAACGAGCCTGGCCGAACACTCTGCGGATCACGGTGAAGGAGCGCACGGCTGTCACGGTCGGACGCCGGGGTGAGAGCCTCCGACTTGTGGATTCCAACGGAGTGGATTTCGCGACGGCTAAGGCGGCCCCCCGCGCGATTCCGATGCTCGATCTCGACCTGGACGTCGCGGCTCCTCCAGACGTCGAAGCCGGACTTGCGGTGATCCAAGGGATGCCACGCGCCCTGGCCCGTCAGGTCGCGACGGTGGAAGTCCGCAGTCCCCAAGATGTCCGCCTCACGCTCGGGTCCGGAGCCGTCGTCTTGTGGGGCGACAGCAGTGATCCCCAGCGGAAGGCCGAGGTCCTGACGGCGCTGTTGGCCCAGCGCGCGCAACGTTACGACGTCCGTGCCCCGGACGCTCCCACCACCTTCGGCTGACTGCAGCCGCTGCCTGCGAAGGCCTAGCGGGGTGATTGTCAGGGGGGTGGGCTTGCCTCAGGGGGTCAATGTCGCCTACCTTTCCCCCAACCTCAGGTTGACATAACTATGAACCTCTACCTGAACGTGAAGGTTCCTCAAGGAAGGGCGGACGCCGTGGCGGCACCGCAGAACTACATCGCGGTCATCAAGGTCGTCGGCATCGGCGGCGGCGGTGTCAACGCCGTCAACCGGATGATCGACGTCGGGCTCAAGGGCGTGGAGTTCATCGCTATCAACACCGACGCCCAAGCGCTGCTGATGAGCGACGCTGATGTCAAGCTCGACATCGGCCGGGAGCTCACGCGCGGGCTCGGCGCGGGGGCGGACCCCGACGTCGGACGGACTGCTGCGGAGGACCACGCTGATGAGATCGAGGAGGTCCTCAAGGGGGCCGACATGGTCTTCGTCACGGCTGGCGAGGGCGGGGGCACGGGCACCGGTGGTGCGCCGGTTGTCGCGCGCATTGCGAAGTCCCTCGGGGCACTGACTGTTGGCGTCGTCACCCGGCCGTTCTCCTTCGAGGGCAAGCGTCGCGGAGCTCAGGCCGAGACGGGGATCGACGATCTGCGTGCCGAGGTCGACACCCTCATCGTGATCCCCAACGACCGGCTGCTGTCCATCAGCGACCGCAACGTGAGCGCTCTGGACGCCTTCCGATCGGCGGACCAGGTACTCCTCTCGGGCGTCCAGGGGATCACGGACCTGATCACGACCGCCGGACTCATCAACCTCGATTTCGCCGATGTGAAGTCGGTCATGCTCGGCGCCGGTTCGGCCTTGATGGGGATCGGCTCCGCGCGCGGCGAGGATCGCGCAGTGGCGGCTGCCGAGATGGCCGTCTCCAGTCCGCTGCTCGAGGCTTCGATCGAAGGTGCCCGCGGGGTCTTGCTGTCGATTTCCGGCGGTTCCGACCTCGGGCTGTTCGAGATCAACGAGGCGGCTCGGCTGGTCCAGGAGTCGGCACACCCCGACGCCAACATCATCTTCGGCGCTGTCATCGACGACGCGCTCGGTGACGAGGTGCGCGTGACCGTGATCGCGGCCGGCTTCGATGGCGGCGAGCCGAAGCCACGCACCCAGCCACTGAGGGGAGCCGACCAGCTCCCGGTTCCTGCCGCAGCCGTCACTCCCGCCAACGCGCCCGACCGGGCTGAGGACGCAGTGGTGGACATCGAGCGTGAGATCACTTTGCCGGCCGATCCGGCCCGGGTTCGTCGACCGATCGTCTTCGACGACACGATGGCCGGCGACGACCTCGACGTCCCGGACTTCCTCAAGTAGCAGTGTCGGCGCGAGGTGTCCGCACCGACTTCACCTCACGGTGGGGGGGCGTCGGACGTGCGCCGTACGACTCCCTCAATCTCGGCGTGGAGGTCGGTGACGATCTGGTCGCGGTTGCGGCCAACAGGTCGATCGTCGCTGAGGCCGCTGGGGTCGAGGCCGTCGTCTGGATGGATCAAGTGCACGGCGATGTGGTCGTCGTGGTGGACCGGCCACCGTTGCCGGGTGAAGCCGCCCCGCGATGTGACGGGTTGGTCGCCCGGCTTCCGGGCCTGGCCCTCGGAGTCCTGGTCGCTGACTGTGTGCCGGTCCTCATGACCGACCCGGGGTCTGGTGTAGTTGCTGCAGTCCACGCCGGCCGGTTGGGTGCGCAATCGGATGTCGTGCTCCAGGCGCTCGACGCCATGGTGTCGTTGGGCGCCGACCCAGGGCGAGTGCAGGTCGTGCTCGGCCCAGCGATTTGCGGGGAGTGCTACGAGGTGCCAGAAGCCATGCAGCGAGTGGTCGCAGCCTTCCTGCCCGCTTCACTGTCGACCACCCGGTGGGGGACTCCCGGGCTCGATCTGCGACGCGGTCTGCAGGGCCGGCTCGCGGGTCGGGTCGGGTCGGTCGAGATCGTGGACGTCTGCACCTTCGAGTCTCTCAACCACTTTTCGCACCGACGGGAGGGCGTGACGGGGCGGACGGCAGGAGTCGTACGGTTCAGCCTGTGACTGAGCCTGGTGTGAACGAGCCTGGTGTGAACGACGCCCGAACCGCAGAGCTGGCTGCCAACCTCGCGGCGGTATGGCTCGGGATTGCTCGGGCGTGCGAGAAGGCAGGCCGAGACCCTGCGTCAGTGACCCTGGTGGCAGTCACCAAGACCTGGCCGGCCGATGACGTCCGACGGCTTGCGGTCCTAGGGGTGCGCGATGTCGCGGAGAACCGCGATCAGGAGGCGTCGGACAAAGCTCAAGCCTGCTCGGCCCTCGGCTTGCGCTGGCACTTCGTCGGGCAGCTGCAGACCAACAAGGTGCGCTCGGTGGCACGCTACGCAGACGTGGTGCACGCCGTGGATAGGGAGCGGCTCATCAAGGCCCTGGACCGGGCTGCGATCGATGTCGGTCGGCAGATCCGGGTCCTGCTCCAGGTCTCCCTCGAGCAGGGGATCGCCGCCCCGACCCGAGGGGGAGCGCGTCCGGAGGAGATCGCCGACCTGGCTGACGGTGTCGAAGCGGCGCCGGGCCTGAGCTTGGGTGGTGTGATGGGTGTCGCCCCGCTCGGGTCCGATCCCGACGCGGCCTTCGCCCGGCTCCACGAGGTGGCGGAGGTCCTGCGCGCTGGGCACCCCGGGGCGATGTGGATCTCGGCCGGGATGAGTCAGGACGCTGATCAGGCCATCAGGCATGGCGCGACACACGTCCGGATCGGATCGTCCCTGCTCGGGAACCGACCTCCACTCCGGTAGCCTCGGCTCCACGACGGGTCGCCCGACCCGACGTGTCCCGCTCGAAGGGAACCTGACGGCATGGCCGGCTCTATGCGCAAGATGGCGGTCTACCTCGGACTCGTCGAGGACGAGGCCAATCTGTACGGCGATGAGTACGGCTACGACGAGGACGACTCCTCGCGGCCCGACGTCCGTCCCGAACCACGCTCCGCTGCGACCACTCGGGCCCTCCAGCCGGTACGCGACGAGAACCCGCAGGCACCCGTGACCTCTCGTACTCCGGCCCCGCGGCTCGAGGTTGATCTGGACTCCTACCGGATCACGACCCTCCACCCGCGCAACTACAACGACGCGCGAACCGTCGGCGAATACTTCCGTGAAGGCACACCGGTGATCATGAACCTCACCGACATGGAGGACTCCGACGCCAAACGCCTCGTCGACTTTGCGGCCGGCCTCGTCTTTGCCGTGCATGGCACGCTTGAACGCGTAACGGCCAAGGTGTTCTTGTTGTCCCCGGCCAATGTCGTGGTCACAGCCGAGGAGAAGGCCCGCCTCGCCGAGGGCGGTTTCTTCAACCAGTCCTGACGTTCCTGTGCTTCTGCTCGCGGACATCGTCCAAACCGTTGGACTGATCTTCTTCGTCCTGTTGATCGCGCGGCTCGTCCTGGATTACATCTTCATGTTCGCGCGGGACTACACCCCGCACGGATTCGTTCTCGTGCTTGCCGAGATCGTTTTTACGATCACCGACCCACCGCTGCGGTTCGTTCGCCGATTCATCCCACCTCTGCGCATCGGCGGGATCAGTCTGGACCTCGCGTTCCTGGTGCTCCTCCTGGTCAACCAGATCGTTATCGTGGGATACCTGCCACGGCTGCTCCGGTCTTTCGCGTAGCCTCATCCCCATCGCGGCCACCCCCCGGCCGTCCCTTCTCTCTTGGAGATCCCATGCCGCTGACCGCGTCTGACGTGGCCAACAAGCAGTTCACCACCGTGAAGCTGCGCGAGGGCTACAACATGGAGGAGGTCGACGGCTTCCTCGACGAGGTCGAGGGAGAGCTCGGCCGACTGCATCGTGAGATCGACGATCTCACCGCGCAGACAGCCGCAGCGCCTCCGGCAGTCTTGGCGCCTCCCGCCCCCGTGGAGGTTGTGGCGCCGGTCGTCGTCGCCGCGGCGCCACCGACCGACGCCGCTGTCCGGATGCTCGAGCTTGCCCAGAAGACTGCTGATGAGTACGTCGCCGGCGCCAAGGTCGAGGCGGACCGGATTCTCGCCGACGCCCGGTCCACGCACGCGCGCACCATGGGTGACCTCGAGTCGGAGCGCACCGGCATTCAGGCCAAGGTTGATGAGTTGCGCGCCTTCGAGAAGGAGTACCGCACGCGGCTGCGGTCCTATCTCGAAGGTCAGCTGCGCGATCTTGAGGCGAAAGCCGCGACGCCCACGGTCGCAGCCGTTGCGGCAGCTCCGGCTCCGCAGTCAACGGGGCCTCAGGCTGCACCACCCCAGACTGCACCGCTGCAGGCTGCACCGCCCCAGGCTGGCCCACCCCAAGCTCCGCGGCCGTTTACCCCGGCACCCGCGCCTGAGGCGCCGAGCGGCCCACCGGTCCAAGCGGACTAGGCTCAAGCAGGTCGGCGGAAGGGGTCTCGCGCCGGTGGTGCCGCCATCGAGATCCGTGCCCCGTCGACGGGGATCCCGGTGAGGCCCAGGACAGCGGTCAGGACGGAAAGCGTGCTGGCGCCTGTGGCGACGCCGTCTGCGGTGACCATGGCCCGATAGATCGTGACGTAATGCTTGACCGGTGAGTCATAGCTCCAGTCCACGGAGCCCAGCTGAACCGCTGAGCCGGGGGCGTCGGAGGAGTCCCACGGTCGGTCCCAGACCTGGATCCCGATGGGCGAGGAGCAGTAGACCCCGCCTTGGGACACATCGCGCGATTTGGCAGCCTCGAGCAACGCCCGGCTTTCCTTTTCGGCCAGCACGAGCGCGGGCCGCACGTGACTGGACAACGCTGGAACGGCGACCGCGTTTGGACGCAGCCGGAGCCCGGTAAGGGCGGGTCCTCCGAGGGGGAGGGTGTGAAGGGTCATGCTCTCCTCCGGTCCAAGACCGGCCGCCAGGGGCGCCCGAGTGGCTAGGTCTCACCTTCCTATCGGCGGCGCCGAGGGTCAGCCTTAGCCCGGTCTCACACGCGTTCGAGCGCGATGGTCAACCCAAGTTCGCCCTCTCGCTGCCCGAGTGGACCCAAATCGGTCGGAGGCACGCGCTCGAAGGACGTGGCCAGCACCTCGTCGGCGATTGCAGAGGCGTGTTCTTCGAGTGCGGCAGCGGTCTCACCCTCGGCTGCCCACCGCACCCTGATCCGGTCCGAGACGTCGAAGCCGCTGGTCTTGCGGGCCTCCTGGATCATCCGAACCGCTTCGCGGGCGAGGCCGGCTCGACGCAGCTCCGGAGTGATCTCCAGATCCAGGGCGACGGTCTCCCCGGTGTCTGCGGCCACCGCCCATCCCGAGCGGGGGGTCTCGGTCACAATCACCTCGTCAGGGATGATCTCAACTGGGTCGCCGTCAACGACGACCGTGGCGACGCCAGACGCCGACAGGTCGCCGGCCAGCTCGGCTGCATCGGCGGCCGCCACCGCTGCTGCCACAACGGGCGTCCGCTGGCCGAACCGCTTCCCTAGGGCCCGGAAGTTCGCCTTGACCGACACGTCGACCAGGTCGCCTCCTGCGGCTCCCAGGGAGTCCAGGCTTGCCACATTGAGCTCCTCCGCCACCTGAGCCCGGAGTTCGGGGGGAAGGGTGGTCCACCCGACCCCGCCGACAAGAGCGCGCCCGAGCGGCTGCCTGGTCCGGACGCCAGAGCTGGCTCGAGCGGCACGTCCGAGCTCGACCAGGCGGCGGACCAGGGCCATCTGGGTGGTGAGCTCGTCATCGACCAATGACTCGTCGACCGCCGGCCACGGCGACAGATGCACCGAGTCCGGCACATCCTCCGACGTCGACGCGAACAAGTCCTGCCAGACCCGCTCGGTGAGGAATGGCGTGATCGGCGCCAGCAGCAGCGTCACGATGTAGAGGCACTCGTGCAGCGTCGCCAGAGCCGCCGGGTCGCCGGCCCAGAATCGACGCCGACTGCGTCGGACGTACCAGTTGGACAGGTCGTCCACGTACGTTGCGAGCAAACGCCCGGCCCGCTGGGTGTCGAAGGACTCGAGTGCGACGTCGACCTCGTGCGCGAGCCGGTGCGCCTCGGACAGCGCCCAACGGTCGAGGACCGGACGGTCGGCGATGCTCGGCGCCTCGGAGCCTGGCTCCCAGTTGGCCGTACGGGCGTACAGCGATTGGAAGGCGACGACGTTCCAATATGTCAGCAGAGTTTTGCGCACGACCTCTTGAATGGCCGTATGGCCGACCCGGCGGGCCTGCCAAGGCGATCCGCCCGCTGCCATGAACCACCGCACCGCGTCGGCGCCATGCGCGTCCATGAGCCCCATCGGCTCGAGCACATTGCCAAGATGCTTGGACATCTTGCGGCCCTGCTCGTCCAGGATGTGGCCGAGGCACACGACATTGCGATAGGCCGACTCGTCGAACACGAGGGTCCCCACGGCCATCAGGGTGTAGAACCAGCCGCGGGTCTGGTCGATCGCCTCGCAGATGAAGTCGGCTGGATAGCGGCCCTCGAACACTTCGGAGCTGCCGGGCGCGTGCGGGTAGCCCCATTGGGCGAACGGCATAGCGCCGGAGTCATACCAGCCATCGATCACCTGAGGCACCCGTCGCGCTTCGGCTCCGCAGGTCGGGCACGGGATCACGATGTCGTCGACGTAAGGGCGATGGGGGTCGAGCGTGTCCAGGTCTTCGCCAGCTAGGGCACCGAGCTCGGCGAGTGATCCCACGCACGTGAGGTGGGGTTCCTCCCCGGCACATCTCCAGATCGGAAGGGGAGTTCCCCAGTAGCGGTCTCTGGACAGTGCCCAGTCGATGTTGTTGGTCAACCAGTCGCCGTATCGGCCGTGCTTGATGGTGCTGGGGTACCAGTTGGTGCGCTCGTTCTCCGCGAGCAGCTGGTCCTTGATCGCCGTGGTGCGGATGTACCAGGACGGCTGCGCGTAGTAGAGCAGCGCGGTGTGGCAGCGCCAGCAGTGCGGATAGGAGTGCTCATAGGGCAGGTGGCGGAACAGTCGCCCTCGGGCCTCTAGGTCGGCGACAAGATCGGCGTCGGCCTTCTTGAAGAACTGCCCGCCCACCAGCCGTACGTCAGCCGCAAAGTGACCATCGCGGGTGATCGGGTTCACCACCGGTAGGCCGTACGCCTTGCTCACCCTGAGGTCATCAGCTCCGAAGGCGGGGGACTGGTGGACCAACCCGGTGCCATCCTCGGTAGTGACATAGCCGTCGACGACGACGTAGTGCGCGTCCGGGATCTCGACCAGGTCGAAGGGCCTGGTGTAGGTCCAGCGCTCCATGTCGCGTCCGGAGAAGGTCTCCTCGACGGTCCAGCCGGCGCCGAGTGAGGTCTCGAGCAACGCCGCGGCAACGACCAAGCGCTGGTCATTCTTTTCCGCGAGCACGTAGTCGACGTCGGGGTTGGCAGCGACGGCGGTGTTCGACACCAAGGTCCACGGGGTCGTCGTCCACACCAGGAGGTCGGCTCGGCTGGCGAGCGGACCCGACGTGAGCGGGAACCGGACGTAGACGGAGGGATCGACGACGGTCTCATAGCCCTGGGCCAGCTCGTGGTCGGACAACCCGGTTCCGCAGCGCGGGCAGTAGGGGGCGACGCGGTGATCCTGGACGAGCAGGCCTTGGTCGAAGATCTTCTTCAGAGACCACCAGACGCTCTCGATGTAGGAGGCGTCCATCGTGCGGTACGCCTGGGACATGTCGACCCAGTAGCCCATCCGCTCGGTCATGGCCTCGAAGGCGCCGACGTGACGTTGCACGGACTCACGGCAACGGGCATTGAACGCGCCGACGCCGAACTCCTCGATGTCGCCCTTTCCGGTGAAACCCAGCTCCTTTTCAACGGCGAGCTCGACGGGCAGGCCGTGGCAGTCCCATCCCGCCTTGCGGGGAACGTGATAGCCCTTCATCGTGCGATAGCGCGGGAAGACGTCCTTGAAGACGCGAGCCTCTATGTGGTGGGTGCCTGGCATGCCGTTAGCCGTGGGCGGACCTTCATAGAAGACCCACAAGGGGCCGTTCTTGGTAGCCTCGATGCTGCGCGCGAAGACATCGTTGTCGCGCCAGAACGCAAGGATTTCGCGATCGACCGTGGGCAGGTCGACCTGGGCGGGGATTGATCGATAGAGGGCCACAGCGCGCTGCTCCTTCGCTGCGTCCGGGACTTTCTCGTCCTCGTCATCGCCGTGCAGGTCTCCTCCATGCTAGGCGACCGGCGGGCGTTGACCGAGCAGGTGGGGCTAGCGTCGGCGCATGGAGCCGCGAGTCATGACTGCCGAGTCCGTGCGGTCCGCCCTGGCGTATCTCGATTCTTGGTTGGAGTTCCGTCAGTCGTACCTGCGCATCCCCGGGGTGCAGGTTGCCGTGCTGTTCGACGGTGAGCTGGTGTTCTCGAAGGCCTACGGCTGGGCCGATCTTTCCGCCCAGGTGCCCCTGGCGACGGATCACCATTTCAGGGTTGCCTCGCACTCCAAAACCTTCACGGCGACCGCTGTCCTGCAGCTTGTGGAAGCGGGTCGGTTGGGCCTGGACGACCCGGCTGGCCGGTGGTTGACCTTCCTGGCGGATGAACCAGCCGCGCCGCTCGCAACGGTGACCCTGCGCGAGCTGCTCTCCCACGCAGGGGGCATCGTCCGGGATGGGCACGATGCCGACTTCTGGCAGTTGCTCCAACCGTTCCCGGACGAGTCGAGTCTTCGTGCCATCGCGATCGACGCTGCAGACGTCACGCCGCCGAACCAGCGGTTCAAGTACTCCAACATTGCTTATGGCCTCCTCGGGCTGGTCATCGAAGCCGCGACGGGGACGCCATACGGCGAGCACGTCACGGCCGAGGTGGTCCGTCGGCTCGGTCTGCGAAACACCGGACCGGAGCTAGATCCGGACCGCGCTCACGAGCTCGTCACCGGCTACTCATCGCTGGCCTACGCCTCAGCGCGTGTCCCGATCGGCACTATCGACACCGGCGCTCTCGCCTCGGCCACCGGTTTCTACAGCACTGCGGAGGACCTCTGCCGCTATGCCGCGGCCCACTTCTGGGGCAACGAGGTGCTTCTCACCGACGCGTCGAAACGCCTGATGCAGCACGAGGCCTGGTCCATCGACGGACCAGCGGCTGGTCACTACGGCCTCGGCTTCAGCATCGTCCGGGCGGGTGATCGTCGTGTGGTCGGTCATGGGGGCGGCTTCCCGGGACACATCACCCGCACGGTCTTCGACCCGGACGCCCGGTTGGCAGTGTCGGTCCTCACCAATGCCATCGACGGTCCGGCACACGCACTCGCGCTCGCAACCGTCAAGCTCCTCGATCTGGCTGCAGCACAGAAAGCGGACCCGCTCGCACCGTCTGTTGGTGGGTGCGAGCGATTCGCCGTACGGCTGGCGAACCTGTGGGGCGTTCGTGACTTCGCCGCCCTCGGCGGACGCCTTTTCATGACCGACCCCACGGAGCCGGACCCCACCGAGGGCTGTTCGGAACTCGACGTCGAGGGCGGGTCGGCACTTCGGGTGATCCGCGGGCCCGGCTACCAGTCGGTGGGAGAGGCCGCGGAGTTCACCTTTGGTGAGGACGGCGCGGTGTCCTCGGTCCATGGCCCGGGCGGGCTCACCTGGTGGCCGCTCGCCGACTTCACGCTCCCCGCGACACTGACCGTGTGACCCTGCCGGCGTAACCCTGACAGTGCGACAGGGATCGGGCACCATGATCAACATGAACGCCGAGGAGCCGTCGCGATCAGATCAGCACGACGATGCCCTGTCCAGGGCGTTGTCGGGGCTCGTCGTCGCGGGGGAGTTGACCGATGCTCAGGCGCGCGAAGTGCGCGCTGCCTACGACCGCGAGGACGCGCTCAGTCGCGCCAGAACACCGTTGGT
>JANPBY010000219.1:0-1655 GCA_031430645.1 Actinomycetes bacterium
GCGTGTCGCTTACGAAACTTCACACTCAGCGGGGGGAAACCTAGCGTGTACGTCGTGCCTTTCCTCGTGACGCCATCGTCGGTCGTCCCCGGAGCCTTGGCATGAGTGGGATCGATCCTGAGGATCTCGCTGCCTACCAACGAGTTCTGGCCCAGGTCGCCGACCTCCCGGTTGAGCACCCTGATGCGATAGCCGTACGTCGCTCGACGGCTCAGCTCTTCAAGTCCGTGAAGCAGCGGCGTCGCACCGAGCGCCGCCAGGAGGTGCTGACCGCTGACCGCGCGGTGATCGCGGCGACGGCGACCGGTGCGGCCGACCGCATCGACGACGAGACCCAGGGGCTGCCGCTCTCCTCGACCTCCGACGGGGCGCTCGCGGGCACCCTGATCCGGCCGCATGCCTGCTACATCTGCAAGACGCGCTACACCGATATCGACGCGTTCTATCACCAGATGTGTCCCGAGTGTGCGGCGAAGAACCACGCCAAGCGCGAGGCCCGGACCGACCTCACCGGGCGTCGAGCTCTGCTCACCGGCGGCCGGGCGAAGATCGGCATGTACATCGCGTTGCGCCTGCTTCGCGACGGTGCTGACACAACGATCACGACGCGCTTCCCGCACGACGCCGTACGGCGCTTCGCGGGCCTGCCGGACAGCCCGACTTGGTTGCACCGGCTGCATGTTGTCGGCATCGACCTGCGTGATCCGGCCCAGGTGGTGGCCCTCGCCGACTCGGTCAGCGAAGGCGGGCCGCTGGACATCCTGATCAACAATGCGGCCCAGACCGTACGGCGCAGCGCCGGTTCCTATGCCGCCCTTGTGGCCGCGGAGGCGGAAGCGCTTCCGTCCGGCCCCCTCCCGGATCTGGTCACCTTCGGCCGCAGCAGCGATGCGCACCCGGCCGCCCTCGCCGGGGCGATCGCCAGCCCCGACGGCCCGGCCGGGGTGGGTGCCGCGGAGGTGACGTCGTGGGCGCTTGCGGCCGGTTCGGCTTCGCCGGCTCGGGTCGCCGCGGGCACCGCGATCGACGCGGGGGGCTTGCTCCCGGACCTGGCGGCGGTCAACAGCTGGACGCAGAACGTCCAGGACGTGGACGCTCTTGAGCTGCTCGAGGTGCAGCTGTGCAACAGCACGGCCCCGTTCATCCTGATCAGCCGGCTGCGTCCGTCGCTGGCCGCCTCGCCGGCCCGGCGGACGTACGTCGTGAACGTCTCGGCCATGGAGGGGCAGTTCTCCAGGGGCTACAAGGGTCCTGGGCATCCGCACACCAACATGGCCAAGGCCGCGATGAACATGCTCACGCGCACGAGTGCCCGGGAGATGCTTGCCACCGACGGGATCCTGATGACCAGCGTCGACACCGGATGGATCACCGACGAGCGCCCGCACCCGACCAAGATGCGGCTGGCCGATGAGGGTTTCCACGCGCCGCTCGACCTGGTCGACGGCGCGGCCCGCGTCTATGACCCGATCGTGCGCGGCGAATCCGGTGAGGACCTCCACGGCTGCTTCCTCAAGGACTACGAACCGTCCCCCTGGTAACCCCCGCTGAGTGTGACGTTTTTTAGGCGGCAACCCCCCGGTGGGGTACAAAAAATCAACCACAGGCGGGGGGTGTGGTACGGCGCGGCGGGTCCGGGTGGTTGGTGGGGCGGG
>JANPBY010000220.1:0-2918 GCA_031430645.1 Actinomycetes bacterium
GATACCACCGAGTCGGTCGGCGGAGGCGGGACCGCTGAGCCCGGGGCAGCTCATGACGGCAATGATGACGAACTTTTCCGGGGCCGTCACCAATGCATCGATCGCCTTGAAGCCTGCGGGTTCGCCGTGCGCGCGTAAAGCACCGACGCCTGCGAGGCTCGTCGAACTATGTCAAGTCCAACAGGCGTAACACAGAACGCGAACAAGGAGAAAGCACACATGCCGGAACTGCTCGTGGATTTCATCACCTCCCTTGACGGTTACGGTGCCGCCGAGGGCTGGCCGGGTTTTTGGGGGCTCGAGGGACCCGAATATCTCGCCTTGCTGGAGGCGGACCCGGCGGCCGGCGACCTAGTCCTGATGGGCGCGAACACGTACCGGCTGATGTCGGGTTTCGCTGCTGACGGTGAGCCGGGAACCGAGGGACTCGCCGGCTTGTCGAAGGTCGTGTTCTCGAGCTCCCTCGAGGAGCCGCTGTCGTGGCCGAACACTCAACTCGAGTCCGGTGACGCGGTCGCCACCGTGCGGGAGATGAAAGCCCACGGCACGGTGTCGATGCGCACCATAGGCAGCCTGACCCTGTGCCGCTCGCTGTTGCGCGCCGGGCTGGTGGACCGCTTCCGAGTGGGCGTATTTCCAGTCATCACCGGCAGCACCGGTCGAGAGCGCATCTACGACGGCTATCCCGATGTCGCCATGGACATGATCAGCAGCCGTACGTTCGACGGCCGCATCCAGCTGCTCGAATACGCGCCACGAGTCCTCGATGGTCCACCCAACGTCACAACAAACGACGCCTGATGGATCATGTGACGAGATGGCTGCGACCTACACCTTTGATGTGGCCTTCCCCGCATCCTGCCTGCCCACCTCGGATTGAGCGAGCGAGATCGGCACGTAGACCCGCCTCAGACGAGCGACTTCCAGACGGTGATCTTGTCCTCGCCGGGGCCGCAGCACGCACGGATTACGGCACCACGACGCCGAAGTGATTCTCGTTCGGCGGCTGCAGGAAGGTCCGCGAAGGCGGCAGCCGTGCCCGCAGGCGGTAGAAGATCAGCGGCTTTCGTCGCCCTCAAAGCCGATCAGCCAGTGGACCCCGTGCCGGTCGATGACCTGCCCGTCGGATGCGCCCCACGGCCGTGCCTGCAAGTCGTCCACAACCCGACCACCCTCCGAGAGTCTGGAGAACCAGCCGCGCAGGGTGGTCGGGGCGGCAGTCCCCAGCAGCGCGAGCATGATGCCTTCGCACCTGAGCGCAGGCTCGTCACCGGCCACGTCGGCGGCAAAGAGTGCGACTGGTCCCTTGACCAGGTAGCCGTGGGCGATGGCATCGGCCGGACCGTCGGTCCTGCCGAACTCAGCGAACGTGTGTAACGCAACGTCGCAACCGAACACATCAGCGTAGAAGCGCAAGGCCTCGCCAGCATTACCGGGAAGGTGCAGGTATGGGGTCGGATCGGTCATGGAGCGACACTAGTCCCCGTGCCCATCGACAGATCAGTGCTGGGTGCACATAGTGCCGGAACGCCGAGTGGGCCCGAGCCCCTGCACAGTTGTTCACAGCGGAGATCACCGCCAAGCGCAGTTCGCCGCCCGGGCGTGATCGGCAAGGCGATCGGCCCGGCTGTCACTGCTCGCCGGCCTTCGATGCGTTCATTCGCCGGGTCGTTGGCATGCGTAGCTAGCGCATGCTGTTAGGAGCGTTCGGCGTCGTCGATCGAGGCGTGGGGGTGGTCCACTGGAGGAGTGACCGTCGCGAGCACACCTAACGATCGTTCACGGGGCATCGTCGCCCTCATCGAGGGGTTCTTCGCCGTCATGTGGTTCCGCTGGGGGCAGGCGGACGCGCCCTCGTGGCTGACCGTGCCGTTGCTCGTGGGCGGCGCCGTTGGTGTCCTCGTCGTGGTGGTGGGAGCCGTCGTCGCGGCACGGGCGACGGGGCAGCGTACGCCGATGGCAGAGCGCGAGATTCGCCTGCGATACAACGTGATCGTGGGCCTGGAGTTCCTGCTGATCGTCGCGGGTGTGCTCCTCCTCGGCCGCACCGGTTTCGCGACCTGGATCCCGGTGTGGGTGTGCGCCGTTGTCGGTGTGCATTTCATCCCTCTGGCACGCCTGTTCCCTGGGCTCTTCCTCGTCCCGCTGGCGCTGGCACTCGTCGCGGTCGCACTGAGCGCGCTCGCCGTCGGCGTCCTGACCACGATCAGCCCGGGCACCGTCGCGGGCCCAGGCGCCGGCACCTGCTTGATCGTTGCGGCGGTGGCCACCCTCCTTTCCGGCTCCCGCGACGGCACGGTCAGGGGTCCAGTCCTGCCCCTCACCAGCTCCTGAGGTTCGCCCGCGGACCCCACGCGGTGGTAAGCCGGGTCGACGGCCGGTGAAAGCAGCACGATCACGACCGTAGCGACCATCACCATCGAGGTCGCGACGGCCGCAGCCATTCCGGCGCAGGTCTATATGCACGCCCGCGCCGAACGCGAAACCGTCCTCGCCGAAGCGTTGGGGATAGCCATGAGCAGCCCCCGGCCCACGTTGCCGGACCCTTAGCCAAGAGTCAGCAGCGATCGGGTTCTATACGCCGCTGTTACATTTGCCAAGATCAGGGGGCGTGAATGTCGATTTGTGGTGCCTGGCGCTGGCCGTCTTGCGGCGCTGTACGCGTGGAAGTGATGCAACCATCCGCACTACCCTATGGGTTGATTGATAGGCCGCTAACTGTCCGCGGCGATCGTCGGCAAGTGAGGGGTCGCTCTCAACAATGTGAGCTACGCTTGCGCTGTGAAAAACTCACCGCAAACGCCACGAAAATCCGCGTTCGGCTCACGGGTTGATCCGCCCGGTCCATTCGACGAATTGCCTGAGCGCGTGGATCCCGCTGACATGACCGAGTCGGCACCGCACACTGCGCAACCTGA
>JANPBY010000221.1:0-10102 GCA_031430645.1 Actinomycetes bacterium
TGCGGGCCAGCGCGCCGTCGAGGTAGTCCGTGAAGGTGGCTACGGCGAAGACCACAAAGGCAGCGACCCGGGAAGCCGCGTCCTCTCCCCCGTCGCGAAGGAGGAGCCAACCGAAGACCGGGACGAGCAGCAGGCGCAGCACGGTCAGCGCGTTGGGCAGGTTCCAGGGTGAGGACTCACCCGGTGGAGTGGCCATCGGGTCATCGGGAAGCGGTTTCACGCGCGGATCTCCGCAGTCAGGTCGACCCCTTCCGAGGCCACCACAACAGCGTCGACAAGGTCACCCACACACACTCCTTGTGCGCCGATCAGGGTCGTGGTGCCGTCGACCTCGGGCCCCTGGTGCTCGGCTCGGCCCTCCACCAGGTCTCCGTCCCCCGCTTGGGCGACCTCCTCGACGAGGACCCGCACCCGCTCCCCGATCCGTTCCTCGGCACGCTGGCTGGTGAGCTCCTCGACAAGGCGGGAGACCCGCTCGACGCGTACCGCCACCTCATCGGCTGGGAGCTTGTCGGCATAGCTCGCCGCTTCGGTGCCGTCCTCGTCGGAGTAGCCGAACACGCCGACCACATCCAGGCGGGCCAGAGTGAGGAATCGCTCGAGCTCCGCGAGGTCGTCTTCGGTCTCCCCGGGGAAGCCGACGATCACATTGCTCCGCGCCCCCGCCAACGGCGCCCCGATCCGGGCCTGCGCGAGCAGCGCGAGGAAGGACTCAGCATCGCCAAAGCGGCGCATCCGCCGAAGAACGTCCGCTGCGGCGTGCTGAAAGGACCAGTCGAAGTACGCCACGACGCCCGGCGTGCTCGAAATCGCCTCGATCAGGCTCGGTCTGGTCTCCGCCGGCTGGAGATAGGACACGCGGACGCGCTCGACCCCATCGATCGCCGCTAGCTCGGGGAGCAGCGTCTCGAGCAGCCGCAGATCGCCGAGGTCCTTGCCGTAGGACGTGGAGTTCTCGCTCACCAGGAAAAGCTCACGCACCCCCTGCTCAGCCAACCACCGCGCCTCGTCTAGCACGTCGGTGGGTCGCCGCGATACGAAGGCGCCCCGGAAGGATGGAATGGCACAAAAGCTGCAGCGGCGATCACACCCAGACGCGAGCTTGAGCGGGGCTGTCGGCCCGCCCTCGAGGCGTTTGCGGAGGGTCCGGGGGCCAGAGGCCGGAGCCACACCCGCCGGCAGGTCGCCGTGACCAGGGACCGAAACACTCGAGACCTGAGCGGGGCGGTCGGCAGGGGTGAGCGGCAGCAGCAGGCGGCGGTCGCGCGGGACGTGCGGGACGTGCGGGGTGCCAGCCAGGATGGAGCGCAAACGGTCACCCATCTGGGCGTAGTCATCGAAGCCGAGGATGGCGTCGGCCTCGGGCAAGGCTTCGGCTAGTTCGGCGCCGTAGCGTTCAGCCAGGCAGCCCACGGCCACGACCGCCTGCGGCCGCCCGTCAGCCTTGAGATCTGCGGCAGCGAGCAGGGTGTCGACGGAGTCCTTCTTGGCTGACTCCACGAACCCGCAGGTGTTCACAAGCACGGCGTCGGCGTCGGCCGGGTCGGTGACCAGAGTCCAGCCGTCGGCCTCCAGGCGTCCGGCCAGCTCCTCGCTGTCGACCTCATTGCGCGCGCACCCCAACGTGACCAGCGCGACCGTGCGCGGTGAAACCGATGGGGGCATGGCTCCCAGCCTACGGGTGACCGAGCGCAGGCGGCCCCGTCAGCCGGGTCGGCTCAGCCGGCCACAGTCGGGTCACCCGGGCCGAAGGTCAGCCGGGCCACCTCGCCGTTGCCTCCGGGCGCTCCGAGGTCGCTGCCGTTCACCGTCAGGCGTACGGCACCGGCGTTGCCGAGCACCAGTTTGACCTTGAGGGCATCGGTGAACTCCTTGGTCTGGCCGTCCTCCAGGATCCCTTGGAAGACCGACTTGCCTCCCGCAGTCACTGCGATCCAGCTCTTGCCCCCGTCAGCAACGACGACCACAGTGACTCCCTCCGTCGGGGCCTGAGCTATGTCCGAGCCGCTCGGCTGCGGCGCCGGGCTGGAGGACGTAGGCGGTTGAGTCGATCCGCTCGGGCTTGCACTCGCCGTAGGCAACAGTCCGGTCGTTGTCTCGCGCGGCGGCCCCTCGGGGCGCGTGACGACCTGCCACAAGCCCAGGCCGACCACGAGGACGAGCACGCCGACCATGGCGACCGCCCAGTTGGGGCCGCGCCGCTCCGCTTGAGAATTGGCCTCGGAGTCGAACACGGCGGTGGCCCGCACGTCCTCGGAGACGTGAGCGGCATCGAACTCAGCGAGCAGCACGGTCGGGTCTAGGCCCACGGTGCGCGCGATGGTCCCGATGTGCCCTCGGGCGTAGACGTCACCCCCGCACAACCGGTAGTCATCAGCTTCGATGGCCTCGACCAGCGTGCGCCGAATGCGGGTCGTCTCGGCCACCTGGGCCGTCGTGAGCCCGGCCTCCAGGCGCGCCTCGATCAGCCGCTCGCCGATACCCACCAGTTCTCCCTCGATCGCTACCGACCCGGCTCAGCCGGGTCGGCGCTCGTGTTCCATCGTAACGCCCGTAGAGTCTTGTCGACAAAGAGTGAGGGCTTCTTCACTCACCGTGAGCATTCCCCGAATCGGGCCTGTCGACACCTCGAGGTAAGAGACTGGCCGTGGCTGGCCTAGGAGTTCACTCCCCGCGCAGAGTGAGCAGCACCCCGTCGAGCTCCTCAGAGGTGACGAGCACCTCACGGGCCTTGGACCCCTCGGAAGGACCCACCACGCCGCGGGTCTCCATCAAGTCCATCAGCCGCCCGGCTTTGGCGAAGCCGACCCGCAGCTTGCGCTGCAACATCGAGGTCGATCCGAACTGGGTCGTGACCACGAGCTCCACGGCCTGGCAGAGCACCTCGAGATCGTCGCCGACCTCCTCGTCGACCTCACGCTTGCTCGCCGCGGCTGCCCCGGTGACGTCCTCGCGGTAGGTCGGCTGCAGTTGAGCCTTGCAGTGCTCCACGACCGCGTGCACCTCGGCCTCGGAGACCCAGGCTCCCTGGATCCGGATCGCTTTGCTCGCACCCATGGGGAGGAACAACGCATCTCCTTGCCCCACGAGCTTCTCGGCCCCGGCCTGGTCCAGGATGACCCGGCTGTCGGCGAGACTCGAGGTCGCGAAGGCTAGTCGAGACGGCACGTTGGCCTTGATCAGCCCGGTCACGACATCGACGCTGGGTCGCTGAGTCGCGAGTACCAGGTGGATGCCGGCCGCCCGGGCCAGCTGGGTGATCCGGACAATCGAGTCCTCTACGTCGCGCGGCGCCACCATCATCAGGTCGGCTAGCTCATCGACGATGACGAGCAGATAGGGGTAGGGCCGCAGGACGCGCTCGCTGCCCTCGGGCACCTTGAGCGTGCCCGCACGTACGGCCTTGTTGAAGTCGTCGACGTGCCGGAAGCCGAATGCGGCGAGGTCGTCATAGCGCATGTCCATCTCGCGGACGACCCACTGCAGGGCTTCAGCCGCCTTGCGCGGGTGGGTGATGATCGGCGTAATCAGGTGTGGGATGCCTTCATAGATCGTGAGCTCAACCCGCTTGGGATCGATGAGCACCATCCGTACCTCATCGGGTGTCGAGCGCAGCAGCACCGAGGTGATCAGGGTGTTGATGCACGAGGACTTGCCCGAGCCGGTCGCTCCCGCGACGAGCACGTGCGGCATCTTGGCCAAGTTGGCGCAGACGAAGTGGCCCTCGACGTCCTTGCCCAGGCCCACGAGCATCGGGTGGTGGTCGCCCCGTGCCACGCTGGAGCGCAGGACGTCCCCGAGGCTGACGTTCTCGCGGTCGGCGTTGGGGATCTCGATACCGATCGCCGACTTGCCAGGAATCGGGCTGAGGATGCGGACATCGGCGCTGGCCACCGCGTAGGCGATGTTCTTGCTCAGTGCTGTCACCCGTTCGACTTTCACGGCCGGACCGAGCTCCACTTCATAGCGCGTGACCGTGGGGCCGCGGGAAAAGCCCGTGACCTGCGCGTCGATCTCGAACTGATCGAGCACCCGGGTGAGCGCCTCGACGACGTGGTCATTGGCCTGCGTGCGGGACTTGTGGACGACACCCGCCCGGAGCAGGTCCGGTCCCGGAAGGTGGTAGGTGATATCGCCCGAGAGCGCGAGCTGCTCGACCCTGGCCGGGATCGGCTCCATCGTCTTGGTTGAGTGACCGGCCTCCCCTGTGACGATGACTGTGTCCTCGGTCGTTGATGAGGGGTCGGCCGCCGCGACCGGCGTCCTGCGTCCGGCCTTGCCGGCCAGCACCGGGGAGTCGAAGGGCTGCTCGGCATCATCACCGCGGAGCGAGCCGACCCTGCGACGGGGACGTCCCCGCTTGAGCGGCTCCAGGGCAGGACCGGTCAGATCGATGACGTCGTCGCCGTCAGCCGGTGCGGCGGGGCGTCGGAGGAGGCGGTCGACCAGGGCGCGGGCGCGCGTGGGAACCTGGTGGATCGGAGTTCCCGTGAGCACCAGGACGCCGAAGCCGGCGAGCAGCACGAGCAGCGGAAGAGCCAGGAAGCCGGTCACGCCTGCGACCAGCGGAGCAGCAGCAAAGAATCCGAGCCACCCGCCGCCGGACTGCATGGCCGCGGCCCCCTCAGAGGCCAGCGGCGTCCCGGCGAGGATGTGCGCGACGCCGCACACTCCCAACAGCAGGGCGGCCCAACCGATCGCGTTGCGACCGGCGGGCGCGTTGTGCTCAGGGTGGCGAAGGATCCGCCACGCCGCCGCGGCCAGCAGGAGCGGCGCCGCCCAGGCCAGCTGGCCCATCAATCCCACGACGACGGCGTCGACGACCGAGGTCACCGGCCCGTCCAGGTGCCACCAGACCGCCGAGGCAGCAAGCAGCGCACCGGCGATCACCACCAGTCCGACGCCGTCCCGACGCAACGCAGGGTCGAGGTCACGGGCGCTATGCCCGACCCGACGCACGGCCCCGCCCACGAGGTGGGCCAACCCGAGCCAGAGCGAGCGAAGACCGTGTCCGAGAGCCCGCAGGCTCAGGGCGAAGAAACCTGGGCCGCGCTTCCTGGCCGCTGCGCGTGACGCCGAGGCGCTGCGCGGCTTGGAATTCGGGCGTGCCGATCCGGAGGCGCGCGTCCCGGCGGACGCCCGCCCCCCTGAGCGGGAGGTACCTCCGGATCCGGAGCGCGAAGACCCCGAAGAACCCGTGCTGGATCGACCTGAGGAAGACGCCGTGCTCCGACCGCCCGACGACGTACGCGGACGAGCCGGGCCGGCAGGGGTGCGGCTGGCCATCTCAGGAGGCTATCCGCTCGTCCCACGCTTCCCAGGGATCTCAGCCGTCCCATTTCCCCCTGCCGCCCCCGCGCAGCCCCGCCTGCTGGACGAATTGTGCGGGTCAGACCTCGACGACGACCGGGATGATCATCGGCCGGCGGCGGAGCTTGCCGCCGACCCAGGAGCCGACCGTACGACGCACGACCTGCTGAAGCTGATGGGTGTCGGTCGCGCCTTCCCGCAAGGCGTCCTCGAGCGCACCCGTGAGCTTGGGGCGGATGTCATCGAAGATCGTGTCGTCCTCGCCGAACCCTCGAGCGTGGATCTCCGGGCCGGCCACGACCTTGCCCGAACCCAGGTCGACGACCACCAGCACGGAGATGAACCCCTCCGAACCGAGAATCCGCCGGTCCTTGAGCAAGGACTCGGTCACGTCGCCAACCGAGGAGCCGTCTACGTAGACGTACCCCGCCGGCACGGCTCCGGTGATGGACGCCACGCCATCGACGAGATCAACCACGAGCCCGTCCTCGGACAGCACGATGTTCTCGCGAGGGACGCCGGTGGCGACGGCGAGGTCGCCGTTGGCGCGCAGGTGGCGCCATTCCCCGTGAACCGGCATGACGTACCGCGGCTTCACGATGTTGTAGCAGTACGTCAGCTCGCCGGCGGCGGCGTGTCCGCTGACGTGAACCAGCGCATTGCCCTTGTGGATGACGTTGGCGCCGAGCTTGGAGAGCCCGTTGATCACCCGGTAGACCGCGTTCTCGTTGCCCGGGATGAGCGACGAGGCCAGCAGCACGGTGTCGCCTTCGTTGATCCGGATCTGATGGTCGTTACTGGCCATTCGTGACAGCGCCGCCATCGGTTCACCCTGCGAACCCGTGGATACGAGGACCACGCGATTGTCGGGGAGGTCGTTGATGGCATCGACGTTGACCACCAGCCCGGCCGGGATCTTGAGATAGCCAAGATCCCTTGCGACGCCCATGTTGCGCACCATCGAGCGACCGACGAAAGCGACCTGTCGGTCGTGCGCGTCGGCGATGTCGAGCACCTGCTGGATGCGGTGGACGTGCGAGGCGAAGGACGCAACGATGATCCGCTTGGCCGCCCGGCTGAACACTCGGTCGATGGTGGGCTCGATGTCGCGCTCGGTGCGCACGAAGCCGGGAACCTCGGCGTTGGTCGAATCAGTGAGGAAAAGGTCGACCCCCTCCTCCCCCAGCCGCGCAAACGCCCGCAGGTCGGTGATGCGTCCGTCGAGGGGAAGTTGATCCATCTTGAAGTCGCCGGTGTGCAGCACGAGCTGGCCGGCAGGCGTTCGGATGGCCACCGCCAGAGCGTCCGGGATCGAGTGGTTGACCGCGATGAACTCCAGACCGAAGGGACCGATCTGCTCGACCTGCCCCTCCTTGACCTCCAGGGTGTACGGCTTGATCCGGTGCTCGCGGAGCTTGGCCTCGACGAAGGCCAAGGTCAGTCGTGACCCGATGACCGGCAGGTCTGCCTTTTCGCGCAGGAGGTACGGCACCGCACCGATGTGGTCCTCGTGGCCGTGGGTGAGGACCACGGCTTCAACCTGGTCGAGGCGGTCCCGGATCCACTCGAAGTCAGGGAGGATGAGGTCGACCCCTGGCTGGTGGTCCTCGGGGAAGAGCACGCCACAGTCGACGATGAGCAGCCGGCCGGCGTACTCGAAGACGGTCATGTTGCGACCGATCTCCCCCAGCCCACCGAGGGCCACGACTCGAAGTCCGTTTTCCGCCAGCTCAGGGGGCAGTCCCAGCTCGGGGTGGGTCACGCGGCGAACCCTGGCACGCCGCCGTCCGCGAGGTCGAGCACCAGCTGGGCGAGTTCCACTTCTGTTGCGTCGACGAGCGGGGGGCGCACCGGCCCGGCCGGGAGCCCCAGTTGGGTGAGTGCGGCCTTGACCGTGATGACTCCTTGGGTGCGGAAAATGCCCTCGCAGATCGGCAGCATCTGCCGGTGGAGGGTCAGAGCAGCGGCGACGTCGCCGGCTTCGTAGCAGGCGAGCATCATGTCGAGCCGTCCCGCGCACACGTGCCCGGTGACGCTGACGACGCCGACTGCCCCCACCGAGAGCAGCGGCAGGTTGAGCATGTCATCACCGGAGTAGTACGCGAGGTCGCAGCGGGCCATGACCCAGGAGGCGCCGCCGAGGTCACCTTTCGCGTCCTTGTTGGCCACGATGCGTGGGTGCTGCGACAGCCGAACTAAGGTCTCGGTCTCGATCGCGCAGCCAGTACGGCCCGGGATGTCATAGAGCATGACGTCGAGGTCAGTGGCGTCAGCGATCGCTTCGAAGTGGACGAGGAGACCGCTCTGCGGCGGCTTGTTGTAATACGGCGTCACGGCTAGCAGGCCGTGCGCTCCGGCCTTTTCCGCTTGCCGCGCAAGCTCGATGGAGTGGGCGCTATCTGCTGTGCCCACGCCTGCGATCACCCTGGCCCGGCCGCCGACCGCCTCGACCACCGCGCGGATGATCTGATCCTGCTCCGCGTCGCCGGTGGTCGGTGACTCGCCGGTGGTGCCGTTGACCACGAGGCCGTCACACCCGTTGTCGACGAGATGCTCGGCTAGACGCGCCGCACCGTCGACATCGAGCGAACGATCCGCCAGGAAGGGGGTCACCATCGCGACGAGCACGCGCCCGAACGGCCGGAAGGCCTCCGTGCGCTGGGGGCTCGTGGACACCTCGGTGTACGTCTCCGCCATGGGTCACGAGGCTACCGTTCGCGGGCGCAACCCGGCTGACCACTCGCGGGTGCGGCAGACTGCGCCGCATGCGCGCCGCCCTGATGACCGCCTTCTGCGAGCCGCTCGTGGTGACCGATGTGCCCGACCCGGTGCTCCCGGATGACGGCGTTGTACTCGAGGTGCTGGCCAGCGGGGTGTGCCGCAGCGACTGGCACGGCTGGCAGGGCCACGACCCAACCATCGTCTTGCCGCACGTGGCTGGTCACGAGATGGCCGGGCGCATCGTCGAGGTCGGCCCAGAGGTCCGCGGCCATCGAGTCGGCGACCTGGTCACAGTGCCCTTCTGCTGCGGTTGTGGGAGGTGTGCCCAGTGCCTGGCGGGACAGACCCAGGTCTGCGACGACGAGGTGCAACCCGGCTTCACCCAGTGGGGGTCCTTCGCTGAGCTGGTCGCGCTCCCCCATGCCGACGTCAATCTGGTCGCCCTGCCCGAGGGTTCTGACCCGGTGGAGATGGCCGCGCTCGGCTGCCGGTTCATGACCGCGTGGGCCGCCATCGTCGAGCACGGCGCCGTACGCCCCGGCGAGTGGGTGGCCGTCCACGGCTGCGGGGGGCTCGGCCTGTCCCTCGTCATGGTTGCGGCCGCCCAGGGCGCGCGCGTGGTGGCCGTCGACCTCGACCCCTCGCGCCTGAACGTGGCCCGGTCTCTCGGGGCCGAGGTCATGGTGGAGGCCCGCCCCGGAGCCATCCGCAGCGACCCCGCGGCAGCTGTGGTCGACGCCACCGAGGGAGGGGTCCACGTGTCGGTGGATGCCGTGGGCAGCGCCCGTACGGCTGCCGCGTCAGTCCTGTCGCTGCGCAAGCACGGGCGGCACGTGCAGGTCGGCCTGATGCTCGACGAGGACCGCGAGGCCGCGATGCCGATGGCTCGGGTCATCTCCTATGAACTCACCCTGGTCGGCGTGCATGGGATGTCCGTGCAGCACTACCCCGCTCTTGTCGCCGAGGTGGCGGCCGGCCGACTGGACCCGGGCCTGCTCATCGGCTCCCGAATCTCCCTGGACCAGGTCCCCGCCGAGCTTGAGGCGATGACCACCTTCCAGCAACAAGGCTTCTCGGTGATCACCTCGTTCTAAGCAGCCCGCGCGATCGAATGGCGGGAAACTGACCGGTTTCAGCGTTCAAACCCGACAGTTTCTGACCACTCGATCTGGTCAGGGCGCGACCCGGCCGTTCGCGACGAAGGCTGCGTGAGTGATCGGCATGAGTTGCGCCCAGGCCTCTTCGTACTTCTCGGCCACCATCTCGATCTCGCGCTGCGGGTAGGACGGGAAGTGCGAGCCCTCAGCCGCTCGGCGCAGGGACAGGAAATTCATCAGGCTGCGTGCGTTGACGGTGACGTAAGCCGAGGAGTAGATCGACACCGGAAGCACCATCCGGGCCACCTCGCGCGCCACCCCGCCCTCGAGCATCACGAGATAGGCGTCGTAGGACTGCCGCATCGAGCGCTTCATCTCGACGTCGACGAGCTCACTTTGCTCGGGCGTCCCTTCGACGAACTCATACGCCCCGGCTTTGCCGATCTGCACGAGCCGACGGTCGGCGCCGGGGACATAGAACACCGGGCGCAGGACGCGGTAGCGCCCGCTCTCCTCGTTGTAAGACATCGTGCGGTGTCGCATGTGTTCGCGCCACACGAAGATCGGCGCCTGCACGTAGAAGGTCATCGATGAGTGCTCGAACGGCGATCCGTGGCGCTCCCGCATCAGGAATCGGATCAGCCCGCCCGACCTGGACGCGTCCGCGTCGACGTCGGCCAGGGTCTGCTCCCCGAGCGTGGAGACCCGCGCAGCGAAAACGACGTCTGCGTCGCCCGCAGCTGACTTCACCAGCTCGACGGTCACGTCGGAGCGGAACTCGATGTCGGCGGAGGTCGGCTCGGGGGCCGGAGCGGTGTCGGTCACGGGGGAACGCTAGCGCCAGCCGCACGGTCGGTCGCGCAGGGAGTACGGCAGGATCGGCTGCATGGCCGACTTGAGCGTGCGACCTGCCCGCGCGACCGATGCCAAGGGGGCGGCGCAGGCCCAGCTCGCGGCCTGGCACGCCGATCACG
>JANPBY010000222.1:0-8226 GCA_031430645.1 Actinomycetes bacterium
TGGTGCACATTGTGATCGAGGACAACGGGGACGGCATCCCCGCAGAGCACCTCGGCCTGGTCTTCGATCGATTCCACCGCGTCGACCCCGCCAGACCCGTCACCGACGGTGGCGGCAGCGGCCTGGGGCTGACCATCGCCCGCGCCATCACCCAAGACCACGGCGGAACCCTGACCGTGACCAGCCCAGGACAAGGGCTCGGCAGCACCTTCACCCTGTCCCTGCCCATCCAAGCGCGCTGAGCGAAGCATCAGTCCCACGTTGACCGCAACAGTGACTCTTCAGTGTTGCGTCAATACCCATAGAGGGTATGGTTCTATCTGACGGAGGAGGCCACGACTGATGAACCGGACAGCCGCCGGCTACGCCGACCACAAAGACGCCCACCTGAAACGCCTGCGCCGAATCGAGGGACAGGTCCGCGGCCTCCAACGCATGGTCGAGACCGACACCTACTGCATCGACGTACTCACCCAGGTATCGGCGGCCACCAAAGCACTAGAAGCCGTCGCCCTGCTCCTGCTCGAGGAGCACCTCGCGCACTGCGTCGCTGAAGCCATCGCCGAAGGCGGCGACACCGCCGACGCCAAGATCAAAGAGGCATCCGCCGCGATCGGGCGCCTGGTCCGCTCCTAGCTAGATCCGCCTCACCCAACCCAGGAGAAGCCATGACCACCAGCACCTATCAGGTCGACGGCATGACCTGCGGACACTGCGTCTCGGCTGTCATGGAGGAGCTCAGCGCGCTGCCCGGCGTCGAAGGCGTATCCGTCGACCTGGCGGCTGGCGCGACGTCCACAGTCACCGTCACCTCCCAGGCTCCGCTCGGCGACGACCAGGTCGCCGCGGCCCTTGACGAGGCCGGCGACTACCACCTGCACGCCCCCGCCGAGTAGCCCGCAAGCCGATCCGCAAGCAGATGGAGCCCGCACACCGATGACCACCACCGGCACCGACCACCCCGAGGCGACCCAAACCGTGGAGCTGTCCATCGGCGGGATGACGTGCGCCTCCTGCGCAGCCCGGGTCGAGAAGAAGCTCAACAAGCTCGACGGGGTCACCGCCACGGTCAACTACACGACGGAGAAGGCCAAGGTCGCCTACCCCGCCACCCTCACCGCCCAGGACCTGGTCGCCACCGTCGAGGCCACCGGCTACACCGCCGCCCTCCCCGTCCCCCGCCAGACCACCGAACTGGGCGGGCTGCCGCGCCCGGAGCCCGGCGTCAGCGAGACCGCCGCTCTGCGTCAACGGCTGATCATCTGCATCGCGTTGACCCTTCCGGTGCTGGTGCTGTCGATGATCCCGGCCGCCCAGTTCACGAACTGGCAATGGCTTGCCCTGACCCTCGCCTCCCCGGTGGTCGTCTGGGGTGCCTGGCCCTTCCATACTGCCGCGTGGACCAACGCTCGGCACGGCGCCGTCACCATGGACACCCTCATCTCCCTCGGGGTGCTCGCCGCGTACGCCTGGTCGCTTTACGCCTTGTTCATCGGAGATGCAGGCATGCCGGGCATGCAGATGGAGTTCACCTTCCTGCCCACCACCGCAGCCACGCAGGACGAGATCTACCTCGAGGTCGCCGCCGCGCTAACGGTCTTCATCCTCGCCGGCCGCTACTTCGAGGCACGGGCCAAGACCCAGTCCGGAGCCGCACTGCGCGCCCTGTTGGAGATGGGAGCGAAGGACGTCGCCGTTCTCCGCGACGGGACCGAGGTCCGTATCGGCATCGACGAGCTCGCCGTCGGTGACACCTTCGTGGTCCGCCCCGGAGAGAAGATCGCCACCGACGGTGTCGTGGAGGACGGCACCTCCGCCGTCGATGCATCGCTTCTCACCGGGGAATCCGTGCCGGTCGAAGTCGGCCCGGGGGCGGCCGTGGTCGGTGCCACCGTCAACGCCGGAGGCCGACTGCTGGTTCGCGCCACCCGCGTCGGAGCCGACACCCAGCTCGCGCAGATCGCCCTGTTGGTCGAGGACGCCCAAAACGGCAAGGCCGACATCCAGCGCCTCGCCGACCGCGTCTCCGCCGTGTTCGTCCCCATCGTCATGGCACTCTCACTGGCCACCCTGGTGGGCTGGCTCGCGACCGGGCACAGCTCCACAGCCGCGTTCACCGCTGCGGTCGCCGTCCTGATCATCGCCTGCCCCTGCGCCCTCGGGCTGGCCACCCCAACCGCACTTATGGTCGGCACCGGCCGCGGCGCCCAGCTCGGCATCATCATCAAAGGCCCCCAGGTCCTCGAGTCCACCCGCCGCATCGACACGATCGTGCTCGACAAGACCGGCACCGTCACCACGGGCAAGATGACTCTGACCGGCGTCGTGCCAGCCACCAGCCAGGACACCGATCAGCTCCTCGCGCTGGCCGGGGCACTAGAGAACGCCTCCGAACACCCGGTCGCCCGCGCCGTCGCGCAGGCCGCCCGAACGCGCCTAGACGGCGTCGACCTGCCGGACGTCGAGGGGTTTGTCAACCACGACGGACGTGGGGTCTCCGGCATCGTCGACGGCCACGCGGTGGTTGTCGGCCGTCGAGCCTGGCTTGCCGACCAGTGGTCGCAGATACCCAGCGCCGACCTGATCGCCGCCGCTGACAGGGCCGAAGCCGACGGTCGAACTCCCGTCTGGGTGGGCTGGGACGGCGCCGTCCGGGGGGTCCTGGTCGTCGCCGACACCGTCAAAGCCACCTCGGCGCAGGCCATCGCCGAACTCCACCACCTCGGGTTGACACCTGTTCTTCTGACCGGTGACAACACCCGAGCCGCTCGCGCTGTAGCCGCGGAGGTCGGCATCAACGAGGTCATCGCCGAGGTGCTCCCCCGCGACAAGGTCGACACGGTCAAGCGCCTTCAGTCACAGGGACGAGTCGTTGCCATGGTCGGTGACGGCGTCAACGACGCCGCTGCCCTAGCCCAGGCCGATCTGGGGCTGGCCATGGGCACCGGCAGCGACGTCGCCATCGAAGCCTCAGACCTGACGCTGGTCCGTGGCGACCTACGATCAGCAGCGGACGCGATCCGCCTGTCCCGAGCCACGTTGCGAACCATCAAGGGCAACCTGTTCTGGGCGTTCGCCTACAACATCGCAGCCCTGCCCCTGGCCGCCCTTGGCTTCCTCAACCCCCTCATTGCCGGAGCAGCCATGGCCTTCAGCTCTGTCTTCGTCGTGTCGAACAGCCTCCGGCTACGCCGCTTCCAACCCGGCACGCAGTCCGACGGTCGCAGACTGCGACAGCACCGGGACACGTCCATGCCGGCGCCGGCATGATGACCGGCCCGAGCTACGCCGCATGAGTACGAACAGGGCAAGCCCCCGCAGGTCCAAGGGTTTGATCGCCGGGTTCGTCGTGCTTGTCCTGCTCGCCCTGGTCGGCTCCTGGGCGCTGGTCCGCGAACTCACTAGCTCAGACACGGCGACAGCGTTCGTGGGAGACGACCTGCACGCCGTCACCCAAGACGGTGACCGAGTCTTTGTGTCGGGCCACTCCGGAGCCGCCTACGCCGACCGCCCGGGCGCCTGGAGGTCGATAAGCACCCTTGACGGCGCAGACGCGATGGCTTGGTCGGTCGGCAGGAGCGACATCATCGTCGGCGGTCACCAAGGCGCGTTCCGGTCGACCGACGGTGGGATGACGTTCGCGCCGGTGGCCGGACTTCCGGTCACTGACGTGCACGCCGTCGGCACAGCTGGGTCCACCGCCTACTTCGCTTCTCCGACCGGCGGTTTCTACTCCTCCAAGGACAGCGGGGTCACCTGGGAGCAGGTCAACCAGATGGGCGGGTCCTTCATGGGGTCCCTGCTCGTCGACCCCGACAGCCCCTCCGCCGTGCTAGCTGCGGACATGCTCCAGGGAGTCGTGCGCACCTCCGATGGGGGACGCACCTGGACCGTCTTGGGCGGGATCGAAGGCCCTATGGGGCTGAACTGGAACCCATCCGACCACCAGCAGATTGTCGTCACGGCCTCCCGTGACGCGGGCATCAGCCTCGACGGAGGAACGAGCTGGTTCGCGCTGCCGATCCCCGCCGGAACCGGTTCAGTCACTTTCGACGCGACCGGACGGCTCCTCGCCGCTGTCCTGACCGGCCGCACCGCAACGGTCATGACCAGCAATGACCTCGGGGCCACGTGGAGCCCGCTCTGAAGGCCGGATTCCCTTGTCCCCGGAACCGACGGGCACAGGGCCGTCGTCCCTCGTCGTGGTCGCGGGCGTGAACAATCCCTCAACCCCACCAACGCCGGGGTCGTCGACGCACAGCAATTGACGCCGAGCGGGAACACGACGAGTCCCCGATGGCGGCGGAGTCTCTGGAGGTCAGCATGAGCGTCCACAGCCCACCCGCTGACCAGTTGCCGGCTCGCCGCGCCCGTCCAACGCCGTCAGACTCGAGGCGGGGGTCGGTCTACCGTCGTTGCGGCTGCCGGGGTCCGGACGGACGCCAGCTTGGTTGTCACTGTCCCCGGCTGACCGAGCCCAAGCACGGGACCTGGACGATGGACGTGCAGCTGCCGGGGGGCATGGGATCGGGTCGTTCTCGTCGGCTTCGCAGGGGCGGATACCCCACCCGAGCCCGAGCGGTCGAGGCGCTACGCGCACTACAGCTCATACCCCTCGCCCAGCGTGCTGCAATCGCCTGGACGACGGCCGCCTGGCTGACCACATGGTCAGCCAGTCCTCAACGATGGCGCCCCACCACCCGGGCGGCGTACGCATCGCACATCCGCCACTACCTCCTCCCCTATCTAGGCCGGATCCCGCTCGCCGACCTCGGCGTGGAGCACGTCCAGGCTATGTTCGATGACCTCGCGGCGGGCCAGTCCAGGTGCGGACGCAGGCTCTCCCCGGCATCGCTGGTTCGGATCCAGGCCACTCTCCGGGCGAGCATGAATGCCGCTGTGGCCGCCGGGATTCTGCCCACCAACCCGGCGCGATGGCTGCACCTCCCACCGCATGCGCCGGTCCGCGCGGAGGTATGGACCCCCGGCCGAGTGGCGGTGTGGGAGGCGACCGGCGAGCATCCGACCGCAGCCGTGTGGACCCCCGAACAACTCGCAGACTTCCTCAGCCACCGCGAGACCGCTGGGGACGCGTTGTTCGCTGCCTGGCGGTTGATCGCGATGCGTGGATTGCGCCGAGGTGAGGCGTGTGGGTTGCGGTGGTGCGACGTCGACCTCGACGACGGCACCGGCCACGGCACCGTGCGGATCGTGCAAGCCCTCGTTGACGTCGGTGGACAGACCATCGCCACCGCACCCAAGACGAGAGCTAGTCGCCGCACGATCAGCCTCGACCCGAAGACGACCGCGATCCTGGCGAACCACCGCGCCGGTCAAGCGAGTCTGGCGTCGCCGGTGGGGTACGTGATCACCGACCCAACCGGCGCACCACTGCGACCCGAAAGACTGACCCGCTCCTTCCACGCCGCCGTCGTCGCCTCCGGGCTCCCACCCATTCGGCTGCATGACCTCCGACACGGCGCGGCCAGCCTCGCCCTGGCCGCCGGCGCGGATCTCAAGACCGTTCAAGAACTTCTTGGGCACTCCACCATCATCACCACCGCCGACATCTACGCCCACGTCCTACCCGTACTGCACGTGCGGGCCGCGGACGCGGTCGCCGAACTCGTGGATCACGCACGCCAGCCGCGGCCGCCCGTCAACTACTAAACTGCCGATTACCGGCCGGATGACAGGCGCCTTGGTCTCACATTCGTCTCACGTTGGTCTCACACCCGATGAGGCATCAACTCTCGCCGGGTAAACGTGCAGGTCACAGGGGTGGGCCGCCTGGGGATCGAACCCAGAACCCGCGGATTACAAGCGCAGCCTCCACCCAAGCGCTCTACTGTCCAGCACAGACGGCGGGCCTGCGCGAATCCTCCGTGGAAGGGTCCTGTCGTCCGTCATCGACCGTGCGCTACTGCCGTCAGGTTGGCCGTCAGGTAGATGTGGAGCCAGGCACAGCCTGCCAACAGCGAGGCAGGTCGCGGCCCGCGGAAGAACGCCGGCGACTGAACCGAAATCGCCGCCGAGGTCAGCACGACGCACGCCCGACACCCTGGCCCCGGAGCCTGGACGAGGTATGACCGGGGGTCTGCCCAGCCACCCACCCCTGGGGGTATGGGTGTAGACCGATAGGTAAACCCTGTCTTGAAGGTCAACGAAACCTCTGGCCATCGGCACGGCGCGACCCACTTCTCCCGGTCGTCTGTAACGAGAGCCGTCACTGGCCGCTCGCGAACGACGGCCGGAGACAGAGATCTGGGCGCGCCTTGAGCGTGAGGGCACCCAAGACGGCCCTATCCGCCTCGCCCCGCCTGGCCCGGCCGGTTCGGGGGCATCATGGCCATGTGCAGATGTGCGCTTGGTGTCGACGATGGCTAGTTCCACGAACGCGGCCGTTTCGCCGCTTCTGCTCCAGCGCTTGCCGCCAAGCCGGCTGGCGAGCCCAGCACCGCACAAAACCAGATTCCGTCGCCTGCATCGACTGCGGAGATTCGATGTGGTTCGGCCGCATCGACCAGCGGTACTGCTCGGGAACTTGCCGCACTCGCGCCTACCGAGTCCGTCTAGCGCGGCACAGCGACGTGCCACCTGCAGCGGCGATCGAGGTCGCACCATCTCGCCCGGGGCACAGGACACGCGCCCAGGGAGGACATGTTGGCCAGACAGACCAGGTGCGACCGTTGTGAATGGTGCATTCTGAACTCCGGGCGGGTAGCCAAAGTGTGCCGAGTTGACTGGCCCCTCGTGACGGGTGCGCCAGCGAAGGGGGACTTAGGTGGCAGGGGCTGAGTTCGCAGGGTTCGCGGTTTCCGGATTTCGCGGTGTGCGCGACGATGCCCACCTCATCCTTGATCCAGGACTGACCTTCATGGCGGGCCCCAACAACTCGGGGAAAACGACAGTCCTCTCGGCACTCGATCGGTTCCTTCCTCCGCTCCTGCAGATGGCGCGCGAAGGTGGTGACCAAGGGCAACTGACCCTCGATAGTCATCTGGACAAGCCGCTTAGGCAGGGCGTACCCGATCCAGACTCCCCGCCGTTCGCTGTGGCAATTGGAGTACGACTCAAAGGGGACACGGCCTCGGCCTGGCTGTCCGCCATCCTCGGCAAGGACGTCGTTGTCGATCCTGACGACTCCCCGGCTGTGCTCACCTACCTGGAGGCGGGACACAGAGGCCCCTTCGGCGAGCACGTCTATTGGATCTGGCTACAGCGCGACGCATCCAAAGGCGCGGCGACGCTTCAGATACCCAAGAGGTTCGCGGCCGACCAGCAGTTGACTCGTCCCTATGCCGAGGTCGTGCAGCGGCACGGCTACGCAGGAGATGTGTCACCCAATGCCTTCGCGCTTGCGGTGGTACGCAATCTGACCGATTGCCCGAGGTCGGTGATGACAATTCCAGGCCCACGGCGGTCGGGCCCGGGTGCGAGACAACTCCACGCGACTGCCTTCGATGGTGGCGATGCGATCGGCACCCTGCTGGCGATCCAAGCACCGACGCCAGGCGAGTACGTCGAGGCACTCAGCAGGCGCAAGGTGATCGCCGACTTCATCCACTCCGTGACTGGTGATCCGACCGCGGAGTTGTTGGTGTCTCATGACGGCGAAACACTCAGTGTTGCTCTCGACGGCGAGATGCTCCCCATAGGGAACCTGGGCTCAGGCCTGGAACAGGTGATCATTCTCGGTGTCCTGTTGGCCGGCGGGACCGACATGTTGGTTTGCCTTGAGGAGCCGGAAGCGTTTCTACACCCGAGCCTTCAACGCGTGCTGCTCAGTTACTTGCGCGACCTGCAGACGACTCGGATTCTCATCGCGACGCACTCACCGACCTTTCTTGACTCCAACGCTGGGCGTGTCTACTCGGTCGTCAACCGCATCGCCAGCGGGGTCGAGGTCAGACAAGTCGACCATGACGGTGAGGCTGCCGACCTTGCCCTTGCCCTTGGCTATAGGGCTTCGGACCTAATGCAGGCGAACTCGATCATCTGGGTGGAGGGACCTTCGGACCGCATCTACTTGGAGGCGTGGTTGACGCGCCTCGCTCCCGAACTCGTGGAAGGGGTCAACTACTCCTTCGTCATCTACGGCGGCGGATTGGTCACCGAGTTGACCGCCGAAGACAACGCCACGGAAGCCTCGACCGAGACCTCAGGCTCTGTAGAGCCAAGCGTCCGTCTGCTTCGCGTAAACAGGAACGCCGTGCTCGTCATCGA
>JANPBY010000223.1:0-2318 GCA_031430645.1 Actinomycetes bacterium
CCTGCACTTACTTTGTAGCGGGGGCAGGATTTGAACCTGCGACCTCTGGGTTATGAGCGGCGGATTCAGAGACCCCGTTACCAGTGGCGGACGCATACGGGCATCCGCCCCGGGCGTCCGCGCTGAGGGCGAACACGTCAGGCAGGTCGCGGGCCGCGCGGTCAAAGAGTGCGAGAGGTTTGCGTCCTGCGCGTTCCTCAGGGGCGAAGGTCGGGGCAAGGAAGCTGGCGCTGGCGGGGCGCCTTGGTGGCGCGTCGAAGGCTATGTCGACGAGAGGATCCTCTGGACCATGAACCACCAGACGCAGAAACCTGATCGGTAGCCAGCATCGTTCAACACTCCAGCCTCGTTTGGAGCGGCCACGTCTGAGCTCGCCCTTTGCGGAAACGACGTCGCCTAGCGTCCCGGGAAAGAAGTCAAGATCCTGAGAGTGGCTCGGTCGGTCACGTCAGCCTAGGGACCACTGAGGCCTCGGCGACCGACCAAAAGAACGAGACTCCGCTCCTCCTTGCGGCGGAGGAGGGTCCGGCCTCGATGCCGATGGCGGCACGCCGCGACGCGGCGAGGGTTGTCACATGATCACTGTTGAGTCACTGACCCGGAGGTACGCCGGCCTCACCGCCGTCGACAACGTCTCCTTCACCGCCCTGCCCGGTCGCGTCACCGGCTTCCTCGGCCCGAACGGCGCCGGCAAGTCCACCACGCTGCGCGTGCTGGTCGGCCTGACCGCCCCGACGTCCGGCACCGCGACCATCAACGGAGAACGGTTCGCCGACCTCCCCAACCCCGGACTCGAGGTGGGCATCCTCCTGGACGCCTCCGCCCAGCACGCCGGTCGCACCGGACGCGAGATCCTCACGATCGCCGCCGACACTATGGGCCTGCCCCGCCGCGGCGTCGACGAGATGCTCGAGGTCGTCAGCCTGACCCCCACCGAGGCCAAGCGCCGCGTGCGCAACTACTCCCTCGGGATGCGTCAACGCCTCGGCATCGCCACCGCACTTCTCGGAGACCCCCAGGTGCTGATCCTCGACGAGCCCGCCAACGGGCTCGACCCCGCGGGGATCCGGTGGATGCGCGACCTGCTGACGGGCTTCGCCAGCCAGGGCGGCACCGTCCTGTTGTCCTCGCACCTGCTGCACGAGATCGAGGTCATCGCCGACGACTTGGTCGTGATCGGGAACGGCAAGATCGTCGCGTCCGGCAGCAAGGAAGAACTCCTCGCTGCGGCCGGGACGCTCGCCCGCTCGACGTCACCGCGCGACCTCGCGCACGCCCTCGAGCAGGCTGGAATCCCCAGCACGCTCGCGGGGGACGGCTCGGTCCGCACCGACGCCGACCCCGCTCGGGTCGGGGCCGTGGCCCTGACAGCGGGCATCGCCCTCACCGAGCTCCGGTCCGCCGAGGGCGCCGGGCTCGAAGACATGTTCCTGTCGCTCACCGCCGACACCCAACGCGAAGGAGTTGCGGCATGACCGCCACGATCGCCCTGCCGGCCACCACCACGGAGGCCGCACCGCTCCGCCGGACCGCCCGTCCCATCCCGACCACTCGGCTAGTCAAGGTCGAGCTGCGCAAGATGTTCAACACCCGCTCGGGATTCTGGATGCTCATCAGCATCGGCGTCCTGTCGGTCATCGCCACCGGGGCGGTCATCATCTTCGCTCCCGACAGCGCCGTCACCTACGAGAGCTTCGCGACTGCGATCGGCCTCCCGATGTCGGTGATCTTGCCGATGATCGCGATCCTGGCCGTCACGAGTGAGTGGAGCCAGCGCAGTGGGCTCACGACGTTCACGCTGGTGCCGAGCCGCGGACGTGTGATCGGCGCCAAGGCGATCGCGACCATCCTGGTAGGCCTCGGCTCGATGGCCGTCGCCTTCGCGGTGGGCGCCGTCGGCAACCTGGCTGGCTCCGCGATCGCCGGCGTCGACATCGTCTGGGACATCTCGCTGTCGACCGCACCCCAGATCGTGCTCGGCAACCTGGTCGGCATGGCGATCGGCTTCACACTCGGCGTGGTGCTGAGGGCCTCGGCCGCCGCGATCGTCGGCTACTTCGTGGTCTCGCTCGTGCTGCCCGGCATCCTCGAGCTGCTCGCCTTGGTGCGGGAATGGTTCCTGGACCTACAGCCGTGGATCGACTGGAACTACACGCAGGTGGAACTTTTTGAGGGAGCCACGAACACCGGTGAGGAGTGGGCGATGCTCGGCTCAACCACGATGATCTGGATCGTCATTCCCCTCGTCTTTGGGCTGCTGTCCCTGCGTCGCGCCGAGGTCAAGTAGCCACACACACGGGCGGCCGTATCCGGCGCCG
>JANPBY010000224.1:0-5021 GCA_031430645.1 Actinomycetes bacterium
GGCTTCGGTACCGCACCGTTCTGTCCCTCCAAGGGACGGCTCGGATCCCTCCAGACGTACTGCTTCGACTCCGTACAGAGCAAGCGTGACAGCGCTGGCGACCTGGTGGCCTACGTCTTGTTCTTCGACGATGCTCGAGGATCCTTCAAGGGCTGAGCTTTCAAGGGCTGAGCTGCGAGCGAGCAACTCGGCCCGGGAGCGGAGCCACCACGACTCCCAGCCCGGTGAGCAGCGCGTCGCTCTCCGCCAGCAAGGCTTCTGCTGAGGGATCGTTGTCGCGCCGGGCTAGTTCGGCCTTGCCTGCGAGAAGGAACGCGCGCTCATGTCTAGTCACCGGGCTCGTGCCCAGGCTGAGGCCCTCATCAAAGGCCGCGCGCGCCTCGTCAGGTCGACCGCCCTCCAGCAAGGCAATCCCCCGTATCCGGAGCAAGGTCGGGATTAACGTGGCAGCGCCGACGTCGTGTGCCTGCGGGAGGGCCTCATCGCAGGCGGCCAAGGCAGCAACCCAGTCCCCCATCAGCAGGCGCGTCTCTGCCACCGCAGCACTCGCGTCGACTAGTTCCTGCGGCTCACCCAGGGCCGTGAGTCGTTCGCTCGCCTCCGTGAGCAACTGGAGGCTCTGCTCGAAGCGCCCACCGCGGCAAGCTGACTTGCCCAGCTCACGGAGGACCAGAGCCACCAACTCCTCGTCATCGACACCGCGCGCGATGCGCAGCGCTTCCTGTAGAGCCAGGTCAGCTTCGGCTACCCGCCCCTGCCTGACCAGCACGTCGCCCCGGTTGTAGACAGCGTTCCCCATAGCTGCGGCATCACCCACCGACCGAAAGATGTCGATAGCCCGAGAGATCGTCTCGAGCGCGTCATCCCATCGACCTTCAAAGATGGCTTGAACCGCGAGGTTGTTCAGGCAATGCGCTTGGCCCGGCAGGTCGTCGAGCTTTTCGTAGAGACCGAGAGCGATCTCGCCGTGCGGCACGTCGCTCGTCTCTGCGGACCACAGGGTCACCATCTGCAAGAGATTGTGCGCGCTGGCCTCCGCCTCCGGATCCTTGGCCCGCTCCGCCAAGGCAACGGCGCGGTCACCCCATTGCTTAGCCTGGGCGAACCGTCCGGCGGACATCCTGACGATGCCGTAGCGCGTGGCGAGCTGCGCGTGCACCACCCGGGCCTCTGGACGGACTTCACCGTCGACCAGGCGGATACCGCGGGTCAGCCGACGCAGGGATTGAGGGAGGTTGCCCAACCGTTGCTCCACCACTGCCCCCTTGAGGAGCAGGTTTGCTTGACGGGTGACATCGTCTCGCGCCTCCCGAAGGGCCAGGCGGTACGTCGCTGCCGCAGCCCGAGGCTGACCCAGAAGCATCCGAACGTCCCCAAGCTCCTGAAGAACTTCGGCGACCTCGGCGGGAGCGGCCCCGGCTCGCTTCCCCGAGTCGGCGGCCCAGGTGAGGTAGTCGGAGGCTTCAGCCTGCGCGTACTGCCCACGCGCGCGAGCAGCCGCCAGGCGCGCATAGATCCAGGCCTCCTCGGCGCGACCGGCATGATGGAAATGGAGGGCCAACGGTTCAGGCGTGGCGGCAGGATCCACCATCCGGCGCATCAGGAGAGCGCCCACGGTCTCATGCAGCGCCTTGCGGCGCCGGTATGGAAGTGCGTCATAGGCGACGTCACGGATCATGGTGTGTCGGAACCGCAGTCGCCCTTCTCCAGAAGGCACGAGAAAACTCGCAAGCGGCCTGAACGCCGCTCTCCCTTCCGGCAGTGGCGGGTCGGTGACTAGCTCTCGGAGGATCTCCTCCTCCACAGTCATGCCCATGACGGCGGCGTACCGCAAGACGGTCCGCTGACTCGGGAGCAGCCGGTCGATCTCAGCTGTCACCAGCCCCTCCACGGACTCGGGGAGCTGGTCGACCCCACCTGTGGCCCGCGCCACGCCGATCAGTTCGTAGAGAAAGAGGGGGTTGCCACCGCTTCGCTGGACGAGCACTGCCGCAGCCTGCGGAGGGAGGGGAGCATCCTCCATTGCAGCATCGACGAAGGCGAGTGACTGTTCGTCAGTCAATCCTGCCAAATGCACTCGTCGGCCACTCTCCCCTGCAGCCGCAACCAGGCGCGCGACAGACCGACGTGCGGACACGACGATCAACCAACGCTGATCGCAGGCCAGGCCGGCAAATCGACGCAACAGTTCGGCCGAGGCGTCGTCGAGGAAGTGGCCGTCCTCGATGATCAGGAGGGCTCCCCTAGGCATCGCGGCGGCCAAGAAGTCGGCCGTGACCTCCTCGAGGCGGGTCTTCTTGAAGCGCTCCTCGAGATCTCGCGTCTGCGACGTACTCTCGATCGAGAGGCCGAGAACAACGCCGAGCAGGGGCAGCCACGGCACCAGTTCAGGCGCCAAGGTCTCCACCCGCTCGAGCAGTCGTTCGGTCGCCTCTACATCGGAGGCGCCGGAGCCGATCCCGAGCAGGGAACGCAGCATCCGTCGAATGGGCAGATAGGCCGTCCGGGACTCGTACTCATCACAAACCGTGGCGATTGCGGTCACATCGACGGCCCGACCCACGAGCTCACGGACGAGCCGGGACTTTCCGATCCCCGCCTCGCCAAGTACTTCAACGACACCGCCGCCGCGTGCCTCGCGCACCTCCGACAGCACCCCCGTCAGGACGGCGAGCTCCTTCTCGCGGCCGACGAGCACCGACCCGCTGGAGTTCACATCCCTTAAGCCGGCAAGTGGGCCTACGACCACGGCATCAACTACCTGCGACTTCCCCTTCACCTTGAAGGGCGGCAGTTTTTCCACCTCGAACAACGTCTCCGAGCGCTCCACGACCGCCTGGGTGGCCAGGAGCTGTCCGGGGGCAGCCTTGCCCATGACCCGGGCCGCCAAGTTGATCGCGTCACCCTTCACGGAGTACGTCCTCCGGAAGGCCGGCCCGAAGTCCCCGGAGAAGACCGGGCCGCGGTTGACCCCGATCCGCAACGGGAGCTCCCCGATCCGGTCGACGATCAGCCGGGTGGCCCGCAGCATCCGGTCTTCCTCGTGACCCATGCTGCGTGGGGCCCCGGCGGTGAGCATGATCTTGCCGCCATCCCGGTTGATGTCGGTCTCGAAGAACGTGACGCCATGGGCGGACGTCGCATCCTGGACATTGCGGACGACCGCATCCAACGCCGCGGCCAGCGCCGCCGGACCGGAGCGCGCCAACAGGTCGTCAGTGCCGGAGAACTGCACGAACGCCACCGCGATCGTGCGGTGCTCGGCATCCCCGGGATCGGCGAGCACGTGCTCGCGGATGCCCGCCGGCACGACCCTCGTGAGGTCGAGACCATCCACGTTCTTCGGGTCAAAGACACCCAGCACGGGCACGTCCGGCAAGGAACGGAGGATGAAGCCCTCCCCCGAGGCAACCCCCACGGTTCGCGGGGCGAGCAGCGCCGCGGTCTGCGGGCTGACCGCAATCTGTCCCGCATTGGCCAACGCCTCCATCTCCGCGGTGCGACTCGCGGCCGGCCCGCTCACGAGCAGCTCCCGGTGGTGGGCCGGGTCCCCGACCAGGAAGAAGTGGAAGATGCCGCTGTGGATGCCCGTCGACATCCGCAGCACCACCTGGCCCGCACTGGTCTCAAGACGACCGACCACCCGCATCCGAGCGCGCATCCGATGCCCCGCCCGAGCGGCCCGCGGCGCGTGGTTCGGTCCGTCGAAGAGCAGCAACACCGCATCGCCGCCCCACTTCACCAAACCGGCGCCCTCGTCGTACGCCTCCGCCAAGAGGGCAGCGAAGGTGGAGTTGAGCGCGTCGCTCATCTCCTCAGCACCGACCTTGCCCTTGCGCGCAAGCCTTTCGGTCAGCGTTGTGAAGCCGGAGATGTCGACGAAGGCGAGTGACCCCTCGACCTCCTGAAACAGCGCCTCAGGGCGATCACGCAGCCAGTCGACAACCAGCCGAGGGACGTACGGGCGCAGCCTGAGGGAATCCTCAACAACTGGCACTGCGGGCACCCGCTCCTCAGATGAAAGGTCAGCCTTCCGGTGCCTTAAGCGGAGTCGGCCACGCGCTCGACCGGGACCCCCGACAGCAGTGCGCGAACCTCGGCCTCGCGATAGCGCCGGTGCCCCCCCAGCGTACGGATCGAGGTGAGCTTGCCGGCCTTCGCCCAACGGGTGACGGTCTTGGGGTCGACCCGAAACATCGCGGCGACCTCAGCAGGAGTCAGCAACGGTTCCGCGTCGGGAATGCGTGTGGTCATCGGGCCTGGCCCCCTGCTCATGAGACCGGCATGCCCGATCTGTCGGAAGTCATCTTGTCGGTTGTCCTAGTTGTCCGAAATGGCCCAGAAGAGTCATATCTGGGGTCACCCGGTTGGGCTAGAGCTTGCAGTTCTGGTTTCCGCGGATAGTCCCAGTGGCGAAGGGATCGACGGTCCCTCCGGTTTCTACACCCGCCGCCTTCGGCGAGCTCCCTACGAAACCTGCGGGACCGTCGATCCCTTCGCCGCGGGTTCTTCTTTGCTGCGGGGTTGGGTTTGGGGTTCGGGGTTGGGGGTTGGGGTGGGAAGGTGAGGGTCATGGAGAGCATGGCGGGGCATGAGGAGGTTGTGGTTCACCATGACCGGGCCACGGGGCTGCGGGCGATTGTTGCTATTCACTCCACGGCTCGGGGGGCGGCTCTGGGGGGCACCCGCTTCCATCCGTACGCCTCGGATGCGGACGCTCTCACCGATGCTCTGCGGCTGTCGCAGGCGATGTCGTACAAGAACGCGCTGGCCGGTCTGGAGCACGGGGGCGGCAAGGCCGTCATCATCGGTGATCCGAAGACCGATAAGTCCCGCGAACTGTTCTTGGCCTACGGGCGGTTCATCGAGTCACTGGGTGGGCGGTACGTCACCGCAGGAGATGTCGGCACCACCGTTGCCGACCTCGAGGTGATGTTTGAGGAGTGTCGGTGGGTGACCGGGAAGTCGCCCGCCCTCGGAGGTGGGGGTGACTCGGGGCGGCTCACGGCGTGGGGGGTGTT
>JANPBY010000225.1:0-2004 GCA_031430645.1 Actinomycetes bacterium
CCTCCAGCTACGACATGGACGCTCCAGGCGGCACCATCGGTGTTTCCTGCTGGGTGCGTGCAGACACCGTCGGAGCGGCCGTGCAGACCGGATGTGACGAGGTCGTGGGTGCTTGCCACGAGGTCACGGGCCAGACGCTTCAGCTCTGGGACGTTCGCATCCTGCCCCGGTCGGCGATCCTCGACCGCCAGGGCGATGGCGGGCATGGACAGGTGCTCAGCCGCTAGCCGACTTGAATTGCCTCCGGCACGGTCAGGAACCTCGTCAATTCTGGCTCTCCTGACGTTGTTGTGGGTCGTCGGGCGCGCCTGAAACGAGACACGCCGCCCCATTCCTAGGTTTTCGGGTGTCGAAGCCTGAAGACCAACGGAGAGGGACGGCGTGTTGTCTCGCAGAGTATTGGCCCGTTGCCTGGGGGTCGACCCTCGGCTCGTGCGACTCGAGCATGTCGAAGTCGTCGATGACGAGCTGCTGATCTGGCTGCGTCCCCGGGTCCGGCAGCGGTGGCGTTGCCCGCACTGCGGGCATCGACGCCCTGGCTATGACCAGAGTCGTTCGCGGCGGTGGCGGGCATTGGACTTCGGCCGGACGAAGTCGTTCATCTGCGCGAGCGTTCCGCGCGTTCGCTGCCCCGAACACGGCGTCGTCGTCGCTGCAGTGCCCTGGGCCAGGCATGACTCGCGACACACTCGTGCGTTCGAGCAAGTCGCGGCGTGGTGCGCCGTCGAGATGTCGGGCGCTGCCGCGGCTCGGCTGTTGCGCTGCTCCTGGCGCACGATCGGGTCGATGGTCGCCCGGGTCGTCGCAGACCTGCATGACGGCCAGGACGGCCTGGACGGTCTGCGCCGGATCGGGATCGATGAGATCTCCTACCGGCGTCACCACCGCTACCTACTCGTGGTGGTCGACCACGACCGGCGCCGGCTCGTCCACGCCGTCGACGGGGCGAACATGACCACGCTGCGCGACTTCTTCGACGCACTGGGCCCGACCCGGACCGCTGCCCTGACCCATGTCAGTGCCGATGGTGCGCCGTGGCTGAACACCGTGATCACCGAAAGGGCGCCGGGCGCGGTGTTGTGCGCCGACCCGTTCCACGTCGTGCGCTGGGCGATGGACGCCCTGGACGAGGTTCGCCGTCAGACCTGGAACGAGGTCCGGGTCCGCCGCACCCGTGGCCTGTCCCCGACCGGGGAAGGCAAGCGGCTCAAGGACTCCCGCTGGGCGTTGTGGAAGAACCCCGAAAGACACAACGCGAACGAACAAGGCCACCTCGCCTACATCGCGGCAACTCACCCCCGACTGCATCGGGCATGGGCGCTGAAGGAAGGACTCCGCACCATCTTCCAACTTCGCGGCGAGCCCGCCGCCGACGCGCTCACCGCCTGGCTTCGCTGGGCGCAACGCTGCCGCATCCCGTCGTTCGTCAAGCTCGCCCGCCGGGTCCGGACCTACTGGGCACAGATCGTCGCGACCCTGACCCACGGCGTGAACAACGCTCTCGTCGAGTCCACGAACACGAAGATCCGGCTGATCACCCGACGGGCCTTCGGCTTCCACAATGTCGACGCACTGATCGCGCTCACGCGGCTCAGCCTCGGCGGACACCGACCCGAGCTACCCACATGAACGTCAGGAGAGCCTCAATTCTTAAGGGGACCTCTCAGGCGTGGCCTGGGTACGACGAAAGCCGTCAGAGATTGCTAGCGCGACCTCTGAGCTCACGGATTCCAAGTCCAAGTGCGACCAGGACGGCGACCGGCAGTGCCGCGGCTACGGCGATGTCGAAGAATAAATCGGGAGACAGGCTCTCGTCGCTCGCTTGCGCGACGCTGCGCATGACTGCGGCGAGGATCAGGAGCACCTGCACAGCGGCGAGCAACGCCGCGGCCCAGAGCCGCACTCGCAGGACCTTGAGACCGAGGAACAGGAGCACTACGGACGTCAAGAAGATCGGGATCGCACCGAGAGCGAGGACGTCCCAGGGAAACTCGGCTGGGCTGT
>JANPBY010000226.1:0-6276 GCA_031430645.1 Actinomycetes bacterium
GTACAACTCTGCGGACATCGGACCTCCACGGGCAACGAGCAACTCTTCAACCCGGTATCGGCCGACCTTTGGGGCACCTTGATGCTTGGGTGACCACCTTCGCCGCCGCCTGCCATGGAGGGGAAGGTCCTCGGACGCAGGTTCGGCGGTTCAGTCGCTCTTGTCTGCGCGGTGCGCGCCGACCCACGTGTCGATGTCGGCCCAAGCGTCTTGGAGCCAACCCGCGCGATCGGGACCGTTCGGAATCGCGTCGCGGGTGACGCCTCGCCAAGAGACCGTGAGCGTGTTGTCCTCAGGGATCGCATGCCAGAGATCGGAGACTGAGTCCAGGTCGTCGAGTCCGGTGTGCGCCACGAAGACGGCATCCGCGGTGGGGCAGGCGTCGAGCGCCGCGAGGGCACCGGCGGGCCTCGGCGGCAGCACGTACGTCAGAGCTTGTGCCCTCCGGGCGCCTTCGACGTTGCCGCGCGATCGCAGCCGTTCGATCGCGCGGATTCGCCTGGCCTCGGTGAAGTTGCCGCCCTCGGGAAAGATCAGAAGGGCATCGCGCGGCCCCATGGTCGAGGCCAGCTCGGAGATGGCTCGGACGGGGTGGTCTGCCTCGCCCGGGGTTGGACTGATGAACCGGTTTGGGAGCCGGTTCAGCATCACGTCGATGAAGGGGTCGAGCTGCAGGGTGTCCTTCAAGACGATGCGAGGGCGTCGCTGGGCCACCGACATGATCTCGTGGGCCAGCAGGAATGAGTCGCCCGGCCCGGCATGCCTGGAGAGGAGGACCAAGGGGTTCGGGCGACCGGCGATGGTGCGGATGTCACGTCCAGGTTCCTCCACGATCTCCAGGCTGAACAGTCGCTCGGCCGCGGTGACCAGGAACCGAAGTGCCCACCCCAGCAGTTCGTAGTGGAGGTCGATGAAGCGCGGGGAGTGCAGCTTGGCCCCGAACCCGCTGCCGACCCATAGGGCGAGCGCAGCGAGCAGGCCAGCCAGCTCCATGACGAGGTAGACCAGGCCGAAGGCGAGCAACCGAAGCGCCCGCCAGGAGCCCGGGAGGAACGGGGACACAGCCGCAGCCGCGATCGCGAGGAGCGGCAGGGTGATCAGGATCCAGAACGCGGTCACCATGACCAGGGGGGCGATCAGGATCCTGCGCAACCACCGAGGTGGGATCGGGAGATTCACGAAGGGCCGAGCTCTCGCTCGTCGAGATAGGTGGCCGCGGCGACGTACGAGCGCTCGATCCGGCCGACGACCTTGCTGAGATCGCGATAGCGCAGTTGGGACGGGTCGTTGTAGCGCAGCTGTTCGCCAGTGGGGAGCACGTGTGCGGTCACGTGCTCAGGGAGGGCCTCGAGGTCGCCAGCGAAGCGGTGACGGCGGGCGATCTCGAAGGCGACCAGGGCCACCTCCCAGGGTTTGGTCGGTGGGGTGAGCGGTTGTTCGATGCGCCCGACCTGGAGGACGTAGATCTCCGTGGCACCAAGCTCGACGGCCCGGCCAAGAGGGATGGAGTCGACCAGGCCGCCATCGAGGAAATGCTCGCCGTCGATCTCGACCGGGGGGAAGAGCCCTGGTACGGCGGAGGAGGCCATCACCGCTGGAATGAGCGGACCGGAGTCGAAGTACCGCGCCTGCGCTTGCTCGATGCTGGCCGCGACGCACTGGAACGGCACCGTGAGTTGCTCGATGCGGTCGACGTGGAGGTGCTGGTGCAGGAGTCGTTTCAGCGCGGCGTTGCTCGTCACAGCCGTTCGGGTGCGCGCCAGGGTCTGCAGGCGCGAGTACACCGACCCCCCAAAGACGTCCGTGTCCTGGATCCCGGTCCAGATCTCGGCCAGCTGGTCGACCGCGGCGGGGCTGGGGTCGGCCGCGACCATCGCGCCGTTGATGGCCCCGATGCTCGTCCCGATCACGAGGTCGGGGCGGATCTGTCGTTCGACGAGAGCCTTCAGCATGCCGACCTCGTGAGCGCCTAGGTGCCCGCCGCCGCCCAAGACGAATGCTGTCGTCACGGGTGGCCACCTCTGTTTCCTTCGAGTTCGCGGCGTGGTCGGTTTCGGGCGGCAACCTACCGCCGCTCGCGCTCTGCCCCTGTCCACAGGCCTCTTCTGGGGGATTCCCGCGTGCTCGGTTGGCGCCTAGATTGGCGGTCATGTCGGGGCCGGCGTCTGGACCAAGGGTGGTTGGCCGGTTCTCGGCCGGGCTCTGGGCGGTCGTGTTTCTTGCGGCTTGTACGTCGGGTGCCGGTACACCAGGAAGCCTTCCGCCCCCGAGCTCTCAGCCCAGCAGCACGTTGAGTCCATCCAACACGCCGACCCCCGCTTCGAGTACGGACGCCGACAAGGCTGCCATCGAAGCCGCAGTCCGCGCCTACTTCACCGCCATGAATGTTGCCGTCATGACTGGGGAAACGAACGAGTTCGAGGCGGTCATTCTTTCGGATTGCCCTTGTCGCAAGTTCGCGACTTCGGTGGCGGATCGCTTTGACGGTGGCTCATTGGTGGGAGCCAGGGTCGAACTCGAGACGGTCGAGGAGCGCCGCGCGTCCGCGGGAAGGGCCGTCGTGTCTGTCGCCTACCGGACGTCGGCCTACGTTGCCCTAAGTGACAACGGTAGTTCGGAGAGCTTCGACGCACATACCGTCAACAGCTCGCTAGTTCTCCTGAGAACGGAAGCAGGATGGTTGGTCCAGGCGGAGAACGTTTTGGAGCGCTTATGACCCGGCTACTCGTCCTCTTGGTGATGGCCGTCGCGGTCCTGGGTTCGCCGGTACAAGCTCGCGCCGCGGAGGCCTGCACTGGGGATGTCTTCTGCGACGTGGATGGGAATGACGAGCTTGATGCGATCGTGGGGCGGGTGCTCATCCCGGCGGACGGGTTCGAGGGGGATCCGGGTATCCGCCAAGAAGCCGCCACCTGCGACGGATGCGCCTGGGCCATCACCCCTTCGTGCTCCGGCAACGACGAGGAGACTCAAAACGGCTGCAACGGATTCATTTCCAGGTGCCCTGCTCCCTCGTTGCGCTACGACGTCTTGCGCCGCCGGGCAGGGGAGACCGGTTTCACCTATGTCGGCTCCACCTGCGTCTACCCCGGCACCCCGCTGACCGTGGACGCGCTGACACCACAGGTCCGCGACCACTTCATCGACTTGCTGCCCGGCCAGGCACCGAGCTTCCAACCGGCAGGTGGGGCGCTGGTCAACGTGCCCGCCCTCTTCGCCGCTGGACAACCGGCCTCTATCGGCCAAAACACCTTCGACCTAGCCGGCTTTGAGGTCGTGGTCACAGCCGATGCTCGCTGGACGTGGGATTTCGGGGATGGGACGCGAAGCACGTACGACCGCCCAGGCGGGCCCTATCCCAACGACGACGTGTCCCACACCTACCGCACGAGCGACGATCGACGTGTGGTCGTGACGACCACGTGGGGCGGAACGTTTGTGGTGGACGGGCTCGGCCCGTTTCCCATCGCCGGCCCACCGGTGACTCAGGTCAGCCCGCCGATCGTGCTCGTCGTCCGCGGCGCGCGGTCGGAGCTGGTCGAGGGCGGCTGACCTCCTGACCTTGCCTTCGGCGCGGCCGAAGGGGAGTCAGGTGTCGCGAACCCCTGGGACAGGTACCTCGGGTCCGATACCGTCGCGTCGACGCCAGCGCCCGGATTCCCGCCGGGTTGCGGCTCTCGAGGAGAGGACCACCGATGTCGACGATCGTCGTCGGGTACGTCGATACGCCCGAGGGCCGAGCGGCCCTGCGTCGCGGAGTCGAAGAAGCCAAGCTCCGCAACAGCCGTCTGCTGGTGGTGAACTCCAGCAAGGAAGGCCCCCAGAGCACCTCAGATGCCATAGCTGCCGATGACGTCCTCGTGCAGGCCCGCGAAGAGCTCACCGGCCTCGGGATCGACTACGACGTCCGAGGCCTGGTCCGCGGGCTCGAGGTCGCTGAAGACGTCGTGGACGTGGCGCACGCCGAACAGGCCGATCTGTTGATCATCGGTCTTCGCCGTCGGAGTCCGGTCGGAAAGCTGATCCTGGGCAGCAATTCCCAACGGATCCTGCTTGACGCTGACTGTGCCGTCCTGGCCGTCAAGGCCGACCGAGACGAGTGACGCTGCACACCCTGTGCCTCGCACAGGATCGGGATGCTGATGCGTTGCTGTCGAGCGACCCGTTCGCCTTGCTTGTGGGCATGCTGCTCGACCAGCAGTTCCCGATGGAACGCGCCTTCGCAGGTCCGTACCTCATCGCGAGTCGGGTGGGGACGCCGGACCGACTCGACCCAGCGGTCATCGTCACTATGGATCCTGGGGCTTTCCGTGCCCTGATGACCGGACCGCCCGCTGTGCACCGCTATCCGGGTTCCATGGGGGAACGGGTTCAGCAGCTCGCGGGGGTGGTGATGGAGACCTACGGCGGCGACGCCAGCGCCGTGTGGGCCGAGGTCGGCAACGGAGCCGAGTTGCTCGCCCGGCTCGAGGATCTCCCCGGGTTCGGGGTCCAGAAGTCGCGGATCTTTGTCGCCCTGCTGGGCAAGCAGCTCGGAGTGAAACCCGAGGGCTGGCAGGCAGCCGCGGGGACTTACGGCGAGAGGGGCAGCAGGCGCTCGGTGGCCGACGTGCGCAACCCGAAGACCTTGGCCGAGGTTCGGGCGTTCAAGCAGGAGGCCAAGGCCGCTGCCCGGGCCGCTTCAACCGGTTGATATCTCCCGGAGGCGACCGCCGCGCCGTCGATGTCGCCTCGGCCCACCTAAGGCTGCTCACGTGTCTGCAGGAAGCGACCGCGGCACTGGCTGGCGCGCTCACCCTCGAGGACGCAGCGCGCGCCGTTGCGCGGGCTGGGGCCGACACCTTGGGTGCGGACTGGGCTGGCGTTGCTCTTCTTGAGCGCGGCCGCTGGCGCTGGGTGGCGAGTTCGGCTGCCGTTCTCAACGAGTTGGCCGGCCCCGGGCTCCCTCTCGGACCTGCACCGGTCTATGTCACAGACACCACCGCAGTCGAGCAAGACGAGCTGGCCTGGGTGATCGTGCCGCTCTTAGACGCCCAAGGGGTGATGGGAGCGCTGCGCTATGCCTTCAAGGAGCCTCGAAGCCTGACCACTGCCGAGCGTAGGTTCGTCGAGGCTTTGGGTGGGCAATGTGCTTTGGCGGTTCAGAGGGCCCAGCTCATCGCCCGTGAGCAGGCGGCGGGCGTCACCCTGCAGAGAGCCCTGCTGCCGGCAGCGTTGCCGAACGTGCCGGGCTTGGAGTTGGCTGCGCGCTATCTCCCCGCGGTGAAAGACGTCTCGGTTGGCGGTGACTGGTACGACGCCCTGGTCCTGCCCGATCGCCGCCTGTCCCTGTCGGTGGGCGATGTCATGGGCAAGGGACTGGTCGCGGCCGCGGGGATGGGCCGGATGCGATCAGCGCTCCGCGCCTTGGCGGTCAATGACCCAGACCCGGCCGGCGTACTGGCCTCTCTCGATCGATTGTTCACGGCCACCGAGTCCGGTGACCATGAGCTGCTGTTGACGACCCTCGTCCTGATGGTGGTTGACCCGGTCACGGGGCAGACGAGCGCGGCCGACGCCGGACATCTCCCAATCGTGCGGGTGGCCGCTGACGGAAGCGCAGCACTCCTGGACGTTGGCCCTGGGACGACCCCGCTGGGTTTGCCCCAGCCACGGGTTGCGGTAGACTTGGCGCTCGCCCCGGGGGAGACGCTGCTCGCCTTCACCGATGGGCTGGTGAAGGTTCGGGACCGCTCACTTGATGATGGTCTCGCAGCGGTCATTGCCGCTGCGGCCGGTGCGTCTGGGGCATCCCTTGAGGCCTTGCTCGATGCGATCGTCGACGCTCGACTGGGTACCGATGGTGGAGAAGATGATGTGACTCTGCTCGGTGTCAGGCGACGCGAACAGCCGACTGTCGCGGATCGTTGAGGGCTTCAGACCTCCCAGAACGACCCGGGCGGAGCGAGAACACGGTTGGAAGAATTACAATGGTCACTCGACGCCTCGGCGCCGCCCCACTCCAGACCTCCTCCCCGCTCCCCGGCCGCCTGCCCGCGGCCCGGTCCGCGGTCCACCATGAGCACGTCGAAAGGTCGTCCGTGTCGTCGGTCCGCCGTCCCTCAGCCGATTCGGTTGACTTCGTTGTCGCCCCTCCCGGCCGTACCCATGCCGCCGCCACCAAGACCGCGACCAAGACGTCGGTGACCGCAAAGGCGCCAGTCAAGAAGGCCGCGCCGAGCGCGCCCGTCAAGGCCGCTCCAACTGCTGCCAAGACAGCCAAGGCTGCACCGACCA
>JANPBY010000227.1:0-11045 GCA_031430645.1 Actinomycetes bacterium
TCGTGACCATGCGCCAGCTCCTTGAGAGCGGCGTCCACTTCGGGCACCAGACCCGTCGCTGGAACCCCAAGATGAAGCGATTCATCTTCACCGAGCGCAATGGCATCTACATCATCGACCTGCAGCAGTCGCTGTCCTACATCGACCGTGCCTATGAGTTCATCAAGGAGACCGTCGCCCACGGCGGCTCGGTGATGTTCATCGGCACCAAGAAGCAGGCGCAGGAAGCGATTGCTGAGCAAGCGACACGTGTGGGGATGCCCTACGTGAACCAGCGCTGGCTCGGTGGCATGCTCACCAACTTCTCGACCGTCTACAAGCGACTCCAGCGCCTCAAGGAGCTTGAGACGATCGACTTCACCGATGTTGCCGCGTCAGGGATGACCAAGAAAGAACTGCTGGTCCTCGAGCGCGAGAAGATCAAGCTCGACCGGACCCTCGGCGGCATCCGAAACATGAGTCGGATCCCCAGCGCAGTGTGGATCGTCGATACCAAGAAGGAGCACATCGCCGTCGGCGAGGCTCGCAAGCTCGGCATTCCGATCGTCGCGATCCTCGACACCAACTGTGACCCAGACGAGGTCGACTACAAGATCCCTGGCAACGACGACGCGATCCGCTCGGTGGGCCTGCTCACCCGCGTCATCGCCGATGCCGTGGCCGATGGTCTGATGGCGCGCGCAGGTGCTGACACCGCGGATGAGAAGCCGTCCGGCGCCGAGCTCGGCGGCGATGAGCCACTCTCTGACTGGGAACGTGAGCTCCTCCAAGGCGCTGCGTCCACCGAGGGAGCCGCGGTCGAGGCCGTTCCCGTGGAGACAGTTCCCGTGGAGACAGTTCCCGAGGCTGCGAAGGTCGAGGCCGTTGTCGAACCGGCGGCGGTTGCCGAAGCTCCCTCCGACGCCGCTGCTGACGCTGTTGCTGACACCGCCGCTGAGACTCCCGCCTGAGCCGCTCGCATCGACCGGGTCCCCGTACGACTTTTCTCGAGACCGAAGGAAGAACTCACCCATGGCCAGTTTCACTGCCACCGATGTCAAGGCGCTCCGCGACGCCACAGGCGCTGGGATGATGGACGCCAAGCGCGCCCTGGAGGAGACCGACGGCGACTTCGCCGCGGCCACCGAAGCACTTCGGATCAAGGGTGCTGCCAAGGTGCAAAAGCGCGGTTCTGAGCGTACGGCCGGCAATGGCCTGATCGCGGCCGCCGAAGGCGCCATGCTCGAGCTGGGCTGCGAGACCGACTTCGTGGCCAAGAACGAGCAGTTCCAATCCTTGGCGTCCGATCTCGTGGCGCACGTCGCAGCGAGTCGACCGGCCTCACTTGAGGTGCTGCTCGGTGAGTCGTTGAAGGACGGGCGGACCGTGGCGGAGAACGTTGATGGTCTGTCAGCGGTGATCGGCGAAAAGCTCGAGGTCAAGAGGTTCATCCTGCTGGATGGACAGGTCGCGACCTACCTCCACAAGAAGGCTTCCGATCTGCCGGCTCAGGTTGGGGTCCTCGTGGAGTTCACGGGCGCCAATGCCGAAACGGCGCGATCCACGGCCATGCAGGTGGCGGCTATGCGCCCGTTGTACGTCACGCGCGACGAGGTTCCCGCCGAGACGGTCGAGTCCGAACGGCGTATCGCCGAGGCGACGGCTCGCGAGGAGGGCAAGCCTGAAGGGGCGCTGCCCAAGATCGTCGAGGGTCGGGTGAACGGTTTCTTCAAGGACGTCGTTCTCACCGAGCAGTCCTCTGTGCTTGACTCGAAGAAGTCGGTGCAGGCCGTTTTGGAAGAGGCCGGCATCGCTGTCACTCGGTTCGCCCGCTTCGAGGTCGGCCAGTCCTGATCCGCGTCAGCCCGCCCCGGGTAGGGCGTGACAGGATGCAGCCGTGACCGACCCCGCGCCTGACTCCGCCGGCGGCGACCGTCCGACGGGCTACGACCGGGTGCTGCTCAAGTTGTCCGGCGAAGCCTTCGCCGGAGGACACGGCCTCGGCGTCGATCCGGACACCGTGCATGCGATCGCTCGACAACTCGCTGAAGTGGTGTGCGCAGGCACCCAGGTGGCCGTCGTGATCGGCGGCGGCAACTACTTCCGTGGGGCCGAGCTCTCCCAGCGGGGCATGGATCGGTCCCGCGCCGACTACATGGGCATGCTCGGCACTGTCATGAACTGCCTGGCCCTGCAGGACTTCTTGGAGAAGGCCGGAGTCGAGACCCGGGTGCAAACCGCCATCGCGATGGGTCAGGTCGCGGAGCCGTATGTCCCGCGGCGGGCGATCCGACATCTGGAGAAGGGCCGTGTGGTGATCTTCGGGGCAGGGCTGGGGGTCCCCTTCTTCTCCACGGACACCTGTGCTGCGCAGCGGGCTTTGGAGGTCGGAGCCCAGGTCGTCCTGATGGCCAAGGGTGTCGACGGTGTCTACGATGCTGACCCGAAGACGCACTCTGACGCCGTCAAGTTCGACAGTCTTGCCTACGGCGAGGTGCTCGCCCGCGGGTTGAAGGTCGCCGATGCGACGGCCATCAGTCTGTGCATGGACAACGACCTGCCCATCGTCGTGTTTGACCTCCTCACCGAGGGCAACATCGCTCGCGCGGTCCGTGGTGAGAAGATCGGCACCCTGGTTTCGGCGTCAGCTTGACCTGCATGACCTGCCAACGCCGTCCATCCGCCCACGTGACTCAGGAGCGCCCACGGTGATCGACGAGACGCTGCTCGAAGCCGACGACAAGATGGAGAAGGCCGTAACGGTCGCGAAGGAGGACTTCGGTTCGATCCGCACGGGCCGAGCTCACCCGGCGATGTTCAACAAGATCGTCGTCGACTATTACGGCACCTTCACCCCCGTCACTCAGCTTGCGTCCTTCCAGGTGCCCGAGGCGCGGATGGCCATCGTGTCGCCCTACGACAAAGGAAGCTTGAACGCGATTGAGAAGGCCATCCGCGACAGCGACCTCGGCGTCAACCCGACGAATGACGGTTCGATCATCCGGGTGGCCTTCCCGATGCTGACCGAGGAACGTCGCAGGGACTACATCAAGGTCGCCAAGCACAAGGCCGAGGACGCGCGGATCTCAATCCGCAACATCCGCCGTCACGCCAAGGAAGAACTCGAGCGCTTCGGCAAGAAGGGCGAGGCGGGCGAGGATGACGTACGACGGGCCGAGAAGGAGCTCGAGGACGTCACCCACCGGTACGTCGCCCAGATCGACGAGCTGCTCAAGCACAAGGAAGCCGAGCTCCTCGAGGTCTGACATGTCGACCCCCTCATCACCTGACACCGCCCCGACCTCGAAGGCGGGCCGCAACCTCCCGCTGGCGACTGCCGTCGGTGTAGGGCTCGTGTCGCTCATCTTGGTGTCGCTGGTATCCCCTGCGGCATTCACGGTGCTGGTTGCCGTGGCGTTGGGCATCGCGGCGTGGGAGTTGTGCACCGCGCTGACCGTCGGCGGCATTAACGTTCCGATCTGGCCGGTGTTGGTGGGTGGCGCCGCAATGTTTGCGGCTGCCTATCGGTCAGGCGCCGATGGGCTCGTGGTCGCTCTCGCGCTGAGCGTTCTGGCTGTCCTGGTGTGGCGACTCTTCGACGGGGCTGACGGGTATCTCCGTGATGTCTCCGCAGGGCTCTTCGTTCTCGCCTACCTGCCCTTGCTGGCCGGATTCGCCGTGCTCATGGTCACTCAGCCCCAGGGTGTCGAACGCATCGTGACGTTCATCGTCGTCGTGGCTGCCAGCGACATCGGCGGGTATGCCCTGGGCGTCTTGTTCGGCAAGCACCCGATGGCGCCGCGGATCTCACCCAAGAAGTCCTGGGAGGGTTTCGCCGGATCGGTGCTTTTTTGTTGCGTTGCCGGGGCCGTGGCGCTCCCGCTGCTGCTCGAGGCCGAGTGGTGGCAAGGCTTGCTGCTCGGACTCGCGGTTGTCTGCACCGCAGTCATCGGTGACCTGTGCGAGTCCATGGTCAAGCGTGACCTGGGGGTCAAAGACATGGGGCGGCTGCTCCCAGGTCACGGCGGACTGATGGACAGGCTCGACTCCCTCCTGCCATCCGCACCCGTGGTCTGGCTCCTTCTCAGCGCCTTCGTCGCGTCATGACCGGCACGTCGGTGCCGGGGGCGGCACAGGCCCCGGGCGAACTGGTCTTTGCCGCGCCAAGGCGGGCCAAGCCGCCGCGCCACCTCGCCGACCTCAGCCCTGAGGAGAGGCGCGCGGTGGTCGTCGAACTGGGGGAGAAGCCCTTCCGCGCCACTCAGGTTTCGGGGCACTACTTCGGCCATCTCGATAATGACCCCCAGGCGTGGACCGACGTGCCCGCCGGAACTCGAGCCGCACTGGCCGAGGCGCTGACACCGAACCTCCTGACGTCGGTCCGTCACATCACCTGTGACGAAGGCCAGACCCGCAAATCCGTGTGGCGTTTGTTCGACGGGACCCTCGTCGAGTCGGTCCTGATGCGCTATCCCGACCGCGTGACGATGTGTGTGTCATCCCAGGCTGGTTGCGGCATGAATTGCCCGTTCTGCGCCACCGGTCAGGCTGGGCTCACCCGTAATCTCTCCGCCGGTGAGATCGTCGAGCAGGTCGTGGCTGGCGCCCGGTCGTTGGCCCGCGATGAGGTGGCTGGTGGGGTCGGGCGGATCTCCAACGTGGTGTTCATGGGGATGGGCGAGCCGCTGGCCAACTACCGCGCCGTGGTCGGCGCCGTACGCCGGCTCACCGAGCCAACCCCCGATGGACTCGGCATGTCGGCCCGCGGGATCACCGTGTCGACGGTCGGCCTGGTGCCACGCATCCTCAACCTCGCTGATGAGGGCATCCCGGTCCGTCTTGCGGTCTCCTTGCACGCTCCCGACGACGAGCTTCGAGACGAGCTGGTCCCGGTCAACACTCGCTGGAAGGTCGCTGAGGTACTCGATGCGGCCTGGGCCTACTCAGGGCGGACCGGGCGCCGGGTCTCGATCGAATACGCGATGATCCGTGACATCAACGATCAGGCCTGGCGAGCAGACCTCCTCGGAAAGCTCCTTCGCGGCCGACTCGTCCACGTCAACTTGATCCCGCTGAACCCGACGCCGGGTTCGAAGTGGACCGCGTCGCGGCCACGGGACGAGAGGGCGTTCGTCAAGGGCCTCGAGGCTCATGGGGTCACCGTCACGGTCCGGGACACCCGTGGCCGCGAGATCGATGGCGCTTGTGGACAGTTGGCCGCCACGACGGCTTAGGCGCCCGAGTTGGGCTCGGCCGAGGTGGATCCCGTGGAGAAACCAGAGCCAAGAATCACGTCGACCTGCACGACGATGACCACCCGGGCCGGGTTCGGCCGCGGTTGCCGATAGCGCACGGTGTAGCGCGCCACGCCGTCAGCGACTGATGGCTCGTCTGCCGCGATCGAGCTCCAACCCTCGAGGGTCAGCCAGCGGGCGCCGTCGACCTGGCACAGGGCAACCCGCCCCCCACCGGCGGCGTGCCGCGCCTTTGCGCTGCCCCCGCTGGTGATGACTCGAGCAATCCGGGTGGCGGGGTCCCACGTGAATCCGACCGGAACGACGTGCGGGCTGCCGTTCGGTCGGATCGTCGTGAGCGTCGCCAAGTGTCGTTCGGTCAGGAAGTCGCGAGCCCCCGCAGGGAGGTTGTCCAAGTCCAGAGCCACGGCGGGAGCGTACGGGTGGCTTACGCTTGGCGCATGTCGGACCTGGTGCCGTGGCTGATCGCTGTCCCCGCGATCGCCGTCCCCGTGGCGCTGGTTGTGGGGTCGTGGCAGAACCGCAAGCAACCCAAGAGCTGTTGCGCGGTGGCTGACCCGCGACGGGACTTGAGGATGCGCGGCGCCTTCGAGGATGAGTCGGAAGCGGCGGCCACGACCGAGCCTGGCTAGGGAAGGACGATGGTTGGATACAATATCCGACCATGAGCTCCGGAGCCCTTGAGGGTGTACTCGTCGCCGACTTCAGCCGGGTGCTTGCCGGCCCCTACGCGACCATGCTGCTCGCCGACCTCGGTGCCGACGTCATCAAGGTGGAGCGCCCCGGTTCCGGGGATGACACGCGGGCCTGGGGCCCGCCTTGGGACGCCGACGGGCGCTCGACGTACTTCCTCGGCGTCAACCGAAACAAGCGCTCGGTGGCGCTGGACCTGAAAGACCCGCAGGACCTGGTGAAGGCTCGCGCGCTGGCTCTCAAGGCCGACGTGGTTGTCGAAAACTTTATCCCGGGGACGATGGACCTGGCCGGTCTGGGTTATGAGGACGTCCGCCGCGAAAACCCCGGGGTCGTCTACGCATCGATCACCGGGTTTGGGGCGGGAGCCGGGGCTGCCTTGCCCGGCTACGACCTGCTCGTCCAGGCGATGGGCGGCCTCATGTCCGTGACCGGGCCGGTTCCCGGGGAACCGACCAAGGTCGGCGTGGCCCTGGTCGACGTCGTGACTGGACTGCATGCCGCAGTCGGCATTCTCGCGGCGTTGCGCCATCGTGCGAGCACCGGAGAGGGTCAACGCGTCGAGGTCAACCTCCTCTCGTCGTTGCTCTCTGCCCTGGTGAATCAAGCAAGTGCCTACGTCGTGTCAGGTGTGGTGCCCACCATCATGGGCAACCGGCACCCGTCGATCGCGCCGTACGAGACGGTGCAGGGATCGGATCGCCCGCTGGTTCTGGCGGTCGGCAATGACCGTCAGTTCGGATTGCTGGTCACGGGGCTTGGTCGTGCGGAGCTGGCCCGGGACGTGCGCTTCGCAAGCAACCCCGACCGGGTCGCGCATCGGGACGAGCTGGCCGCACTCTTGGCCGAGGCGATGGCCGGCCGGACCGCAGGGGAGTGGGTTGCGCACCTGTCGGCGGCGGGAGTTCCCTGCGGTCCCATCAACGACGTGGCTGAGGCGATGAGTCTGGCGGAGGCGCTGGGGCTCGAGCCGGTCGCGGACGCTGACGGCACCCCGACTGTCGCCAACCCGATAACGCTGTCCCAGACCCCCGTGACGTACCGACTCGCGCCGCCCGAACTGGGCGCGGATCGACTTGAGGCGCGTTGATGGCCCGCGCTGACGTGGCTTTTCAACGCCCGCCAACGGCTCAGGAAGCAGTGCTGCTCGAGCTGCGCCAGGTGATCGCCACCGGCGGGCTCCGGCCGGGCGAGCAGGTGCTCCAAGAGCAGCTCGCCGAGCGGCTGGGTGTTTCCCGGGTCCCCTTGCGCGAAGCCCTGAAGATCCTCGAAGGCGAAGGTCAGGTGACGTACCTCCCGCATCGCGGGTACTTCGTCGCCGAGCTCTCGGTCCACGATCTGGTCGAGGTGTACCGGATACGCGAGCTGCTCGAAGCAGAGGCGATTCGGGTGGGGGTCACCCGGGTGAATGACGAGCAGCGCGCGACGATCGAGCAGCACCTCCTCGCGTGCGAAGTCGCCGCGGAGGGCGGGGACCTGGCCGCCATGGCGGGGGCGAACCGCGCCTTTCACTTCGCTGTGTACGAGACCAGCGGAATGCCGCGGCTGGTGCGGATGATCCGGCTGTGCTGGGACGCCACCGACGTCTACCGGTTGGTGTACTACGCCGACGCAGGCCATCGCGCGGCCGTCGTCCGCGAGCATCGTGCCATCGCCAAGGCCTTCCTCCGCAGTGACGCAGAGAAGGCCGTGATGCTGTTGGGGCGGCATCGGGAGCATGCCGTCGACGCGGTCACCGAGACGATCTCAGGCTGAGGACCGGGAGCGCCGGGTCAGGCGTCGAGGGGGGTCTCGACGGCAATCGGCTTCGCAGCCGGCGCGAGCGCGGCGATACCGACCGCGAGGACGACGAGGGAGAGCAAGGCGTTGTCGAGGCCGATTCGGTGCCCGAGCAGACCGATAAGTGGCGGGCCGAGGAGAAAGCCGCCGTACCCGATCGTGGCGACGGTGGCGATGCCAGCAGCTGACCGACCAGGTGTCTCGCCACCCGCGCTCATCGCCGAGGGGAAGACCAGGGCGATGCCCAGACCCCAGATCGCTCCGCCCAGCAAGGCGAGTGGTACGGCAGGGGCGAGCGCCGCGACCAGGATTCCAGTGCCGGAGACCGTGCCCGCCAGCCGTAGGGTGCGCACCCGGCCGAGCCGGGTCAGGAGCGGGGTCCCAGCGAACCGGACGACCGTCATGGCCGTCGCGAAGATCGCGTAGCCCGCTGCGGCGATGGCTGCCGTGCCGGCGAGGTCGTCGGTGATGTGCAGGCCCAACCAGTCCGCGGCTGCACCTTCGATGCACGTGCCGCACAGCGTGATCAGGCCGAGCAGGACGAGCCGGCGGTTGACGAACCGGCCGGCCTTCTCTGGGTCGGTTGCGAGCGGGGCCGGCGCTCGCTCATCGACGTAGCTGCGGAGCGCGAGCAGGACGCCGAGCGCGATGAGGGTGGCAACCAGGGTGAACTGGGTCGCGACCCCCATGCCGGCCCACGCTGCCAGGGCACCCAGGCCGGCGCCGACGATTGACCCCACGCTCCAGCACGCGTGGAAGCGCGACATCCACGGCCGGTCGGCTGAGCGCTCGACGTAGCTGCCCTGGATGTTCATGGCGACATCCCAGGCGCCGTAGCACGCACCCATGCACAGCAAGAAGAACGCCAGGACGACGACGTTGGGGGCCAGCGCGAGGCAGACGAGGAAGGTCGAGGCCGGAACGGCAGTGACTGCGACGACCGTACGACTGCCGAAGCGGGCGCAGAGCTGCCCGGTCATCGGCATGGCCAGGATGGACCCGAGTCCCATGCAGAGCAGCGCGAGCCCGAGGGCTGCGGTGTCGGTGTTGAGCTGGTCTCGGACCGTCGGGAGCCGCGCGACCCAGGTGGCGCCGAGGCCACCGCTGAGTGCAAAGACCATGCCGGTTGCGAGAGCGGCTTGACGCAGCCGCGGGTCGACGGCCGTGGTGGTCTCGCTCAACGTGCTGCCCTTTGGGTCGGTCGTCAGGTGTCGGCGGTCAGCGGAATGCGGCTATGCCGGTGAGCGCCTGGCCGATGACTAGGGTGTGCATCTCGGAGGTGCCCTCGTACGTGAGGACCGACTCGAGGTTGTTCGCGTGCCGGAGAACGGGGTACTCCAGCGTGATCCCGTTGCCGCCCAGGATCGTGCGGCACTCGCGAGCGATGGCGATGGACTCGCGGACGTTGTTGAGCTTGCCGACGCTCACCATCTGCGATGTGGCCTGACCGGAGTCCTTGAGGCGGCCGATGTGCAGCGCGAGCAGGTAGCCCTTCTGCAGCTCCAGGGCCATGTTCGCCAGCTTCTCCTGGGTGAGCTGGAAGCCGGCGATGGGCTGATCGAACTGCTCGCGGCTCAACGAGTAGTCGATGGCCGTCTCCAGGCAGTCGCGCGCCGCGCCGAGAGCTCCGAAGACGATGCCGAAGCGGGCCTCGTTGAGGCAGCCGAGCGGCCCACCCAGCCCTTGCGCTCCCGGGAGGAGCGCCGAGGCCGGCAGTCGTACGCCGTCTAGCACGAGCTCGCTCGTCACCGACGCCCGCAGCGACAGCTTCTTGTGCACGGGGTTCGCGGTGAAGCCGGGAATGTCGGTGGGGACGACGAACCCGCGGATGCCGTCGTTGGTTTGCGCCCAGATGACGGCCACGTCGGCGATCCCGCCGTTGGTGATCCACATCTTCGTGCCGTTGAGCACCCAGTCCGACCCCTCCTGCTTGGCCAGCGTTCGCATGCCCGAGGGGTTGGACCCAAAGTCCGGCTCGGTGAGGCCGAAGCAGCCGACCGCCTCGCCGCGCGCCATCCGGGGGAGCCACGCCTGCTTCTGCTCCTCGCTGCCGTACGCGTGGATCGCGAACATCGCGAGCGAACCCTGCACCGACACGAGCGAGCGGATGCCGGAGTCACCGGCCTCCAGCTCGATGCAGGCGAGCCCGTAGGCCACCGCGCTGGTGCCGGCGCAGCCGTAACCCTCGAGGTGCATGCCGAGGACGCCGAGCTCGCCCAGGCCGCGCGCGAGCTCGCGGGCGGGGAGCTCGCCAGACTCGAACCAGTTCGCGACGTGCGGCCGTACCTCGGCGTCGACGAACCGCCGGACGGTCGTGCGGATCTCGCGCTCCTCCTCGGAGAGGAGGGTATCGGCGGCGATGAGGTCGAGCGGCGAGACGCGTTGCGCGGCCATGAGGTGTCTCCGGTAGGCGAGTCGGATATTGGATCCAATCTAGCCGGAAGGCGTAGACCCAAGCAAGCGAGGTCAGGCCAGTTTGACTTCCGCCGTCAGCTCGGTCGAGGCCATTGACGGCCCGATCTGCAGGTTGTACGTCCCCGGCTCGAGCGCCCAGGCCGAGGCCGTGGTGTCCCAGTGCTGGAACACCCGCTCCGGCAGCGTGATCCTCGCAGTGCCCTGCTCGTCTGGACCGAGCTCGAGGGCGGCGAAGCCGACCAGCCAGCGCTGCACGCGCTCGATCGCGGAGTCGGGGCGCGACGCGTAGACCTGTACGACCGTCCGGCCCGGACGCTCGCCGGTGTTGCGGACGGCCACGCTGAGGACCGCGCCCGCGTCTGTGGGCTCGGCCTCGGCCTCTTCGAAGGCGAAGGTCGTGTAGCCCAGGCCGTGGCCGAACGGGAACAGCGGCTCGAGCCCGGCCCGGTCGTAGTGCCGGTAGCCGATGAACAGGCCCTCGTCGTAGGTGAGCGTGCCGTCGGTAGGAGTCACCGCTGGCAGCCCGTCGCCCCTGGCCGGCCAGGTGGTGGGCAACCGACCGCCCGGCTCGGAGGTCCCGAGAAGCACGTCGGCGAGGGCGTTGCCGAACTCCTGGCCGGGGAACCAGGCCAGCAGGATGGCGTCGACCTTGTCGGCCCACGGGAGCAGGACCGGTGCGCCGCTGTTGACGACGACCACGGTGCGCGGGTTGACGGCAGCGACGCGCAAGACCAGCTCGTCCTGGCGGCCTGGGAGCGCCAGCGACGTACGGTCGAAACCTTCGCTCTCCACCTCTGCCGTGGTGCCCACGACGACGACCGCCACGTCGGCCTCGGCGGCCAGCGCCACGGCACGCTCGAACTCGGCGTCCTCGTCGAGCTCCGCGCCAAGCACGAGCTGGAAGCTGAGGATCGCCATGGCTCC
>JANPBY010000228.1:0-11054 GCA_031430645.1 Actinomycetes bacterium
GCCGCTCGCTGCGGCTGACACTCAACAGCGTCCGTCGGATCACGGCCAAGCCTCCTCAACGTCGGTCGCTGCGAGTCTAGAGGCCCGAGTCGTGGCTGGCTCTGGCGGATCGAAGACGCTGATGAATGAGTGGAGCCCAAAGTGGATCAGGGCGTACGTCGACGCAGAGTGGCCGATCCCAACAAGAGGAAACCCACCGTGAAACCGACCAGGACCACGGCGTCTCGGGGGAAGGGCGCAGATAGGGTCCCGACGACCGCCAGGTGCTGCATGGCCTGGACGGCATAGGTGAGGGGGAGAACGGTCGACACCCATTCCAGGAACGTCGGCAGTTGCTCAGTGGGGGCGATGATCCCGCAAAGCAGCAGCTGCGGGAGGATCACCGCCGGCATGAACTGGACCGCTTGAAACTCGGTCTTCGCAAAGGCGCTGACGAAGAGCCCCAGGCTGGTGCCCAGAAGGGCGACGAGGACAGCCACCAACACCACAGCCCAAGCCGGACCCTTGACGTCCATCCCCAGGGGTCCCAGCGACAACCCGCTGGCCAGCAGCGCCTGCACCGTGGCTGCCGCGCCGAAGGCCACGGCATAGCCACCAAGGAAGTCCACCTTGGCCACTGGCATCGTGAGCAGGCGCTCCAGCGTGCCGGCAGAACGTTCACGCAGGGTCGCGATGCTGGTGACCAGGAACATCGAGATGAGCGGGAAGATCGCCAGGAGGGCGGGGCCGTACTGATCGAAGTTCTGCGGGCTGTCGATGAGCACCCACCAAAGCAAGGCCAACAGCGCGCAGGGCACCACGAGAATCAGCGCGATGGTGCGGGGATCGTGGCGCAGTTGCAGAAGCACTCGACCAGCGGTGGCCAGCAGGCGGCGCGTGCTCACGCAGCGCTTCCCCGACCCGTGCCCTCGACCAGCGCGAGGAAGGCCTGTTCGACGTCTGAGGCTCCTGTACGTTCGAGCAACTCCGGGAGCGTGCAGTCGGCGAGGAACTCGCCCTCGCGCATCAGCAACAGCCGGTCGCATCGCTCGGCCTCGTCCATCACATGGCTCGAGACCAACAACGTTGCTCCCGCTGCCGCGAGCCGCCCGAACAACGCCCAGAGGTCACGGCGGAGCACGGGGTCGAGACCGACCGTCGGTTCGTCCAGGACCAACAACTCAGGGTTGCCCAGCAGTGCCGTGGCCAGCGAGACCCGGTTGACCTGGCCCCCAGAGAGCTGCCCCACCAAAGATGCGGCGTGATCGCCCAGGTCGACCTGATCCAGCACACGGTCCACATCGGTGGTGGGCGCACCGAGCATTGCCGCGAAGTAGACGAGGTTCTCGCGAACCGTGAGATCCCCGTAGACAGCCGTCTCCTGGGTCACATACGAGACCCGGTTTCGCAGGTCAGCGCTTCCCGCGGGCCGGCCGAGGACCTCGATAGTCCCGGCGTTCACGATCTGCACTCCGACCACTGAACGCATCAACGTCGACTTTCCGCACCCACTGGGGCCAAGCAGTCCGGTGACCGAGCCGACAGACACGTCGAGGTCGACCCCCCGCAGCACGTCCCGGCCACCGCGAGTCACTCGCAGGCCCCGCGCCCTGATCGCCATCGGCATCTCCTTCACGCCGCTGGTCACGGGGACACGGCTGCGAGGTTGAGCCGCGCAAAGGCCAGCGCCTCCGCGAGGTCAGCTTCGCGTTCGGCCCGATTTGCCGCCTTGCGAGTCGAGACCTCGAGCACGACAGTTCCAGAGAATCCCTGCCCCGCAAGGGTTTCGAGCACTTCTGCGCACGGCTGGTTTCCTCGACCCGGGACCAGGTGCTCGTCGCGGGCCACGCCGGTGCCATCCGCCAGATGAAGGTGCGCGAGTCGATCGCCGAAGGCCGTCAGCATGTCCATGGCGTCGGACCCGGACACTGCCGTGTGCGAGAGGTCGAGGGTGAGGTGGGCATAGTCCTCGTCCGTGGGGTCCCATGCCGGGGCATAGGCAGCGATCTCTCGGCTGCGCGCCCGCCACGGGTACATGTTCTCCACCGCAAAGGTCACGTCGGTTTCCTCCGACATCCGAGCGACCCCCTCGACGAACCCCTTCGCATACTCGCGCTGCCAGCGAAAGGGCGGGTGTACGACAACAGTTGTAGCCCCGAGTCGTTCTGCAGCCGCCTTGGACTGCAGCAGCTTGCCCCAAGGCTCCGTGCCCCAGACTCGTTGGGTGACAAGAAGGCACGGGGCGTGGATCGCCAACACTGGTACCGCGTAGTGGTCCGACAACCGCTGGACTGCGTCGATGTCCTGGGAGACGGGGTCGGTGAAGACGAGCAGCTCGACCCCGTCGAACCCGAGGCGCGCAGCCATCTCGAAGGCTGCTGCCGGCGACTCGGGGAACACCGACGCCGACGACAGGGCGATCCGGGCAGCAGGAACACTCACCGCACCGGACATGCGAACCCCCTCGGTGATGACTAGGTAGGGAGCTGGTCCAGGCGCCTGAGGATCACGCCTTCGCGCAGAGCCCAGGGGCAGATCTCGAGCTCGTCGATCTCCAACAGGTCCATCGCGGCATCCGCCACGACGGCACCGGCCACGAGCTGACGGGACCGCCCCGACGACACCCCTGGGAGGTGTCCTCGCTCGGCCTCTGACATCTCCGCGAGGCGGGGCAGCCAGTCGCGCACGTCAGCGTGCTTGAGGGTCCGGCGGACGTACGGCCCCTCGCCCGAGGGCGCAGCACCCGCGATCCGCGCCAGCGAGCGGAAGGTCTTCGAAGTGCCGACGAAGTGAGCGACCTTGCCAACCCGGGTGACCAGTCCGAGATCGTGAGCAAAAGCGGCCCGGACATGCTTGCGTAGCGCCTTGACGGCCTCGGGTCCCGGAGGGTCCTCGGTCAGAAACTCTCGCGTGAGCCGCCCGGCACCCAGGGGAACCGAGAAGGCGCCGTCCGGCTCTTCGTCGCGTCCGGAAGCCACCTCGAGCGACCCGCCGCCGATGTCGAGCACCAACAAGCGACCCGCCGACCAGCCGTACCAGCGCCGGACAGCAAGGAACGTCAGTCGAGCCTCGTCCTCCCCGGAAAGGACCTCCAGAGACACCCCGGAAAGCTCGCGCACTCGGGCGAGGACCTCTTCGCCGTTCGGAGCCTCGCGGATCGCAGAGGTGGCAAAGCCGAGGAGTTCCTCGACGCCCTTGTCCTCCGCGTCCTGCAGGGCTTCAGTGAGGAACTCGGTCAGGCGCTTCTCACCGCTGGCGGCGATCCGACCGTCGGCCTCCAGGAGCTCCGCAAGCCGCACCTCGCTCTTGACCGAGTAGGCGGCCGTCGGTGGCGCGCCGGCATGGGCGTCAACGACGAGCAGGTGGACGGTGTTGGAGCCGACGTCCAACACTCCGAGGCGCATGGGTCGACGCTACCGCCCATGCGTGAACGCAACGACGCAGCCCTAGGCTGACCGGGTGCCTGAGGTCTCTCTCGATTTCCCCCGTGCCTACGTCGAGTTCGTCGACCCGGCTGATGCCGAGCAGGTCTTCCGCTGTGATCTCACTTGGCTGGCGTCGAGCTGGACCTGCATCTTCGGATCCGGCTGCCGTGGCGTCGTGGCCGGGCGGCCGGACGACGGCTGCTGCACTCTCGGAGCGCACTTCTCCGACAAGGCTGACGAGAAGCGGGTCCTCGCTCACGCCAAGGAGCTGCGACCCGAGGAATGGCAGTTCCACGGAACCAAGAAGCTCACTGAGAAGGACGAGGACGGTGCGCGCAAGACGCGGGTCGTTGACGGTGGCTGCGTCTTCCTCAACCGAGCGGACTTCGCCGGTGGGCCTGGCTGCGCCCTGCACGGCTACGCCCAACGGATCGGCGTGCACTTCTTGGAGACCAAGCCGGACGTCTGCTGGCAGTTGCCGATCCGCCGTACCTTCGAGCGGGTCACCCGACACGACGACACCGAGATCCTCCTGATCACCATCGGGGAGTACGACCGGCGCGGTTGGGGCGCAGGGGGTCACGACCTCGAGTGGTACTGCTCCGGTGCCACCGAGGCTCACGTCGGACGCGAGCCGGTCTACGTCTCGAACGGCCCTGAGTTGACCGCCCTCATGGGTCCCGCGGCCTACGCGGAGCTCGTACGGCACTGCGAAGCTCACCTCTCCCGCACCCCGACCGTCGCCCCCCACCCCGCTGACCCCCGCTGAGTGTGACGTTTTGTACGCGACACGCGGCGTGTCGCGTACAAAACGTCACAGTCAGCGGGGGTGTCGGGGGGCGGGCTTAGGGTCGCGGGCATGGCCAAGGCAACCGGACGTGCGTCGCGCAGCGCCGGGGTGACCTTGCGCTGCTCAGAGTGCGGCTGGCAGACCATCAAGTGGGTCGGGCGCTGCGGAGAGTGCCAGGCCTGGGGGACGATTTCTGAGCCGGGAGGCACACCCGGACGCACGACTGAGCCGGGGCCAGTCACCGCACCCGCGCAGCGCATCCCCGACGTCGACGCCGAGCTGACGCAGTCGCGGCCCACAGGTGTCGACGAGCTCGACCGGGTCCTGGGCGGCGGCCTCGTTCCCGGCGGGGTCGTGCTGTTGGCGGGCGAGCCGGGGGTCGGCAAGTCCACGCTGCTGCTCGAGGTGGCGGCTCGCTTTGCCTCCCCCGACACCCCCACCCTCTATGTCACGGGCGAGGAGTCCGCCGGGCAGGTCCGGGTCCGGGCTGGGCGCACCGGCGCGCTCGACCCCAATCTCTACCTCGCCGCAGAGACCGACCTCGGCGCGATCCTCGGACACATCGAGGCCGTACGCCCCGCGTTGCTCGTCGTGGACTCCATCCAGACCATCGCCGCGGCGGACATCGACGGCACCGCTGGCGGCGTCACCCAGGTGCGTGAGGTGGCGGCGTCGCTCATCCGGGCGGCCAAGACCAAAGGCATCGCCACCGTCTTAGTCGGCCACGTCACCAAAGACGGCTCGATCGCCGGACCCAGACTGCTCGAACACCTCGTCGACGTCGTGCTCTCCTTCGAGGGCGATCAGCACTCGACCCTGCGGATGGTCCGAGCGACCAAGAACCGCTTCGGCCCCGCAGACGAGGTGGGCTGCTTCGAGCTCGACGACGGGGGCATTCGCGGGCTCGCCGATCCGAGCGGCTTGTTCCTGTCCTCGGCCCTGTCCTCAACGGTCGCCGGCACCTGCGTCACGGTTGCCCTCGAAGGTCGGCGGCCGCTGTGCGCCGAAGTCCAGGCCCTCGTCGTGGCGTCCCAGGCTGGGAGTCCGCGGCGGGCCACCGGCGGGCTTGATGCCTCGCGGGTCGCGCTGCTGCTGGCCGTCCTCCAGCAGCGCCGCCACCTCCCGCTTGCCCAGGCCGAGGTGTACGTATCAACAGTCGGAGGCGTACGCATCACCGAGCCGGCAGCCGACTTGGCGGTCGTTCTTGCTTTGGCCTCGGCCGCCGAAGACCGTCCGGTGCGCGGCGGGCTGGTCGCCGTCGGTGAGGTGGGGCTCGCGGGCGAGATCCGTCGGGTCCCCTCGGTCGGGCGCCGGATTGCTGAGGCTGCCCGACTGGGGTTCACCCACGCCCTCGTGCCCCCTGACCCCGGACCGCTTCCCGACGGCATCCGGGTGCGAACCGTGTCGACCCTTGATGCCGCGGTCGAGGCCGCCCTGCGTTCCGGCGGGCAGTGACCGCGCCCCAGCGCCGCTAGACTCCGGGTGATCTTCACGGGAGGCGGAACCCATGGCCGCGGCAGGGCGCGACGACAAGGGCGTCGACGGCGAAGCCATCTTGCGGGACGTGCTGGCGACCGTGGCTCCCGGAACTCCCCTGCGTGACGGTCTCGAGCGCATCCTTCGTGGCCGCACGGGTGGCCTGTTGGTCCTTGGCCATGACCGGACCGTCGAGGCACTGAGCACCGGCGGGTTCCTCCTCGACGTCCCCTTCAGTGCGACCGGGTTGCGCGAGCTGTCCAAGATGGACGGGGCCGTCGTCCTCGACCGCGACGCCACCCGGATCATGCGCGCCAACGTCCAGCTGGTGCCCGACCCGTCCATCCCCACCGAGGAGTCCGGCACTCGCCACCGTACGGCCGAGCGCGTGCACAAGCAGACCGGCTACCCGGTGATCTCGGTGAGCCAGTCGATGCACATCATCGCGTTGTACGTCGCGGGGCAGCGCTACGTCCTGGAGGACTCCTCAGCCATCCTTACCCGCGCCAACCAAGCCCTCGCCACCCTCGAGCGCTACAAGATGCGCCTCGACGAGGTCACCGGCACCCTGTCGGCGCTGGAGATCGAGGATCTCGTCACGGTGCGCGATGTCTGTGCCGTGGCCCAACGGCTGGAGATGGTCCGCCGGATTGCCCGCGAGATCGAGGGCTACGTGGTCGAGCTCGGCACCGACGGCCGACTGCTTTCCCTTCAGCTGCATGAACTCATCGCCGGGGTAGAAACCGATCGTGAGCTCGTGGTGCGCGACTATGCCCCAGCCTCCGGTGGCCGCAAGCCACGCCAGGCGGCCCACCTGCTGGCCGACCTCGACGCCCTGGACAGCGCCGAGCTGCTCGACCTCGGGCTCGTCGCCAAGGCGTTGGGCCACAGCAGCGGCACCGAGGCCCTCGACGCCGGGGTCTCTCCGCGCGGCTACCGGCTGCTCGCCAAGGTCCCCCGGCTCCCCGACGTGGTCGTCGATCGGCTCTTTGAACACTTCGGCGGGCTGCAGAAGCTGCTGGCCGCGAACATCGATGACCTGCAGGCCGTCGACGGGGTCGGCGAAAGCAGAGCCCGTACCGTCCGCGAAGGACTGTCTCGGCTCGCGGAGTCCAGCATTCTCGAACGTTACGTCTGACGGCCTGCGAGAGCGTCCAAGATCAGGTTCAGCCCCACGCCGAATTCGTCTGCGAAGTCGTAGCCGGGCCGGAGCACATGCTCGGTGGCCATCTCCACCAGGTGCGGGTAGGCGTCCGCTGAGACGCCCTCCATGATGTGCTCGGCGACCTCGACGACGGTCTCCGGCCCCTCGAACGGCAAGGTGGCCTCTTGCAGCACAAAGCCGTAGATGAAGCTGTCGAGCACGGCGTAGGCGTGGGCCGTCTCCTCAACAGAGAAGCCTGCCCCGCGCAGGCACCCGATGACGGCATCATGATGGCGCAGCGTCGCCGGGCCTGGGGAGGTCCGCGACTCGAGGAGCCCGAGGGCCCAGCGGTGGCGCCGCAGCACCGCGCGAACCGACTCAGCCCGGCGGCCCATCTCCGAACGCCACTCCTGGCCCGGCATCGGCAGGTCAATCTCGCTGAAAACCACGTCGACGATGCCGTCCAGGATCTCGTCCTTGTTGGCCACGTAGTGATAGACCGACATCGGCTTGACACCGAGCTCGACGGCGAGCGAACGCATGGTCAGCGCGTGCAGGCCTCCCACATCGGCAACCGCGACGGCGCCGCGCATGACCCGCTCACGACTGAGCGGGACTCGGTCGTGGTTCCCAGCCTCTGTTTCCGCCATCGCGCTCCCGAGGTTAGCAGGAATCGTACTTAGTACGGTACTGTCCGTACTAAGTACGACGAGGGATCACTTGAAGGGAACGCCCATGGCACAATCCGCTGGCTCCGAGACCACGATGCGCGCAGTCGTCCAAGACACCTACGGCTGCGCCGAGGTCTTGCACGTGGCCCAGCTGCCTCGGCCGACGATCGGGAAGGGAGACGTGCTCGTCCAGGTGCGTGCGGCTGGCCTGGATCGTGGCACCTGGCACCTGATGACCGGAAAGCCGTACGCCGTGCGCCTCGCCTTGGGTCTGCGTCGGCCCAGGAACCCGATCTCCGGCCGCGACGTCGCCGGAACGGTGGCGGCTGTCGGGTCCTCGGTCACCGAGTTCTCGGTTGGGGACGAGGTCTTCGGGATCGCCCCGGGTTCCTTCGCGGACTACACCGTCGCGAAGCCAGCCAAGCTGGCGCTCAAACCCGCCCAGCTTTCCTTCGTTCAGGCCGCGGTGATACCGATCTCCGGACTCACTGCACTCCAGGCGCTCACCGATGTCGGGCGGCTGGAAGCGGGCCAGAAGGTCCTCGTGCTTGGTGCCTCGGGTGGGGTGGGCAGCTATGCCGTCCAGTTGGCCAAGGCCCTGGGTGCCGAAGTCACCGGGGTGTGCAGCAGCGCCAAGCTCGACTTCGTGCGCTCGCTGGGTGTGGATCACGTCATCGACTACACCCGAGAGGATGTGGTCGACGGCGACGATCGCTACGACCTCATCCTCGACATCGCCGGGGGGCGGACCCTGTCCCAGTTGAGAGGTCTGCTCACCGAGACCGGGACTTTGGTGCTCGTCGGCAACGAGAACGGCGACCGGTTGACCGGCGGGATGGGCCGCTTGCTTCGGGCTGCGCTGATATCTCTCGTTGGGCGCCAGCGCCTGACCGGGTTCATCAGCAAGGAGCGGGGCAGTGACATCGAACGCCTCGCCGAGTTCCTCGAAGCCGGCACTCTGCGGCCGACCGTGGATCAGTGCTACCCGTTGGATGACGTGCCCGCAGCCATGCGGCTACTCGAGTCCGGCCAGGTGCGGGGCAAGCTCGCCGTCACCCTCTAACCGACCGAGCGCCAGTCGCTCACGCGCGGGTGGGGGCGGGTGGTGCCAGTACGGCGACCCCGGCCAGGGCCCGCAGGTGGACCAAGAAGATCGGGCGGCCATCATCGGAAGCGCGGAGAACCTCGAGCACATAGGCGGGCAAGCCAAGGGGGCGTGGCGCCTGATCGACGACCAGCGAGTCGACGCCGGTCACCTCGACCACCTGATCGACGGCCAGGCCGAGCGGACCGTCTTCATCGCCGATGAGGACCAGGACATCGCCCAGATCATCGGAGTCCGGCAACGAGCGCAGGTCGACCACGGGGAGCGGGTCTCCGCGCAATTGCAGAAGACCAGTAACTGGCGCCCGGACGCCGAGCAGCGCCTCTACGCCAACAGCGCGAACAACCTCGCGCACCTGATCCAGTGGGGCCGCGAGTTCGCGCGCGCCCATCCGAAACGTGATGTACCCGCTCACGCACCCCTCCGCAGGTCGGCTCTTCCCTCGAGGTCATCGGCAAGTCGGAGGCACAACTGCACCAGCTGCTCAACAGGCGTACCGTCGAGCAGCCCATGCACAGCCTCGGCCGGCGCCGTCGGCAGTGCGGCCGCCGCAGCCCGGTATGCACGGGCAGCAGCCGTCCGGTCACCCGTACGACCAAGGGAACCGGCCAGCAGGAACCAGGCGTGCCCCGCCCGGGGATCGAGGTAGACGGCACGGCCGAGCGGACCCAGGGCGTCGGCGTCACGGCCGATCGTTGCGTTGGCCTGTCCGCACACGACGTAGGCCTCAGTCAGAAGCGGGTCGGCGACCGTGGCCGCGGCCGCCAGGGCCGCCGCATCGGCGTAGCGGGTCTCGACCATTGCTTGGCGAGCCTCAGCAAGGAGATCGCCGCCCGCTTGGGCAGGCACCGGGACCGGCACCGGCTTCGGGCGAGCAGGGCGGATCGGCTGACCAAGCGAAACCGGCTCGCGCAGCGCGGCCAGACTCCGCGGGCGGCCCGGTTGGCCCGGGTGCACCGGCTCGCTCAATGGCCACCGGATCGGGATTGTGGCTGGTGCCACCGAGACCGGCCGATAGGCAAACGCCTCGCCCACAGCAGCCAAGGTGAAGGCCCCGGAGAGTTGCCAAAGCGTCTCAGCCGGACCGAGCAACAACCAGCCGTTCGGCGCGAGGCAGTCGCTGAATCGATCGACGAGCAGCCGGGTGGTCTCGCGGGAGAAGTAGATGGTGACGTTGCGACAGACGACGAGGTCCACCGTTCCGGCGGGGAAGGGCGGCGCCTCGGTCACCAGGTTGTGGTGGGCGAAGTCGACCAAGCTGCGGACCTCGTCCCGAACCACATGGTCATCCCCACCGTCGGGCCGCAGCCAGCGGACGACGGCTCCGGGCTCCGCGAGATCGATCGTGCGACCGGTGTAGCGAGCGGCGCGAGCGATGTCCAGGGCTGCGGTCGAGACATCGGTCCCGACGATCCGAATCGGTGGCAGCACGCCGTCGAAGGACGCAGCCATCCGTTCTCGGGCCTCGAGCGCGAGCATGGCCAAGGTGTACGGCTCTTCGCCAGTTGAGCACCCAGCACTCCACACGGTGACGCCACGCCCCTCTCGCCCGGCGGCTGCGAGCGCGGACGGAAGGAGGTGGTCGCGAAGGGCGTCGATCTGGGGCCGCGCCCGATGGAAGTGCGTCTCCTGGATGGTCACGTCATCGAGCAGGTGCTGGCGTTCGGCAGCGCCGTCTGCGCGGTCGATGAACTGCACGTAGTCCGTGACGTTGGTCCGGCCGCTCGTGCGCAAACGAGGGCCGACCACTGAGGACAGCGACAACCGGCGACTCTCGTCGAACTCCAGCCCTGCCGTCCCGCGCAGGTAGTCGCGAAGCAGCACGAAGTCCGCGTCCTCGAGGGGAGTCACCGAGTCCCCCCAACCCGGCCCACGCTCGGACGAATCCGGTCGACCGCGCCGACCAGCGCACTCGCGATGGCGCCAAGTGTGAGTTCGACCTCTACAGCATCGGCGGCCTGGGCTGCTGCCGGCATGCCCCACACCACGCTGCTCGCCTCGTCTTGACTGATCGTGAACGCTCCGGCATCGCGCATGGCACGCAGTCCCACCGCACCATCGCGGCCCATTCCGGTGAGGAGCACCCCTACCGCGCGTGCCCCGCACACCTGCGACACCGTGGTGAAGGACACGTCGATGCCGGGCACGTGGAACTGCGTGGGGGGTGGCTCCAGGAGCTCGATCCGGTGACCAGGGCGCAGCGACACGTTGAGTCCAGCAGGTGCGAGATAGACGGTTCCAGCGAGCAGCCGTTCGCCATCGACCGCCACCCCAACACTGAGCGGGCAGACGCCATCCAGCCATCGGGCCAGCCCCTCGACGAAGCCCTCAGCCATGTGCTGGATCACCAGAATCGCCGCGGGGAAGTCTGCGGGAAGATCCGCGAGGATCGTCGCCAACGCCGGCGGGCCTCCAGTGGAGGCCCCCAGCGCCACGACCGGCGGGCGGTCAGCTCGCGGCGCAG
>JANPBY010000229.1:0-13075 GCA_031430645.1 Actinomycetes bacterium
GCGACTCAAGAACCTGCTCCGCGTCCGGCACCGGGTCTGTGTGTTCCCAGGCTGCGCCCGCCCCGCACGCAGATGCGAACTCGACCACACCCTCAGATACCCCGAAGGACCCACCTGCATCTGCAACCTCGCCCCCCTGTGCGTGCACCACCACCACCTCAAACACCTTGCCCCCGGCTGGACCCTCACCAACCACGGCAACGGACGACTCACCTGGACCACCCCCACCGGACGACGCATCGACGTCGGCCACATCCAAGTCAGGACTGGACCCGAACCCCCGGGTCCACCCAAACCAGATCCACCCCCGAGACCCGCGGACACTCCGCCGTTCTAGGCGCGCGCCCACACCGGCTCGCGGGATCCGCGTTGGCCCACTAGCCGCTCGAAGGCGCATCCCTGAGGACTCGGCGAAGGATCTTGCCGGACGCGGACTTCGGGATCTCGTCGATGAAGATCAGAGCCCCGAGCCGTTTGAAGTGGGCGACCTGACCGTCGACGAACTCCTCGAGGTCTGCGGCAGTGGCGTCAGCGCCCGGCCGCAGCACCACGTAGGCGACGGGCACTTCGCCACGGGCATCGTCCGGGCGACCGATGACCGCCGCGTCCGCGACGGCTGGGTGCGTGAGTAGCAGTCCTTCGAGCTCGGCCGGCGCGACTTGGAAGCCGCTGGACTTGATGAGCTCCTTGAGGCGGTCGACGATCGAGAGGTGCTCGTCAGCGTCGACGTGGCCGATGTCTCCGGTGTGCAGCCAGCCTTCGCCATCGATCATCGTGTCGGTGGCCGCGGGATTGTTGAGGTAGCCCTTCATAACCTGTGGTCCGCGGATCCAGACTTCGCCGTCCTCCCCGTCGGGCAGATCCACGCCGGTTGCCGGATCGACAATGCGGAGCTCGGTGTTGGAGACCGTCACGCCGACAGTGCCGGGCTTGAACTGTCCCGGGGGGGTGACGTGCGAGACGGGCGACAGCTCGGTCATGCCGTACCCCTGGGCCACCTCGCAGCCGAGCCGAGCCCCGGCCTCGAGCGCGAGCTCGGCAGACAAGGGGGCAGCGGCGCTGAACACCTGCGTCAACGCAGAGAGGTCGAAGTCGTTGACCATCGGGTGCTTGGCCAGCGCGACGATGATCGGCGGCGCGACAAACGCGCGACTCACGTGGTGGTCGGCGTGCAGTCGCAGGAACAGCTCGAGGTCGAAGCGCGGCATGGTGATCACGGTGACGCCGGCCCGCAGCCCGGTGTTCATCAGCACCTGCATGCCATAGATGTGGAAGAACGGCAGGACCGCGACGAAGGTCTCGTCCTCGCCGACCTGAGCCGCTGCCAGCGTTTGTGCGATGTTGGCCACCAGGTTGTGGTGTGTGAGCATGACTCCCTTGTTGGTGCCGGTCGTGCCCGAGGAGTACGGCAGAACGACCACGTCGTCCAGGTCCACGGGGACCTGCTCAGCGAGCGGCGCACCGAAGAGCGTCGCGGCCGACGGCGCGTCCTCGCTCTCGCCGAGTACGTAGACCTCCTCCACGGCCGTACCCACGGCCCCAGCGCGAGCTACCTCGAGGAACATCGGGATCGTCACGAGCATCCGCGCGCCGGCGTCGAGGAGCTGGTTGTGCACCTCGCGCTCGGTGTAGGTGGGGTTGATCGTCGTGACCGTCCCTCCGGCGAACGCGACCCCGTGGAAGATCACTGCGTACTCGGGCAGGTTGGGAGCCATCACGCCAACGACCTCACCAGGGGCGAAGCCCCTGGCCACGAGCCCTCCCGCGAGCGACCGGATGGCGGCGTCCAAGCCGGCGTAGGTGATGGTGCGGCCGGTCGGTCCGTCGATCAGCGCCGGCTTGTCACCAAGTTCCGAGGCTCGTTCGAGGACGTACCCGGTGAGGGCGACCTGCGGGATCTCGACGTCCGGCATCGGGCTGGTGTGGATCAAGGGGTCCTCCCGGAGGGGTGGTCTCGCTGCGAATCCCGATCCTGGCACGATCGAGGCAGAGTGGTCGCCCCCGCACGCGAAGTGCTCGACCACTGTGGAGGCGCCGTCTATGGCCAAGATCCGCGTGGGTGCGACCGAGGACTTTCCCGACGGGACCCTTGTGGCAGTGGATGCCGAGGGCACGAATGTGGTCGTGGGCCGTGAGGGGGAGGCTCTGTGCGCAGCCCGCAACCGGTGTCCTCACCTGGGTCTGTCGCTCACCAGCGGGCCGGGTGGATCGAGCTTCGAGGACGGCGTGGTCCGCTGCCCGTGGCACAACTCGCGCTTCGAGCTCTCCAGCGGCGAGAACCTTGACTGGGCCGTGGGATTCGCTGGGCGTGACATGCCTCGGTGGTCCCGCCGGGTCATCGGCATGGGCCGGACCCCGGCACCCTTGACGACCTATCCGGTGACGGTCGAGGACGGCGAAGTCTTCGTCGAGATCTGACACCGAGCAGTGTCTTTGGAGGATCCGTGTCGTTGGAGGATCAGCGCTTCCGGAGGATGGCTGGCATCCCATCCCGCGGGCGGAGCGTGACCACAGGGGCGACGGCGGGCTCGGCATCAGCCAGGATCATCGGCGCCCACCGGCGGGCAAGGGTCGCCAGGACGAGTACGGCCTCGGTCCAGGCGAACGCCTCGCCGATGCACACCCGGCCACCGAGCCCGAACGCGAACCAGGCCCCCCGCGGTTGCCCGGGAGCAGCCTCGTCGAAGTCGCCTGCGGAGTTGAGCCACCGTTCCGGCCGGAATGTGGCTGGGTCACCCCACCACCGCGGATCACGGTGCAGGACCCACTGGCTGGCCAAGGTGAGAGAGCCGGCCGGCAGGGTCCAACCGTCCACCTCGACGTCCTCAGTGAGCCGCCGCCCGATCGTCCACGCCGGCGGATAGAGCCGGAGCGTCTCGGCTATCACCGCACGGACGTACGGCAGGCGGGCGACGTCCGCGGTCCCGAGCTCGGCAGGCAACGCGTCGATCTCGGCGCTCAGCCGGCTGCGGACCAACGGGTGCCTGCCGATGAGAAACCAAGCCCACGTCAGGGCATTCGCCGTCGTCTCGTGCCCGGCAAGGACGAGGGTCATCACCTCATCGCGCAGCTGGGTGTCGGACATTCCGGTGCCGTCGCCCTCGGTGTCACGCGCGGCGACGAGCATCGAGAGCACGTCGTCCCCGACGACGCCGCTCTCCTCGGCGCTGCGATGAGCGGCGATGAGGTCCGCCACGACGACGTCGAGGCGGGTCAACCCGTCAGCAGCCTGCCGGTTCGCCCGGGTGGGGAGGCGGTTGATCACATTGCGGGGTCCGCCGACAATCCGGCGTTGGAACCCGCCCATGACCGTGCCCAGCGCTTCGGCCACTTCGTCAGCAGCCGAGCGAAGGTCCGCGCCGAGCAAGGTGCGACCCACGATGTCCAGAGTGAGGGTGGCCATCTCATCGGAGAGATCGACGTGCAGGCCGTTGCTCCACCGTCGCTCATGGTCGACGGCCGCGGCAGTCATCTGTTGGCCGTACACGGCAATCCGCTCCTGATGGAAGGCGGGTTGGACCAGCCGATGTTGCCGCTTGTGCAGCTCGCCCTCAGAGGTGAGCAGACCTTCACCCAGCAGTCGCTTGGCCTGCTGAAGACCGCGTCCCTTCATCGTCGACCGGCCATGAGTGACAAACACCTGCCGGATGACCTCGGGGTGGGTCAGGACGTACACGTGCTCGGTAAGTAGGTGAAGGTGGGCAATCCGGTCGTGCTGCGCAGCGATCGCGGTGAAGACATCGGTCGGGAGCTCGCGTCCGGACAGCATGCCGGCCAGGAAGGGGCCGGGTCGCGGGCCCGGGGGCCGCGCGATCCGACCCTTGACGCGGGACTCGGACCGGGTTGTGTCAGTGCTCATGCCCACCAGCCTGCCAAGCGGTGCCAGACTCGCGCTATGGATGTCGTCGCGACTTCACCGGATCCGAACATCTCGGCAGCCGACGTGGTCGTCCCGCTCGTCACCCTCGCCGACGTCGAGGCGGCCCGAGTGCGTCTTGAGGGCGTCGCCCGCCGGACCCCCATGGAGGGGTCTCGGCCGCTCAGCGAAGCCGTGGGTGGCCCTGTCCACCTCAAGTGCGAGAACCTCCAGCGGGCCGGGTCCTTCAAGATCCGTGGGGCCTACAACCGGATGGCGCAGCTGTCGGAGGCCGAACGGGAGCTCGGCGTGGTTGCCGCGAGCGCGGGCAACCACGCGCAGGGCGTGGCCCTGGCCGCACAGCTCCTCGGCCTTTCGGCGACGGTATTCATGCCGGAGGGGGCGCCGATCCCGAAGCTCGCCGCGACTCGGGCCTACGGCGCCGAGGTTCGATTGCACGGACAGGTCATCGATGAGTGCCTCGAAGCCGCGCGTGCCTTCGCGGCGGAAACCGGAGCCGTGCTCATCCACCCCTTCGACCACGTCGACATCGTCGCGGGGCAGGGAACGGTCGGTCTAGAGATCCTCGAGCAATGCCCTCAGGTCAAGACCATCGTCGTCTGCACGGGCGGTGGTGGCCTGGTTGCCGGTATTGCGGTTGCGGTCAAGGCCCTGCGGCCCGACGTGCGGGTGATCGGCGTACAGGCCGAGACGGCCGCGGCCTACCCCCCGTCCCTCGCGGCCGGAGCGCCGGTTGCCCTGCCGTCGATGGCCACGATGGCCGACGGCATCGCGGTCGGCTGTCCGGGAGACGTGCCGTTCGCCCTGGTGACCGACCTGGTCGACGAAGTCCGTACGGTCTCCGAGGAGTCCCTGTCGCGCGCCCTCCTGTTGTGCCTCGAGCGCGCCAAGCTCGTCATCGAGCCAGCCGGCGCGGCGGCGGTCGCGGCGCTGCTTGAGGATCCGACCGCCTTCGAGCCGCCCGTGGTGGCGGTGCTTTCCGGCGGCAACATCGACCCGGTGCTGCTGCTGCGGGTGATCCGGCACGGGCTTACCGCCGGGGGCCGCTACCTCGCGTTGTACGTACGGGTGCCCGACCGCCCCGGGAACCTCGCCAAGTTGCTCGCGACGTTGGCGGAGGCCGACGTGAATGTGCTCGAGGTCGAGCACTTGCGCACCCACCCCGGGCTGGCGGTGCATGAGGTGGAGATCGGGGTGCAGTTGGAGATGCGTGGCCCGGAGCACTGCGAAGAGGTGCTGGCCACCTTGCGCGCCGAGGGCTACCAGGTCGCAGTCGAGCCTGTGTGAGTAAATACCGAAACAAGTCTTGACACTTTAGAAGTATTCATTGTTAGATACGAATATGACCGAGTCTTCAGGTACCGATCTTCGTTCCTTGCTGTCCCAGGTGGCGTCCGGGCAGGTCGCCCCTGAAGAGGCCAGCCAGCGCCTCGGTGAGTCCGATTCCCTGATTCCGCCCCCGGAGGCGGCCACTCCTCTACCGACTCCGCCGTCGGCCGGCTCGGAGGGCCCGATCCAGCGGGTCGTCGTACGTGCGACTGCTGTCAAGCTCGTGCTCATCGGCGACCCGACGGTGACCGGCGCTTCAGTTGAAGGCCCGCACGTGGCTCGTCGCGACGGCGGTGCTTTAGTCGTGGATACCGATGCCTTCCCTGGTTCCGGCGACTTCTCCTATGAGAGCGACGCCCGCCGGACCAGCAAGCGGTTCGGGCGGTGGCGAGGGGGAGAGACAGTGATCATCAAGATCCGCCCCGAGCTGCCCGTCGAGGTCACCGTCCAAGCCGGCAGCATCGTGGCCACCCGTCTGGAGGGGGGCCTGCGGTTCGTCGTCGAGGCCGGGTCGCTCAAGGCGACGGACTGCTCGGGTCCGATCGACGGGCGGGTGGAGGCGGGCAGCGCCAAGCTCGACTGGTTGCTCGATCGGGGCCAGTCCACCGTGACGTGTGAGTTGGGCAGCGTCCGGATTCGGCTCGACCGCCGATCCAATGTGACGGTCGGCGGTCGGGCCCAGCTTGGCTCGGTCGATCTCGTCGGTCCGACGGGGTCCAGTTCGACGCTCGTGGTCGGTGCCGGCACCGCGACGCTCGACATCAACGTCGAGCTCGGTTCGGCCAAGGTGCAGGTCGCGTCGTGACCACCCCCACGAGAGTTTTCCAGCCGCACCGTCCGCCGCGAGATTGCCCGGTCTGCTCGGATCACTTGGCCATCACGCGGTTGGGTTGCGCTTCATGTGGCACCGAACTGTCCGGAGCCTTCGAACTGTCCCCGTTCGCCGGATTGTCGAACGAGGACCACGAGATGCTCCGGGTCTTCCTGGTCTCGCGCGGCAACATGCGCGAGCTTGAAAGACACCTCGGGGTCAGCTATCCCACCGCTCGGCAGCGCTTCGCCGAGTTGCTGGTCCGGCTCGGGCTGGAAGGCCCCGGGATCGAACCTCCCGTTGATCGCGACAAGGTCCTGGCCGACCTGGCGGCTGGCAGGGTCTCGGTCGACGAGGCCGAAGCTGCCCTTCGTTCGGTGGGGCTTACCTAGCGTGGCGCGAAAGCTGCCGGGAAGGGCAGGTGCAGATGACTGATGCCATTGTGGCTGAGGGGCTCGTCAAGACATTCAAGGGTGGCGTGCGCGCCCTCGACGGGGTCGATCTTCGCGTCCCCGAGGGAACCGTGCTCGGTCTCCTCGGCCCCAACGGCGCCGGAAAGACGACGACCGTCCGCATCTTGGCGACGCTCCTGCGACCCGATGCGGGTCGGGCAACGGTTGCCGGCTTCGACGTGGTCACCGAGGCTGCCGAGCTCCGCAAGGTGATCGGCTTATCTGGCCAGTTCGCTGCCGTCGACGAGAACCTCACGGGGCGCGAGAACCTCTACATGTTCGGCCGGCTCTATCAACTGCCGAAGGACGTCGCCCGACAGCGAGCCGGCGATCTGCTTGACCAGTTCGCGCTGAGTGACGCTGGCGATCGGGTGGCCAAGAACTACTCGGGAGGCATGCGGCGGCGTCTCGACCTGGCCAGCGCCTTGATCGGTCGACCTCGACTGCTCTTCCTGGACGAGCCAACCGCCGGCCTAGATCCCCGTAGCCGCATCGGCATGTGGGAGGTTATCCGTGGGCTGGTCAGGGATGGCACCACCCTCCTGCTGACCACGCAGTATCTCGAGGAGGCCGACGAGCTGGCGGATGAGGTCGCCGTCGTCGACGTCGGCAAGATCATCGCCCACGGAACCGCTGACGTGCTCAAAGCGCAGGTCGGTGGGGAACGGATCGAGGTGGTGATTCACCGAGCCGACGACCTCGATCGGGCAGTCGGGCTGGTCCGCGGCTCCGCAGGCGCGGAGCTGACCGTCGACTGCCACACCCGGCGGATCACGCTTCCGGCTGTGTCCGGCGCTGCGCACCTCGTGGACGTCGTCCGCACCCTCGGAGATGCCGACGTCGGCATCGACGATGTCGGGCTGCGCCGTCCCACTCTCGATGACGTCTTCTTGAGCCTCACGGGTCACGTAGCCGACGAGGCCCCAGCAGCAGAGGGTGCCGAGGACGTGCCGACCCCGGCCGGACACATCCAAGGAAGGTCCTCATGACTCAGGCCGAGCTCGTACCGCACGCCGTGGAGGGTAGGAGTCAGCTTCCGCCAGTCGTCGCCGACGGCCTGGTCGTCACGTGGCGCAATCTCAAGCGGGTCATGAGGATCCCCGAGCTAGCGATCTTCGCCATCATCCAGTCCATCGTCTTCGTGTTGCTGTTTGCGTTCGTCTTCGGCGGCGCGATCCCGTTGCCGGACAACGCGTCCTATCGCGAGTTCCTGATGCCAGGGATCTTCATCCAGACGCTCACCTTTGCCTCGATCACCACGGCGATCGGGATGACCGAGGATATGAACAAGGGGATCATCGACCGGTTTCGTTCGCTGCCGATGGCGCGGTCGGCGGTGCTCACGGGACGTACGACTTCTGATCTCGTCTACAACGCAGGCATCATCGTTGTCCTCATGCTGACCGGTCTCGCGGTCGGGTGGAGCGTGAACAACGGGCTGGTCGACTTCTTGCTCGGGTGCCTGCTGATGTTGGCCTTCGCCTACACGATGGCCTGGGTGGGCGTGTTCATCGGCACGATCGTGCCGACGGTCGAGGTGGCTCAGCAGGTCGCGTTCATCATCTTGTTCCCGTTGACCTTCCTCTCCAGCGCCTTCGTGCCGATCGCCACGATGCCCAGCTGGTTGCAGCCGATCGCGGAGTGGAACCCCGTAAGCACCCTGACGGCATCGCTGCGTGAGCTCTTCGGTAACCCCAACCCCTATGCCACCGACGCGTTTCCGTCGGTGCACCCGATGCTCGTCTCCGTGCTTTGGATCGTGGGGCTGCTCGCGGTCTTCGTCCCGCTGGCGATCCGGAGCTACCAGAACATCACTCGCTAGCCCCGGTACGGATCGACTGCCTGGATCGCCACGTTGATCGTGCGACCGTTGGGGGCTTGGTACGTCACCGTGTCACCGACGGTTGCGCCGAAGACCGCGGCGCCCAGCGGGCTCTTCTCGCTGTAGACGTCGAAGTCGTCCCCGGCTGCCACCTCGCGGCTTCCCAACAGGAAGCGCACGGTGTCACCCATGAGGTCGACGGTGACCACCTGGCCAAGGCCTACGACGCCGTCGGCCGTGGGCGGGGCGTCTCCGACGGACGAGTTCTCGAGCAGCTGCCGCAGCTGACGGATGCGGGCCTCGTTCTTGCCCTGCTCATCTTTGGCTGCGTGGTAGCCGCCGTTCTCCTTGAGATCGCCCTCTTCGCGGGCGGCTTCGATCCGCTTGACGATGAACGCCCGGCCGTCGCCGGTGGCGTAGTCGTACTCGGTCTTGAGGCGGTCGTAGGCCTCCTGGGTCAGCCAGGTGGTCACGGTGAGCTCCTCGGGGCAGGTGTCGGGCGGTGTCGGGCGTGGGTCGAGCCGATCAGGGTACGCGGGTGGCTGTGGGGGTGCAGTCGCGGACGACGACGACCACGGCTCTCCCCGTTGTCGTGAGGGACGTGGCCACCACGATCACGTCGCCGACGTTCGCATCGGGTTGCGCACCGGTTTCGACGATGGAGGTCCCGACGACCTGGGTCAAGCGGTCCTTGGCGACAATCTCGCAGCGCAGCGGCAGGTCCTCGGGGTTCGTCACCTCGATGTCGGCAATGGCAGCAGTGTCGGACATCACCGAGAAGGACTGGACCCGGGCTCCGAAGGTCTCCTGCGCCGAGGCCCACCAGCGATAAAAGGCGATCACTGAAATCACTGCGGCGCAGACGCCGACGATCGCGAGCACCCGGCGTTTTGCGGGCGACCAGGCGGGCCGCCGCCCGTATCGGGCTTCGAGATCAGTCGGGGGGCGGGGCACCTGGGGAACCACGGAGTTCTCGGCCACGGAACCCATTGTGGTTGGTCGAGCGCGCCCTGGCTCGCTCGGTCTGGGAGACTGATCGACGTGACTGCCGAAGCCCACGAACCATTGCGCCTGCTTGCCGTGCACGCCCACCCCGACGACGAGTCGAGCAAGGGGGCGGCCACGACCGCACGCTACGTCCGTGAGGGCGTAGACGTTCTGGTCGTGAGCTGTACCGGTGGGGAGCGTGGCGACATCCTGAACCCGGCGCTCAAGGACGACCCCGCCATCCTCGCGGACATCACCGCTGCACGTCGGCGTGAGATGGAGAACGCGCGCGACATCCTCGGCGTCCAGCACGCGTGGCTCGGGTTCGTCGACTCCGGTTTCCCCGAAGGCGACCCCAAGCCGCCGCTGCCCGAGGGCTGTTTCGCGGCGTTGTCTCTGGGGCACGTGAGCGAGCCCTTGGTGCGCATCGTGCGGGAGTTTCGGCCGCACGTCATCACGACGTACGACGAGCATGGCGGCTATCCGCACCCGGATCACATCCGCACCCATGAGGTGTCCGTGGAGGCCTTTGATGCGGCCGGTGACCCCGACCGCTACCCCGGCACGGGGGACCCCTGGCAGCCGTTGAAGCTTTACTACAGCCTGGGATTTCACAAGCCGCGCATCGAGGCTCTGGATGCTGCCGCGGTCGCTGCTGGCCTGGCGCCCCCGTTCGCGGAGTGGCTCGCGGACTGGGAGGACAAGCCGGAGGACGCCGAACGGCTCACGACGCGCATCGAGTGTGGCGAGTACTTCGCGGTCCGGGACGCCGCGTTGCGTGCCCATGCCACGCAGGTCGATCCGGACGGTCCCTGGTTTTCGATCCCGCTCTCGCTTCAGGAGCAGGCCTGGCCCACTGAGGACTATCAGCTGGCCCGCGCGCTGGTCGACACGACGATCCCCGAGGACGACCTGTTTGCGGGGATCCGGGTGGCGGCCGCCGAGGTCGAGACGGCCCGCTGATCGCCATGTCTTCGATTCTGGGACTCACGACCTGGCTCAGCCAGGAGCTTCCTCGTGAGCTTGACGACGCCATCGTGCGCCCGGGCTGGCTCGGTCTGGGGATGTTCCTGGCCCTTGTGGCGGCGTGCTTCTTCCTGTTTCGCTCGATGCTCCGACAGTTGAAGAAGGTGGACTTCGTCGAGGAGCCCGAGGAGCGTCCCGCAACGCCTCCCGACCCCACCCAGCGTCCGACCAACGGTGGCGTATAGGCCACGTGTGGTCGGACGCTAGGGAGTTAGTGGTCCGGGTCGTTGCGGCGCAACCGTTTGGTCTCACCGCGCTGCTTCTTGGAGGTGATCCGTCGCTCAGTCGCGCCCTTCGACGGTTTGGTCGGACGACGCTTGCGGGGCGGCGGAGCGGTCGCCTCCAGGAGCACCGTGGTGAGTCGAGCCTCCGCGGCCTCACGATTCTGCAACTGGCTCCGATGTTCTGATGCAGCGATCGTGATCACCCCGTCGACGAGGCGGCCGTCCAGCCGTTCGAGGGCCCGGGCCTTGAGAGTTGGGCTGAACACTGAGGAGTTCCCCAGGTCGTACGAAAGCTCGACGCGGGAGTCGGTCGTGTTCACGCCCTGACCGCCCGGCCCGGAAGAACGCGAGAAGCGCCACGACAGCTCCCCCTGAGGGATCACCGCCGAACGCACACGCAACGGCCCGGGCATCCCCTAAGCATGTCGACTGGCGGCCGTGCGGAGCGACAGGTTTGGGTCAGCTGGTGACGGGGCGGAGCAGGAAGACGCGGATGTCGCGGTCCGTCCGGGTCACATAGGTGTCGTACGCCGGCCACACCGAGACGACCAGTGGCCAGACCCGCGCTTTCTCCTCCGGCGTGGCCAGGTCAGCGACGACGTCGATGCTGCGCCCGTCGATGAGTGCGACCGCCCGCGGTTCGGCAAGGAGGTTCCCTGACCAGGCCGGGTGGTGGTCCTGCCCGAGGTTGGAAGCCGTGACCACATACGCCTCACCGTCGCGTGCGTAGAGCAGCGGGACGTCGCGAGGCTGTCCGGTCTTTCGCCCCGTAGTCGTCAGCACGAGCCCAGGAACGACGTCCTTGCCGACCAGGCTCCATCGCCCTCCGGTGGCCTTCTGGATGGCCCGGTCGAGGGGCATCGACACGATGACTAGGCGCGAGAACCACTGTTTGTGGCCGAGTTTGAGGATGAGGTCGGAGTAGCCCATCGTCCTAGCCTGCCAGGCCATGATGGTGCCGTGGCGAAATCGCCGAGTGATCGACCGCAGGTGCAGCTGGACTCGCGGGCGGAGTGGCGCCGCTGGCTCGAGGACAACCATGCCTCGTCGACCGGGATCTGGCTGGTGCGCTGGAAGAAGTCGGCCGGCCGTGAGTGGCTCACCTACGACGAGGTCGTCGAGGAGGCTTTGTGCTTCGGGTGGATCGACAGCCTTCAGAGAACTGTTGACGAGGAGCGCACCCAGTTGCTGATGACACCCCGGCGGACGGGCAGTCGATGGTCAGCCAGCAACCAGGAGCGGGTCCGGCGGCTGAGCGCGGCGGGTCTGATGCGTCCGGCGGGGTCAGCCGTCGTGGCAGCCGCTCGGGCGGACGGCGCCTGGAATGCTCTGGACGAGGTCAACGCCCTCATCGAACCGGCCGACCTGATCGCGGCGCTTGACGCCGACCCGCCCGCACGAGTCGCCTGGGACGCTTTTCCGCCTTCGGTGCGGCGCGGGATCCTGGAGCGCATCCTCGACGCCCGGACCGATCCGACCCGGCGCAGCCGCATCGAGACTGTGGTCACCGAGGCCCACGATGGTCGGAGAGCTTTCCGGAGCTAGCCGGGACCAGGCGCCCACCCGGGGCCGTCTGATCCACGAGGGAAGTGCTCCAATGGGGGAGTGCCCAACCGACTGGCCGAGTCGTCCTCGCCCTACCTCCTGCAGCACCAGGACAACCCGGTCGACTGGTGGGAGTGGGGGCCGGAGGCCTTCGACGAGGCCCGCCGGCGAGACGTGCCGGTCCTGCTGAGCATCGGCTATGCCGCGTGCCACTGGTGCCACGTCATGGCGCACGAGTCCTTCGAGGACGAGACGACCGCCGCCCTGATGAACGAGCGCTTCGTCAACGTCAAGGTCGACCGCGAGGAGCGTCCAGATGTCGACGCCGTCTACATGGACTACGTCACCGCGATGACGGGGCATGGCGGCTGGCCGATGACCACGTTCCTGACCCATGACGGGGAGGCGTTCTACGCAGGGACGTACTATCCGCCGACTCCTCGGCACGGCAGCCCGTCGTTCACCCAGCTGCTGACCGCGATCTCGACCACGTGGGTGGAGCGCAAGGAAGAGGCGACCCAGGCGGCCGCCCGCATCACCGCGGCGCTGGCGGAGCGAACGCCGACCGCTGAGTTTGGTACGGCTCCGCCGACTCCCGCGGCCCTGGCGGCGGCGGTCGACCACCTCGCCCACTCCTTCGACCCTGTCCGCGGAGGTTTTGGCGGTGCGCCGAAGTTCCCGCCGTCGATGGTGCTCGAGTGGCTCCTGCGGCACCACGCGCGCACCGGCGAACCTCGTGCCCTCGCGATGGCGTCGCGCACGTTTGAGGCGATGGCTCGAGGTGGCATGTACGACCAGCTCGCCGGCGGGTTCGCGCGCTACTCGGTGGATGCGGACTGGGTCGTGCCGCACTTCGAGAAGATGTTGTATGACAACGCTTTGTTGCTACGTGGCTATCTGCACTGGTGGCGCTCGACCGGTGACCCGCTCGCCCGCCGGATCGTGGAGGAGACTGCTGAGTTCCTCCTGTGTGACCTTCGTACGGCCGAGGGCGGGTTCGCG
>JANPBY010000230.1:0-2160 GCA_031430645.1 Actinomycetes bacterium
TAGGGGCCGTACTTGCCGATTCGCAGGGTGATGTCGTCGCCGATCGGCATCGAGTTGACCCTGCGGGCGTCGATCTCACCGAGGTTGTCGATCACCTGGCGCAGGCCGCGGTGTTTGTCCGAGCCGAAGTAGAAACTGGTCAGCCAGTCAACGCGGTCGGCCTTGCCGTCGGCGATGCGGTCGAGGTCGTCTTCCATCTCGGCGGTGAAGTCGTATTCGACCAGGTCGGAGAAGTATTCCTCGAGCAGGCGCACGACGGAGAAGGCGATCCAGTTGGGCACCAGCGACTGGCCGCGCGGGGTGACGTAGCCACGGTCGGTGATGGTGGAGATGATCGACGCGTATGTCGACGGGCGGCCGATGCCGAGCTCTTCGAGCTTCTTGACCAGGCTCGCCTCGGTGAAACGGGCGGCCGGGGTGGTCTCGTGGCCCTTGGCCTCCACGTCGAGCAAGGTCAACTTCTGACCCTCGGTCAGCGGCGGCAGCTTGGACTCGGTGGCGTCGGTGGGAGCGTTGCGCTCCTCGTCACGGGATTCCTCGTAGGCCAGCATGAAGCCGCGGAACGTGATCACGGTGCCGCTGGCGGCAAATTCGGCGAGCGCCCCGGATGCGGCGGGGTGCTCGGATGCGCCCGTCGGGCCGGCCTCGATGGTGACCGACGCGGTCGACCCGGTGGCGTCCGCCATCTGCGAGGCGACGGTGCGCTTCCAGATCAGGTCGTAGAGCTTGAAGTCATTTCCGCGCAGGGTCGAAGCCAGCGAAGGCGGAGTGCGGAACGTGTCGCCGGACGGGCGGATCGCCTCGTGCGCCTCCTGGGCGTTCTTGCTCTTGCCCTTATAGACGCGCGGCTTGTCGGGCACCGTCTCGGGGCCGTAGAGCGCCGACGCCTGGGTGCGCGCGGCCGTGATCGCCTGCTGCGACAGCGACGGCGAGTCGGTTCGCATATAGGTGATGTACCCGTTTTCGTAGAGCGACTGGGCGACGCTCATGGTCTGGCGGGCCGTGAAGCGCAGCTTGCGCGCCGCTTCCTGCTGCAGGGTTGAGGTGGTGAAGGGCGCGGCCGGGCTTCGACGGTAGGGCTTGGAGGCCACCTTCGTCACGGTCAGGGCGACGGACGGTTCCTTGAGGGCGATGGCCAGGGCGAGAGCGGATGCCTCGTCGAGCGTGACCGCCGTCACCTTCGGCTTGAGCCGGCCGAGATCGTCGAAGTCGCCGCCGGAGGCGATGCGCTCTCCACCCAGGCGCACGAGCTTGGACTGGAACGCGGCATCCGCCCGGGACGCACCGGGGGCGAGCTGCGCGATGAGGTCCCAGTAGCCGGCCGAGACGAACGCGAGGCGCTCACGCTCGCGCTCGACGACGAGGCGGGTGGCCGCGGACTGCACGCGTCCGGCGGACAGCCCGGGGCCGACCTTGCGCCAGAGCACGGGGGAAATCTCGTAGCCGTAGATGCGGTCGAGGATGCGCCGGGTCTCCTGCGCGTCGACGAGGGCGGTGTCGAGGTCGCGGGTGTTGTCCTTCGCCTGAAGGATCGCTTCCTTGGTGATCTCGTGGAAGACCATGCGCTTGACCGGAACCTTGGGCTGCAGGACCTGCAGCAGGTGCCAGGCGATGGCCTCGCCTTCGCGGTCCTCATCAGTTGCGAGCAGGAGTTCGTTGGCATTCTTCATGGCCCGTTTGAGTTCGGCCACGGTCTTCTTCTTCGCGTCGGACACGACGTAGTACGGCTCGAAGCCGTTATCGACGTCGACCGAGAACTTGCCGAGCGGGCCCTTTTTCAATTCGGGCGGCAGGTTTTTGGGCTCAATCAAGTCGCGAATATGACCAACCGAGGACAAAACCTCGTAGCCGTCGCCCAGATACGCGGCGATCGACTTCATCTTCGTCGGCGATTCGACAATGACCAGCTTCTTAGTGCCTGGCACCAGACTCCTCTTTATAGGTACGGGTCCAAGTGGGCCATGGCACACCATACACACTGCAATATGGTGCCTGCCTAATCGAGCACTCCGGGAGAGACTCTTTGGGGGTTGCCAGGCCAGCGCTGACGGACACAATTGGAGCATGGCTAATTCAGCAACGGGCACGTACACCGCGAAGCTCACGGACGGCCCTCTTCAAGGCAAGACAGTCACCACCGAGTTCCTGGAATCCGGCGAT